>JAQXPK010000043.1 GCA_029100605.1 Bacillota bacterium | reverse complement strand
GGTGGGGTGCATCAGAGTGCCAGCAACCTGCACGTTTCGGACGATACCGCAAAACTGACGAGTAGCCTTTTTGGCTTCGGCCCAAGCGCGGCGGAGACAATCAGCAAAGGACAGAGGGGAAAACCAGTTCATAGACATCTTGCGGATGCTCCAGGCTTTCTTCATGATCTCGCTCTTGTTGTACTTCATTTTGTTTTCCTCCTTGATTTTTTGGTATCTCTCTTAAGTGTCTTCATTATACCACTCAATGGGTGGTTTGTCAATAGCAAAATGATAATTTTTAGCGTTTTTTGTTTCCAATTTGGGACAGTAACACACAAAACAAAAGGCAGGACACCCCGTTATTGGGTGCCCTGCCTTTTGGCCTCCAGGACAAAAACCCTGGAAACGCACACGACATCAAAATATGATGTTCGTATAACAGTATTTGGTCGGAGTATCGGGATTCGAACCCGAGGCCTCTTGGACCCGAACCAAGCGCGATACCAAACTTCGCCATACCCCGATAGCCCCCGTATTATAATGAATTTTTCCCCCATTGTCAAGTGGGAAGCGGCGGTTTTTCCGGTTGCCCGCATTTTTGCCCCCTTCGGCGCATACCCTTGCACGAGGTGATGTACATGGGCTATCGGGTGGCGTATGACACGGGAGGAAAGAAGCGCAGACAGCGTTCCAGACGGGCACCCGTCCTGACGGCAGCGGCTTTTCTTGTCTTTTTACTGCTGGTCAATGGGCTGTGGCCCCGGGGCAGACAGGCGCTGCGCGACATGGTGTTTCCCGGCGACAGAACGGTAACGGCGGCGGCCTGGGATGAGCTTACCCGACAGCTGCGCGCGGGGGAACCCGTGGGAAGCGCATTCGAGGCCTTCTGCCGGGAGATTATCGATCATGCGGGACTTTCTTCACCTTGACGCTTCCGTCTACCTGCTGGGGGCGCTGCTGCTTCTGACGCTGCCCCTTCGCTGGCTCCTTGCCGCCCTGACGGCGGCGGCGTTCCATGAATTGGGGCACTATCTCGCCGTCCGGCTGCTTGGAGGCAAGGTGCTGGACATTCGGATCGGCCCCGGCGGCGCTGAAATGCAGACGATGCCCATGAGCCGGGGAAGAGCCCTTGTTTGTTCTCTGGCAGGCCCCGCCGCGAGCCTGCTTCTTGTAACCCTCTGCCGCGTTTTTCCCCGGCTGGCCTTCTGTGCCCTGGTGCAGGGGGTGTACAACCTGCTGCCGGTGTTTCCCCTGGACGGCGGACGGGCGCTGGGCTTCGCTCTGGAACGGCTGACGCCCAAGTGGGCCAGCCGTATCTGCCGATGGACGAAAGTCGGAACGCTGACCGCCCTGGGAGCAGCCGCGTTTCTGGCATCTTTCTGGCTGCATCTGGGAATTTTGCCGCTGATTGCCTTTCTTTTTCTGGTCATTCGCTCGTCAAAAGAAATAAACCTTGCAAACCGCGCCGGTTCGGGGTACAATAGTATCCAGTAATGTGCAAAGAGGTAACGCTATGACCGAACGCAAGCAGCGCATTCTCCCAACGGTTCAGAAGCCGGCAAGGTACACCGGGGGCGAATGGGGCGAAGTGAAGAAAAACAAAGCAGACGTCCGGGTGCGTGTGGTGTTCTGCTTCCCAGACACCTACGAGATCGGAATGTCCAACCTGGGAATGCGGATTCTCTACGGCGTGATGAACAGCATGGAGGGCGTCTGGTGCGAGCGGGTATTCGCCCCCTGGGGCGACATGGAGCAGGCTATGCGGAAAAACGGCCTTCCCCTTTGGGCATTGGAGAGCCAGGATCCGGTAAAGGACTTCGACATGATCGCCTTTACCATCGGCTATGAGATGGCCTACTCCAACATTTTGAATATGCTGTCCCTGGCGGGGGTGCCCCTTCACGCCGCTGACCGGAAGGGACTGAAGAACATGGTATTCGCCGGGGGCGTCTGCGCCTTTAACCCGGAACCACTGACGGACTTTGTGGACTTCTTCTCTCTGGGGGAGGGCGAGGACATCACGGTGGAGATTCTGTCCCTGTACGACAAGGCTAAGGCCGGAAACTGGAGCAAGGAGGCATTCCTACACGAAGCCGCGAAGATCCCGGGGGTGTATGTGCCCAGCTTCTACCGCCACGAATACAATCCCGATGGCACCCTTGCCGCCATCGTGCCCCTGGAGGGCGCGCCGAAAAAAGTCACAAAACGGATCGTCGAAAACTTAGACAGCGCCTATTTCCCCACGAACATGATTGTTCCCTCCACGGAAATCGTCCATGACCGGGCGAATCTGGAGGTGTTCCGGGGCTGCATCCGGGGCTGCCGCTTCTGCCAGGCAGGGTTTTCCTGCCGCCCGGTGCGGAAGAAAAGCCCGGAGGTGCTCTACCGCCAGGCAGTGGAGACCCTGGGTGTTTCCGGAAACAACGAAATGACCATTTCCAGCCTGTCCACCTCGGACTACCGGGGGCTGCCGGAGCTGATGGACATGCTGCTGCCTTACTGCGCGGAAAACAGGATTCACCTTTCCGTGCCCTCCCTCCGGGCGGACAACTTTTCCCGGGATCTGATGGAAAAGCTCCAGGCCAGCGGTCGGAAAAGCAGTCTGACCTTTGCCCCGGAAGCGGGAACCCAGCGTCTGCGGGACGTAATCAACAAGAATCTGACGGAAGAAGAAATCCTCACCACCTGCGCCAACGCCTTCTCCGGCGGCTGGAACAGCGTCAAGCTCTATTTCATGCTGGGTCTTCCCACGGAAACCGACGAGGATGTGCTGGGCATCGCAGAGCTGGTGTACAAGGTGATTCAGACCTGGAAGGAGCGGGCGGTGAACAAAAAGCGGGGACTGCGGGTTCATGTCGCCACGGCCTATTTTGTCCCCAAGCCCCATACCCCCTTCCAGTGGGAGCAGCAGATCACACCCAAGGAGTATCTGCGCCGCTGTCAGCTTCTGAAGTCCCATTTCTACTCCAAGTCCATCGAGTATGACTATCATGCCCCGGATCTGAGCCGGCTGGAAGCGGTATTCGCCCGGGGCGACCGGCGGCTGGGGCCGGTGATCGAGCAGGCGGTGAAAAACGGCGCCCGCTTGGACGGCTGGGACGAATACTTTGACTATAGTAAGTGGCAGGACGCCTTCCGTGCCTGCGGCATTGACGAGGACTTCTATACCGTCCGGGGCTACGGCGAGGAGGAGATTCTCCCCTGGGACACCATTGACGTGGGTGTGACGAAAAAGTTCCTGAAACGGGAACGGAAGCGCGCCTATGAGGGCAAGGTCACGCCGGACTGCCGCCACGGCTGCGCCGGCTGCGGCGCGGAACGGCTTGCGAAGGAGGTGGGCTGCGATGCCTAGAGCGTTGTTTGAGAAAACCGGCAGCGCCATCTACCTCTCCCATCTCGACCTGATGCGGCTGTTTCAGAGGGCCTTCAAGCGGGCCGGACTGCCCCTGACCCACACCCAGGGCTTCAATCCCCGACCATCGGTTTCCATTGCCCTGCCTCTGAGTCTGGGGGTGGAGAGCCGGTGCGAACTGCTAGACTTTGCTCTGGAAACCGACGAATTCTCCCCGGAACAGATCCGCGACCGGCTGAATGCCGCCCTGGTGGAGGGCGTCCGGGTTCTAAGTGTCTACGACAGCGGCAGAAAAATCCGGGAGCTTTGCTACCTGGACTGCGCTCTGACCCTGGAATATGACGCCGGTGTTCCCGCAAAGGCAGCGGAGCGGATAGACGCGCTCTTTTCTCAGGAAAACGTGACGGTAGAGAAAAAAGGGAAAAACGGCGTCACGGAGCAGAACATCATTCCCATGATCCGCAGCCTGACCGTTTCGGAGGATGCGGACAGTCTGGAGCTTCACGCCCGGGTCTGCTGCCAGAATCCCACGCTGAACCCCGTGCTTCTGGGGACAGCCATCATCAAATATCTTCCTGAGCTGACGCCGGATTTTATCCGGTGCCGCCGGGTGGAGATTTACGATACCAAAGAAACCATTTTCAGATAGGAGATTGCGATTATGGAAGAAATGCTGGAAGAATGCCCCATCTGCCGGGGCGCGGGAATCATTTCCCACGAGGGCGGCTGGAACGTCCAGGTGGAATGCGCCGACTGCAGCGCTCACACCATCTATGTGGAGTATGAGACCGAGGAAGAAAAGGCGGAGGCCGAGCGGAAGGTCATCCACCTGTGGAACATCGGAAAGGTGATTACCAGCGAACGGGGGGAGTAAACGCTCCGGGAAGCATTCCTGCCCGGCATGGTACTGTCCCCCCTGCAAGTCCGCCTGCCCAGAAAAAACTTTTCAAAACAGAAAAATAATGCTTGCATTTTTCGGCAAGGTGTGCTAATATATCCAAGCGGTCGAAAGACGCAGGCAATATCCGGGTGTGGCGAAGTTTGGTATCGCGCTTGAATGGGGTTCAAGAGGCCTCGAGTTCGAATCTCGACACTCGGACCAAAACGGTCAGTTTCTTTGGAAACTGACCGTTTTTCTTATGGCAGCAGGCGGGCGTTTCTGTCCGCAACTGTTGGACAAAAGCGCCCGCCTGCACAAGAAGATTTATGTACCGCGAAACTACAAAACCATAAGCAGCGTCCCGGCGGCAATGAGCAGGCAGCCGATCAGGGACTTGACCGTGAATTTTTCGTGGAGAAAAACGAAGGCCAGCACCAATGTGATCACCACGCTGAGCTTATCCACCGGCACCACCTTGGAGGCCTCTCCAATTTGCAGCGCCCGGTAATAGCACAGCCAGGACGCCCCCGTCGCCAGTCCCGAGAGGATCAGAAACAGCCAGCTCTTCCTGCTGATGGCCCCGATGCCTCCCTGGCTGTTGGTCAGAAATACCATTCCCCAGGCCATTGCCAGCACCACCACCGTGCGGATGGCAGTGGCAAGATTGGAGTTGACACCGTCAATTCCGACTTTTGCGAGAATCGAGGTCAGCGCGGCGAAAACCGCGGAGCCAAGCGCGAACACCAGCCACATATGTTTTCCCCTCTTCACTTTGCCCGGATGTCCAGGTGATAGTCAATAACGCCCGCCTCGGCGTTTTCAATGATGATCTGGTACACAAGATCGATAACGCCGCCGTCCGGTACAATGTCGAAAAAGACGCTGGTAGCCTTGACCGTGATCATCAGCGTGCCAAAGGCCATCTGATACAGCGAATCATGGCTGACGCCCTCCTGAAACACCATCCGGGAGCGCAGCACCCCGGTGCGGTCGAGAATCACCTTCCCCGGCTCCACCCGAAAGGTAGTGGTGACCCCCGCAAGACCGGTGAGGTCACTTTCCTCGTAGGTGATGTCCCAGCCGCCGTCCCGGTATTCCATGGTTCCCTCGGTGACCAGCTCGATGGTCTCCGGCTCCTGGTCGGCGTAGCGCTGGCGTCCCTGAATGGACAGAACTACGTCCTGTTTCATCTGCACGCCTCCAGAGCCAGGGAAATCAACTCATCAATCAGCTGAGGATAGGGAATGCCGCTGGCGGCAAAGAGCTTGGGATACATGGAAATGGAGGTAAAGCCGGGAATGGTATTGATTTCGTTGAACACCACCCGGTTTTCGTCGAAGGTTACGAAGAAGTCCACTCGGCTCAGGCCTTGGCAGCCCACGGCCTTGTAGACCTTGATGGCGGTTTCCCGAACCACCTCCTCCACATCGTCCGGCAGCCGTGCAGGGATATAGGCGGTGGAGGTGTCCGTAACGTACTTGGCATCGTAGTCATAGAATTCCGCGCCGGAATCAATCTCTCCGCAGATAGATGCCACCGGATTGTCGTTGCCCATGACAGCGACCTCAATCTCCCGACCGCAGATGCACTCCTCCACCAGGATCTTTCGGTCATACTTCGCCGCGTACCTGAGACCGCTGCGCAGAGCGTCCCGGTCGGATGCCTTGGACACGCCCACGGAGGAGCCGGTGCCGGCAGGTTTGACAAACATGGGATAGCGGAAGCGGTTTTCCAGCAGATCCAGGGTGTTTTCCATGTGATTGTCCAGTTCGGGGGCGTTCACAAGCTGCCAGGCGGCCTGGGGCACCCCGATGTGATCCACCACCAGCTTGGTCAGGCTCTTGTCCATGGCGACAGCGGAGGCGGCAATGTGAGCGCCCACATAGGGAATGCCCGCCATTTGCAGCAGCCCCTGCATGGCGCCGTCCTCCCCGTTCTCCCCGTGGAGCACCGGGAACACCACGTCGATGCGTTCCCGAACCACGCAGTCGCCTTCAAAGCTCAGAAGACCCTGACCCCGAACGGGGGAAATGGTCGCCCGACGGTTTTCCGGACAGCTTCTCCACTCGCCGGTGACCAGCTTGGAATAGTCCTTGCCGCCGTAGAGCACCCAGTCCCCGTCCCGAGTGATGCCCACCGGGAAAATGTTGTACTTCTCCTTGTCAATGTTGTTCAGCACAGATTCCGCGGAGCGCAGAGAAACCTCATGCTCCGGGCTCATGCCGCCGAAGAGAATGCAAACACTGAGTTTTTTCACATGATCGCCTCATTCTACCTGATGATTTCGCTTCTTGCGAAAGCCGTCAATATATTTTTTACAATTTCCATCTGGAAATCCCCGGCGTTGGTGCTATAATGAAGAAAACGCTGCGGTATTGCCTTGAAAGGAGGGTATGCATATGCAGATTGATTTGACACCCAAGGAGTTCCGGCGGCTGCTGGATCTGGTGTATATCGGCAACTGGGTGCTCAACTCCACCCGGGGAGAGGATCGCTTCCAGGACTACGACAATCTGGAAAGCAAGCTCTTCGCCCTGTCCCCTGCCCTTTCCGAAGAATGGAACGGAACCGTCGTTCCCTCCCGGGCCTACCAGGAGGGCGGGATTCACGAGGCCATCGCCTACTACGAGGACAACGTATTCTATGAAATCCTCGCCGAGGAGCTGTCCCGCCGGGATATGGATTACCCGGAGATCACGGACGAGAATTATGACGAGATCGTGGGCAGGATGGATCGGTATATGTCGGAATTTGAATCCTCCGGCGTTGACCACCTGGTACTGGAAGAAAGTTGACAGTTGAAAGTTGAAAGCTGGAAGAACGCTCCGCTTTCAACTTTCAACTTTTTTTCCCTGCAGCAGTGCTTCTCCGGCCCGGAAAATATCCCCGGCACCCATGGTGATGACCAGGTCTCCTTCTCGGACGGTATCCCGCAGGAACGCCGTCACCTCCGGCAGCGTCTCGCAGTAGACCGCGCCGGGAATCCGCTCCGCCAGCTGGGCGGAGGAAATACCAATGGTATTCCGCTCCCGGGCGGCGTAAATTTCCGCCAGAACCACCACGTCCGGCTTCTTCAGCTCCCGGACAAAGTCCTCAAACAGCGCCTGGGTGCGGGAATAGGTGTGGGGCTGGAAGGCCAGCACAATGCGCTTGTAGGGCAGGCTGCGGGCGGCCTCCAGCGTCGCCGCCACCTCGTCAGGGTGGTGGGCGTAGTCGTCATAAATATCCGCGCCGTGGTAGCTGCCCTTGAACTCCATGCGCCGTCCCGCGCCGTGGAAGGCGTGGATACCCTTTGCCACGGTATCGCCGGGAATGCCCAGCATCCAGGAGGCGGCACAGGCCGCCAGGGCGTTCATGGCGTTGTGCCTTCCCAGCACGCCCAAATCCAGATGGCAGTAGAATGCACCCTCGCAGACCACATCAAAATGCTGCCAGTCCGGGTGCATATTGGCAGCGTGGACGCAGTTCCCCTCCCCCAGGCCAAAGGACGTGTAGTGGATGCCCTCCATGGCCTTGACGGTATGGGGATCGTCCCCGTTTGCCACCACGCCATAGGTCGCCAGGGAGGCAAACTTGTGGAAAGACTTCTGAATGTCCGCCAGATCCTTGAAATAATCCAAATGATCCGCTTCTACATTCAGCACCACCGCCAGCGTGGGGTAGAAATTCAGGAACGAATCGCAGTATTCGCAGCTTTCCAGCACGATGGTATCGCCGTGGCCCACCCGGTGTCCCGCGTGAAGCAGGGGCAGATAGCCGCCGATCATCACCGTGGGGTCCATCTTGGCCTCCATGAGAATGTGGGTCATCATGGAGGTAGTGGTGGTCTTTCCATGGGTACCGGAGATGCAGATGGCATTTTTGTAGGACTTCATGATCTCGCCCCAGGCCTGAGCCCGTTCAAACACCGGAATTCCGGCGGCACGGGCGGCGGCGATTTCAGGGTTGTCGTTGTGGGCGGCAGCAGTGCGGATAATGCAATCCGCGCCAGTGATGTTTTCCGCCCGGTGTCCGATGGCAACGGGAATTCCCTGACCGATCAGCTCGTCGGTGGAGACGGATGCGTTCATATCCGAACCGGTGACCGCAACGCCCATTCCCTTGAGCACCAGCCCCAGGGGACGCATAGATACGCCGCCGATTCCAACCAGGTGCACGTGGCGTCCGGGCACCAGATAATCCGCGATTTTCTTACTGCTCTGCATGTATGTCAATTCCTCCACAGGTGGTACTGGTTTCCGGTCGGCATACGCCGGAACGAACCATGATTTAACCCATAACTTGAGACATTATACACCACTTCCAGTTAATTTACAACTACAAAAAATGACGCAGGGAAGATTTTCCCGGGATTATTCCTTTTTTTCGGCAAATTTCCCAGAATCAGCCCCTCCGAATGACCCCGCAGGCGATCTTTTTGCCGGAATTTCCGGCGGGCTGGGTGCGGAAATCATCCGCGCTGTTGTGAATCACCACCGTCCGTCCCACGACTTCCCTGGGTGTAAACCGGCCGGTCACAAAGGCGGCGCTGGCGCAGCCGCCGTCGGAGAGGAGCGGCGGAAGATCCCCCGCATGGCGGGGGTGCGTCTGCTGCCCCGGGTTGAAATGACCGCCGGTTTCGGCAAAATCCGCGCCGCAGCAGCGTTTCCCCTCGTGAATGTGAAAGGCGAAAAAGCCGGTGTCGTTTTGAGGCAGTCCCCGGATTTCTGCAGTGACCAGGGTCCCACCGGAGACGGTGTAAAAGTTCACGGTTCCCCGGAGCCGAGGCGCCTCTTCTCCGCCCCGGACACAGGCCGAAGCCTCCGGTCTTCCCGTTGGAATTCTCATCGTAAACACCTCCGCTCCACTGTATGCAGCGTACGATGCTTTTGCCCCCGAATTGTCGAAATTTGGCGAAAGGAAGTGAATTGCAAAATGGATACGGCTGTGATATGCTATAGCCATCAGGGGGTGGAAAGCCTATGGACGCGCTGAAATTGCTGATCGCGGACGCAAACGAGGAATTCGCTCAGGCACTGGCGGAGCGGCTGCAGGGGGCATACTATGTCCGCCGCTGTCAGGACGGCAAGCAGGCCCTTGCGCTTCTGCGCTCCTTCGCTCCCGATGTCCTGGTGCTGGATCTGATGCTTCCCGAGTTGGACGGGATCAGTCTGCTTCAGGCTGCCGCCGGAGAGGGTCTCTGTCCGATGGTACTGGCGGTTTCCCGTTTTTTCAATGACTACGTTCATGAGGCTATGGAAGCCCTGAACGTGGGCTATTTGATGCGCAAGCCCTGCGACATCGGCGCAACCGTTGACCGAATTGCCGACCTGAGCCGCCATCTCCGCCCTCCCATTCTCACCCAGCCCGACCCCCGAACCCACGTCACCAATCTGCTACTGTCTCTCGGCGTCGCCACCAAGCTCCGGGGGTATTCCTATCTGCGGGAGGCCATTTTGCTGATGGCGAAAAAGCCCGACCAGTCCATCACCAAGGAGCTTTACCCGGCGATCGCCGCCCTGTGCGGCTGCCAGCGCGCCAACGTGGAGCGCTCCATCCGCAGCGCCATTGAAAACGCCTGGCTTCGCCGGGACGACCAGCTCTGGCAGCTCTATTTCCGTCCCGGCCCCGACGGCGTCATCCCCCGTCCCTCCAACGCCGCTTTCATCTCCCGGCTGGCGGACGCACTGAAGCTGAATCAGGACTGGGCTTCATCGGATCAGGAATGATTTTCGGCTAAGCACATACCCTATTGACAGCGAACATGATTGGAGGCGCTGTCATGAGTCATCAAACCGCCCCCCGCCGGGGCAGACGCGTTACCCTGCTCATCTTTCTGGGGCTGGTTCTCGCGGCACTGATTGGAGGGGCGATCTACCTGCATCAACTGCTGGGACGGATTCACTATGTGGATATCAGCACCACCCCCACCCTCTCCCAGGAGCAGCTGGACGCCTACCTGGCATCGGAAACCGAGGCCGAAACCAACACCGCTCCCACCATGGATCCCGAGGACGTTCCCTTCGCCGAGCACGACATTCAAATTGGCGGCGAGGGCAGCGACATTGTGAATATCCTTCTCATCGGGCAGGATCGCCGGGAGGGGGAACCCCGATCCCGTTCCGACTCCATGATTCTGTGCACCTTCCAGAAATCCGCGAAAAAGCTGATCATGACCTCCTTTCTCCGGGACACCTATGTGAAGATCCCCGGCTACCGGAAAAACCGCCTCAACGCCGCTTATGCTGCCGGAGGAATGCCCCTTCTGAACCGGACGCTGGAGGAGAATTTCGGCGTCCACATTGACGGCAACGTGGAGGTGGATTTTTACCAGTTTGCCGAGATTGTCGACCTTCTGGGGGGCGTGGAGCTGGAGCTGCGCGCAGATGAGGCTCAGTGGGTCAATCGGGAAACCGGATCTCAGCTGAAAGCGGGAATCCAGCTTCTCAGCGGCTCCCAGGCGCTGGCCTATGCCCGCATCCGCAAGCTGGACGCCGATGGGGATTTCAGCCGGACAAACCGTCAGAGAAAGGTCATCACCGCCCTGCTGGAACGCTACCGGAATACCAGCCTCACCGAGGCTCTCTCCCTCCTGGAACAGATTCTTCCCAAGATCACCACGGATATGACTGAGAAGGAGCTGCTGGGCTATGCCGTCAGTCTGTTTCCCATGCTCTCTGGGATGGAGGTTCTCAGCCAGCATATTCCCGCCCCGGATACCTATGTCAGCCGGAGGATCGACAATATGGCGGTGCTGGTGGCGGATCTGGACGCCAACCGGAAAATACTGGAGGACACCCTTGGCGGCAGAGACTAGGGCAGCAGCGCACAATGGGAACTGGTGGCTTCGGCGGATCCTTCGCCTGTTCCAAAACCTCCCGTCGAATCTCGATGCCCCATTATGTGGTGCTCCCCTGAAAAAAGGAAAAAATTGCCTATCGATTTTTACCAAAATATTGGGATTATTTCCAAGTGGCAAGGCTTATCGTTGGAAATTATAATGAATTAATCTTCCCTCCTTTCCATATTGGAATTGACAAATTCTGTAAATCATAGTATAATGTCAATCGATTGAGGAATAGGAAGGTGCGATATGGAACTCACGAAAAGTGAAATGGAAATTATGGATGTTCTCTGGGAGGCCGGAAAGCCCCTGTCCCGCGCAGATCTGCTGGAGCATTCCGAGGAAAAGACCTGGAAGGACAGTTCCGTGCATATTCTGCTGAACGGCCTGCTGCAAAAGGGCGCCATTCAGGAAGCCGGTCTGGTGAAGCGGAGCAAAACCTTCGGGCGTCTGTTCACCCCCACCCTGACCCGGGAGGAGTACTTCGCCGACACCATCTTCTGTCACCGGCACAAGCCTGAGATCGTTGGATTGTTCGAGGCGCTGCTCCGGCGGGAGGAGATCATCCCGGAGGATTTGGAAGCCATACAGGGGTTGGTTCAAAAGAAAATCGAGTCCCAGTCAGCGGAGCCGCAATAGCGGCTCCGCTTTTCGTTGCCGTTCCCCCAGGTACACACGCCCGTTGTTCGGAGAATTTTGCACAAAAATAATCGATTCGGATACCAATTTTCCAAATCGTATTGACAACGCCATCCTGGCGGTGTATAGTAGGCCCGTTATCCCGGCTATGGTTCAAGCCGAAGGGAGGAAATACCATGATAAAAACCGTCGATCTGTACGACATGTCCCATTCTCTGGCAGGCGCCTATCTTTCCGGATTCGAGTATCCCTGGCAGGCGCTGAAAGGGATCAAGGAGCTGATTCTGACTCTTGGCCCTCAGTTGGGCGAGGACTACACCGAGCTTACCCCCACCGTCTGGGTACATAAAACCGCCGTTGTCGCCCCCACTGCCTACCTGGGCGCGCCATGCATCATCGGCCCGGGCACGGAGGTTCGGCACTGCGCTTTCATCCGCGGCTCCGCCCTGGTGGGCGAAAACTGCGTGGTGGGCAATTCCGTGGAGTTGAAAAATGTGATTCTGTTTGACAATGTTCAGGTGCCCCACTTCAACTATGTAGGCGACAGCATCCTGGGCTACAAATCCCATATGGGCGCAGGCAGCGTCACCTCTAACGTCAAGTCCGACAAGACCCTGGTGGTGGTAAAATCCGCCGGGGAGCAAATGCCCACCGGGCTGAAGAAATTCGGAGCCATGCTGGGGGATTTCGTGGAGGTCGGCTGCAACAGCGTCCTCAATCCCGGCACCGTCATCGGCAGACATACCAACGTCTACCCCACCTCCTGCGTACGGGGCGTCGTCCCCGAAAACAGCATCTGGAAAACCGGCGGCATCGTTGTCGGAAAAGTCTGAAACCAAACAAGCAAAGGGAAGAAACAGGCTGAGATACGAGATACAGAGATACGAGATAAGCTGTATCCGGAACGTTTATATCTCATATCTTCTATCTCGTATCTTCCATCTTCTATCTCATATCTTTATGTTTTGTATTCTGAAAGGAGTTCATTCCGTGGGAAAGTATTTTGGAACCGACGGCTTCCGGGGAGAAGCCAACTGTGAGCTCACCGCTGACCACGCCTACAAGGTGGGTCGTTTTCTTGGCTGGTACTTCACTCAGCTGAAGCGCCGCGCCGGCTCTGACGGCCCAGCCCGGATCGTCATCGGCAAGGATACCCGCCGCTCCAGCTATATGTTTGAGTACAGCCTGGTAGGTGGCCTCGTGGCCTCCGGCGCGGACGCCTATCTGCTCCACGTCACCACCACCCCCTCCGTTGCCTTTGTGGTGCGCACCGAGGGCTTCGACTGCGGCATCATGATTTCCGCCAGCCACAACCCCTACTACGACAACGGCATCAAGCTCATCAACAGCTTCGGCGAGAAGATGGACGAAAGCGTCATCTCCCTGGTTGAGGCCTACCTGGACGGTCATCTGGAGGCCTTTGGTCGGAAATGGGAAGAGCTGCCCCTTGCCAAACGGGATCAGATCGGCCGCACGGTTGACCATGTCGCCGGTCGAAACCGCTACATCGGCTACCTCATCAGCCTGGGTATGTATTCCTTCAAGGGGATGAAGGTCGGTCTGGACTGCGCCAACGGCTCCTCCTGGAACATTGCCAAGGCCGTCTTTGACGCTCTTGGTGCCAAGACCTACGTCATCAACGCAGAGCCCGACGGCTACAACATCAACAAGGACGCCGGTTCCACCCACATTGAGGTGCTGCAGCGCTATGTGATTGAGCACGGCTTGGATGTGGGCTTCGCCTATGACGGCGACGCCGACCGGTGTATGTGCGTAGACGAGAAGGGCAACATTGTCACCGGCGATCACATTCTGTACATCTACGGCAAGTACATGAAGGAGCGGGGCAAGCTCCTGGGCAACACCGTGGTCACCACCGTCATGTCCAACTTTGGTCTGTATAAAGCCTTCGACGAGCTGGGCATCGGCTACGCCAAGACCAAGGTGGGCGATAAATACGTCTACGAATACATGATGGCAAATGGCTGCCGTCTGGGCGGCGAACAGAGCGGACACATCATCTTCTCCAAATACGCCTCCACCGGCGACGGCATTCTTACCAGCCTGAAGATCATGGAGGTCATGCTGGCGAAGAAGAAAACCCTGAGCCAGCTGTGCGAGGGCTTCACCTTCTATCCCCAGGTTCTGAAAAATGTTCGGGTTGCGGACAAGCCCGCTGCCCAGTCCGATCCCGATGTCCAGAAAGCCGTGGCAGAGGTCACCGCCAAGCTGGGAGACACCGGACGCATCCTGGTGCGGGAATCCGGCACCGAACCGGTGATCCGGGTTATGGTGGAAGCCGAGAGCAAGGATGTCTGCGAGAAATACGTAGACTACGTGGTGGATACCATCCGCGCCAAGGGGCACTGCGTATAACCCCTTCAAGCCCCCGGATTGGGTCAAACAAAAAGGGACTGCTGTGAAACTTTCGTTTCGCGGCAGTCCCTTCTGCAATATCAGGAACAGTTGATAATGAAATTACACGCCGGAGTAAGCGGCGAAGCCGGCGTCCACAGGCAGAACCACGCCAGTAATGGCGGAAGCGGCCTTGTCGTCACACAGGAACAGGGTGGCGCCCAGCAGCTCGTCCGCGTCTACAAAACGACCGGTGGGCGTACCAGCCAGGATCTTGGCGCTGCGGGCGGTGGGGGTGCCGTCGGGGTTGAACAGCAGAGCCTTATTCTGGGCGGAAACCAGGAAGCCGGGGGCAATGGCGTTGCAGCGGATGCCGGTGCCGGCAAAGTGGGTAGCAAGCCACTGGGTGAAGTTGGAAATGGCTGCCTTGGCGGCGGAATAGGCGGGGATCTTGGTCAGAGGCGTGTAGGCGTTCATGGAGGAGATGTTCAAAATGACGCCGTGCTTCTTTTCCACCATGTCCTTGGCAAAGGCCTGGGTGGGCAGCAGTGTGCCCTGGAAGTTCAGCTTAAACACGAAGTCCACGCCGCTGGGCTGCAGATCAAAGAAGGTCTTGCAGCCTTCCCATGCCTCATGCTGGTACTCGTTGTCGGTGGTGGCCCGGGGGTTGTTGCCGCCGGCGCCGTTGATCAGAATATCGCAGGGCCCCAGATCCTTCAGGACGGCCTGGTGCACCTCTTCCAGAGCCTCCGGCTCCAGAACGTTGGCCTTGTAGCCCTCGCAGATATAGCCTTCAGCCTTCAGCTCGTCCGCCAGCTTCTTGACGTTGTCCTCGTTCAGATCCAGGGCAGCGACCTTCGCGCCGGACTCGGCGAAAGCCCGAGCCATAGCGCCGCAGATCAGGCCGCCGGCGCCGGTGACGACGACGACTTTACCGGAATAATCGATGTTCAGGGGAAGATTTGCCATTTTTAGTACCTCCAAAAAAATCAGTCACGGGGTAGATGCCCCAAAGAGATGGTTATTTCTTGCCGTCCAGCTTGTCCAGCATATCCCACACGCCCCACATATACATAATGCCCAGGGCGCGGTCATACAAACCGTAGCCGGGACGGACGGTGCCGGGGCCTTCGCCCCACAGATGCCGGCCGTGATCGGGACGGATATAGCCTTCGTAGCCGCAGTCGTGATAGGCCTTCAGGATGTCCAGAATGCCGGTATCGCCGTCGCAGTCCCGGTGGGAGGCTTCGGAGAAGTCGCCGTTGGGGAAATGCTTGACGTTGCGGATGTGGGCGAAGGCAATGCGGTCGCAGTGCTTGCGGACGATGTCCGCCACATTGTTGTGGGGATCGGCGTTCAGGCTGCCGGAGCACAGGGTCAGGCAGTTGTAGGGATCGTCCACCATCTTCAGGAACCGGTCAATGTTCTCGCCGTTAGTCAGCAGGCGGGGCAGGCCAAAGATGTCCCATGGGGGATCGTCCATATGGATAGCCATTTTGATGCCGGTCTCATGGCAGGTGGGCATGAGCGCCTCCAGGAAATACTTCAGGTTCGCCCAGAGTTTTTCGTGATCCACGTCGGCATAGTCCTTAAACAGCTGATCCAGTTTCGCCATCCGCTCCGGCTCCCAGCCAGGGAAAGACATATCGTACTTCTCGGTAAAGTCCAGGATGTACTTCGCCATGGCGTTGTAGTCGTCCTGGATCATGTCCTTTTCGTAGTACAGCGCGGTGGAACCATCCCCCACGGGGTGAAACAGGTTGCTGCGGGTCCAGTCGAAGATGGGCATAAAGTTGTAGCAGATAACCTTGACGCCGAACTTGGCAAGATTGCGCATGGTGGTCTTGTAGTTTTCAATGTACATATCCCGGGTGGGCTTGCCGATCTTAATATCGTCATGTACATTCACGGACTCTACGACATCCATGTTAAAGCCGTACGGCTCCAGCTGCTTCTGCACTTCGGCAATTTCGCTTTCCTCCCAGACCTCGCCGGGCATTTTGTGGTGCAAGGCCCAGACGATGGTGGTTACGCCGGGAATCTGCTTGATGTCGGAGAGCTTGATGCTGTCGTTGCCCTCGCCATACCAGCGGAAACCCATTTGCATAGGCATAGTGAATTCCTCCATTTCAGTAAACTCCCGCCCTCCGGTGGAGGACGAGTCTCATCCGACCTAATTATAACATAAAACACCCCGTTCTGACAACGCGGTGTCCCTTGGAAAAATAGACAAAATTCCGGCGAAAAAATTAGTTATATAACCACTTGACGCATGATTTTCCCCGACTGAGGCACAATAACGCCGGAGGGATGGAAATGACGGAAAAGCAATACGGCGAATTGGTCGCCAGCATGGCGCCCAAATCCCCCATGTGGCGGGACTGCCTGAACGCCTTCTGGATCGGCGGTCTGATCTGCGTTTTGGGTCAGCTGTTTCTGAACGGCTACAGCGCTCTCGGCATGGAGAAGCAGGACGCGGGCACCGCCGCGTCCATGACGCTGGTGGCGCTGTCCGCGCTGCTGACGGGCTTGAGCGTGTACGACGACATTGCCAAATACGCCGGAGCCGGCACCCTGGTGCCCATCACAGGCTTTGCCAACTCCATTGCCGCCCCGGCGGTGGAATTCAAAACCGAGGGCTTTGTGCTGGGCGT
>JAQXPK010000042.1 GCA_029100605.1 Bacillota bacterium | reverse complement strand
GGTGGCGGCCAGTGGCCGCTGACAATGCGTGCCCGGGCGGTCTATAATCGTCACGCCATTGGGTGCGGCTCGGTTCGTTACGGGATACCAAAGATGAGGTGTGCGGTACCCGTGTACGATAAGAAAAGCATTTCGGCGAATCGGGGCAGGGTAACGCCGCTACGGCGGCGACACCTCATCCGTCTCGCCTTGCGGCGAGCCACCTTCCCCTCAAGGGGAAGGCTTTGACGCGACAATCTGCAATTTGGCGTACTGGCGCGGCAGCACCCTTGGCTCTCCCTTTGGGAGAGCTGTCACCGCAGGTGACTGAGAGGGTATCTCGGCACAGCGTACCCTCTCCGTCAAAAATCGAAGATTTTTGCCACCTCTCCCATAGGGAGAGGCAAGGCGACTGCGTCGCATGCAATTTGTCGGGCAGCTGAGTAAAACCGCTAAGCACTTTCCATTACCTCCATGAAAGGAAGGATTTCCCTTGGATACCTTAATCTCCAACGTCACCGCCGTGACCATGAATCCCCGGATGGAGGTGGTCTTTGGCGCCTATATCGGCATCCAGGACGGGAAAATCGTCTCCATTGAGAAAACACCCCCCGCCGAAGCGCCGAAAACCATCATTGACGCCACCGGCATGGTGGCGATTCCCGGCCTTATCAACTGCCATACCCATCTGGCGACTGCCAGCCTGCGGTGCCTGACCGACGATCTGGGCAACACGGAAGCCCTCCAGGGGCTGCTGCAGAAGGAAGCCAAGATGGACTCCCGGAGCGCCAAGGCGGCGGCGAGCCTTGCCATTGCCGAGTGTCTGCGCTTCGGCGTCACCTCGGTATCCGACCTGTATTACTACCCCAACGCCACTGCCCAGGCCGTGGCGGAATCCGGCATCAAGGCCAATCTTGCGCTGAGCAGCTACCGGTTTATCGACGAGAACGAGGACTTCGACTTCGAGACCGACGAGCAGTGCCAGGAGCTGGTTCGGGTGACGGAAAAATGGAACGGCTTTGACAACGGACGCATCAAGATCGACGCCGGCATCTACGCTGAATACATCAGCAACTACAAGCTCTGGGAGGGTCTGGTGGGCTATGCTGCGGAGCAGAATCTCGGGATGCAGCTGCACCTGGCGGAGACCCGGAGCGAGGTGGATTCCTGTCTGGAGCGCACCGGCATGAACCCCGGAGAGCTGCTCAACTGCCACAATCTCTTCAGCCGTCCCACCACCGCCGCCAGCTGTACATATTTAACCCCGGAAGAGCGTAAACTGCTGGGGAAGAAGGGCGTTACGGCTGTGGCGACCCCGGTGTGCGCCTACAAAAACGGACAGCCCTCCACACCCATTCTGGAGTCCGTCAAGGCGGGGATGAACGTGGCTCTCGGCACCGGCGGCGTCATCGAGTGCGGGAATCTGGATCTGTTCGAGGTCATGCGCTTTGCCGCCATGGACGCCCGGAAGGAAAGCGGCGACCCCGCCGCCCTGCCCTCTCCCGCCGCCCTGATGATGGCAACCGTCTCCGGTGCCCAGGCTCAGGGTCGGGCGAAGGAATGCGGAATGCTCCAGGTGGGCATGGACGCGGACATCGCGCTGGTGGATTTCTCCGCGCCCCATCTGATTCCCTGCCACAATGTCCTTAACGGTCTTGTGTGGTCTGCCAAGGGCGGCGACGTGGCGATGACCATGGTGCGGGGCAAAATCCTCTACCAGAACGGCACGTTCCCCACCATCGACCTGAAGCAGGTGGTGGAGGAGCTGACCACCTACGCCATCCCGAAGCTGTTTGAAGAAACCAAATAAAGGCCACCCCCCAGCGTTGGCCTGGTGCGGCAGCACCCTTGGCTCTCCCTTTGGGAGAGCTGTCACCGCAGGTGACTGAGAGGGTATCTCGGTACAGCGTACCCTCTCCGGCAAAAATCGTAGATTTTTGCCACCTCTCCCATAGGGGGAGGCAAGGCGGCTGCGCCGCCCAGTTATCTTTTCACCCAGTTACGAACCGAGCCGTGCCCAATGGCGTGACGATGATAGACCACCCGGGCACGCATTGTCAGCGGCCACTGGCCGCCGCCAAACTGCAATTTGTCGGTTTGCTGCGTTAGGCCGATATGCATAAAATCATTAGTGCTTATCGGTTTTACTCAGCTACCGACAAATAGAAATTTGAATTGACAATTAACAATGAACAATTGACAATTAAGGAATCCCTTCGGGATACATTAAAGATAAGAATATAAGAATCATTTTGATGAGATTACCCGC
>JAQXPK010000041.1 GCA_029100605.1 Bacillota bacterium | reverse complement strand
CCGTTTCGTAGGGCTTATGTCATGACCCCGCCGACGACGTTGGATTCTACGCAATGTAAATTTGGGTGAATACCGGCAATTCCGGAGAAATCCGGGCAAAAGCAGCTCGATACCTGGGCGGCGGGGTCATGACCCCGCCCTACGGAGGGCTTACGCCGAATTCCTATTTGTTGGACAGCTGAGTAAAACCGATAAGCACTTTTTAAAATATCCCCCGTAAAAGGAGAAATAGAAATGAAATACGATTTTACATCCATTCTGGATCGCCGGGGAAAGGACGCCATTGCCATTGACGCCGTAGGCGCGCCCGGCTCCTCCTATCCCGCCCCCCGGGAGGGGTTTGACGTGATTCCCATGTGGGTGGCGGACATGAACTTCCCGGTGGTGCCCACCATTCAGCAGGCTATGATTGCCCGGGCGGAGCACCCGGCCTTCGGCTATTTTGAGCCGCCCAAGGAATATTACGACGCCATCATCCGCTGGCAGCAGGTTCACAACGGTGTCACTGACCTGAAGGCGGAGGACATCGGCTACGAAAACGGCGTGCTGGGCGGGGTCATTTCCGCGCTGAACGTACTGTGCTCCCGGGGTGACAACGTGCTGCTTCACAGCCCCACCTACATTGGCTTTACCCACGCCCTGACGGACAACGGCTACCACATCGTCCACTCCCCCCTGCAAAAGGACGAAAACGGCATCTGGCGGATGGATTTTGACGACATGGAGCGAAAAATCGCGGAAAATCACATCCACGCTGCCATTTTCTGCTCCCCTCACAACCCCTGCGGTCGGGTCTGGGAGCGCTGGGAAGTGGAAAAGGCCATGGCGCTGTTCCAGAAGTACGACGTGAAGGTCGTCTCCGACGAGATCTGGAGCGACATTCTCCTCACCGGCTACCGCCACATTCCCACCCAGTCCGTCAGCGAGGACGCGAAAATGCGCACCGTGGCGCTGTATGCTCCCTCCAAGACCTTCAATCTGGCGGGGCTGGTGGGGAGCTATCACATTATCTACAATCCCACTCTCCGGGATCGCTGCGAAAAGGAAGGCGATCTCAGCCACTACAACGCCATGAACGTCATGAGTATGCACGCGCTGCTGGGGGCATACAGAGAAGAGGGCTACGAGTGGGTGGAGGAGCTGCGGCAGGTCATCACTGGTAACGTGGACTTTGCCTGCGATTTCATCAAAGCCCACTTTGACGGCGTGGAGGTCAGCCGCCCCCAGGGAACCTATATGCTGTTCCTGGACTGCAAAAAATGGCTGGAAGCCCATGGGAAAACAATGGACGCGCTCCTCGCCGCCGGATGGGACGTGGGCGTCGTCTGGCAGGATGGTCGAGCCTTCCACGGTAAGACCCACATCCGTATGAACTTGGCGCTCCCCCTGAGCCGGGTGCAGGAGGCCTTCCGCCGACTGGATCAGTACGTGTTTCATGCCTGAAAAATCTGTTCTGCCATAGGGACTGGCGGAAAAATCGGGGATAGAAGGGGGATTTCCCTGCAAAGTGTCACAAATGCGGTGTTTTGGGCATTGTAATTCCGGTTAAGATACGGTAAAATGTATAAAGAAGGGGCTGCCGCCTGGAAAATTTTGTGCGAACAGCCCAAAGCACGCCCTCGCGGCCAGAATCTACATTTGGAGGAATGCCAACATGAACACTTCTTTGCTCTATCCCCGTACAACTGCCACCCGCCGGGTTGTCTCCCTGGACGGAATGTGGAAGTTCCAGTTTGATCCCAAGCAGGAGGGCGTTGCTGCCGGCTGGACTGCCGGACTACCCTCGGCCTGCTCCATGCCCGTTCCCTCTTCCTTCTGCGACATTTTTACCGACAAGGACAGCCGGGAGTACACCGGCGACTTCTGGTACGAGACCGATTTTCTGGTGCCCGGGGAGTGGAAGGGCAGGGAAGTGGTTATCCGCTTCGGCTCCGTCACCCACAAGGCTCGGGTGTTCCTCAACGGCGTGGAAATTTGCAGCCATGTGGGTGGATTTTTGCCCTTCAACGCCGTGATTACCGACGCCGTGAAGTACAACGAGGTCAACCACCTGTCCGTTCTGGCCAACAACGAGCTCAGCGAAACCATGCTGCCCTGCGGTCAGACCCAGACCCTGAGCAACGGCAAGAAGATCTCCGCGCCCTACTTTGACTTCTACAACTACGCCGGCATTCAGCGCCCCGTGAAGCTGCTGTGCCTGCCCAAGGAGTCCATCGTGGACTACGAGGTGAAGTTCGCCCTGGACGGCACCGACGCCGATGTGGATTACACCGTCAAGACCACCGGCGAAAATTGCGTGGGCGTAGAGCTGCTGGACGCAGAGGGCAAGCTGGTTGCCGAGAGCTGCGGCAAGACCGGCAAGCTGCACGTGAAGGACGCCAAGCTGTGGAACGTCCACGCATCCTACCTGTACAAAATCGTCATCAAAATCTGGAACGGCGACGACGTGGTGGACGAGTACTACGACACCCTGGGCATCCGCACCTTCGAGGTCAAGGGGGACAAGCTGCTGCTCAACGGCAAGCACGTGTACCTCCGGGGCTTCGGCAAGCACGAGGATTCCGACATCCGGGGCCGCGGCCTGGATCTGGTCACCGTCAAGCGGGACTACGAGTGTCTGAAATGGGTGGGCGCTAACTGCTTCCGCACCTCCCACTACCCTTATGCCGAGGAAATGTACTATATGGCGGATGAAGAGGGCTTCCTGATCATCGACGAGACCACCGCCGTGGGCTGCATGGAGTCCACCATGAACTTCCTGGCTGCCAACCAGGGCAATGGCAAGAAGGTGGGCTTCTTTGAGAAGGAGACCACGCCCCAGCTGCTGGCTCACCACCGCCAGGTGCTTCACGATATGATCACCCGGGACAAGAACCACGCCTCCGTTATCGCCTGGTCCATCCTGAATGAGCCCCAGTGCACCTCCGTGGGCACCGAGGACTACTTCAAGAACCTGTTCGACTACGCCCATGAGCTGGACGTGCAGAAGCGCCCCCGTACCTATGCCATCGTCATGTCCAGCCTGCCCAACACCTCCAGGGGTCAGCAGTTCGCGGACATCATCAGCCTGAACCGCTACTACGGCTGGTACGTCATGGGAGGCACGGGCATCGTGGACGCGGAAGCGGCCTTCCGCCAGGAGATGGACGGCTGGAACCAGGTGCGCAACGGCCGGCCTGTGATCTTCACCGAGTACGGTGCGGACACTCTGGCCTCCGAGCACAAGCTGCCGAGCGTCATGTGGAGCCAGGAGTACCAGAACGAGTATCTGGAGATGAACCATCGGGTCTTCGACAGCTACGACTTCGTGCAGGGCGAGCTGATGTGGAATTTCGCCGACTTCCAGACCACCGAGGGCATCATGCGTGTCAACGGCAACAAGAAGGGCGCCTTCACCCGCCAGCGCCAGCCCAAGGACGTGGCCTACGCTCTGAAGAACCGCTGGGAGAAGCTGCCCACGGATTATAAGGGCGACAAGTAATCCTTCCATACATCCCATATGCCAATCCCCCGAACGCCCTTGCGGCGTTCGGGGGATAAAACACACCGGCGCGGGTTTTCCGCGCCGGTGTAATGCGTTTATCATACTAATTCTCGATTAATACTAATTCTTGATTGAAAGCTTTAAAAGCTTTCCGAGAATGAATTGTGCCAGAAAAGGCAGATGACGCCGCTGGGCTTTCCGCCCAGCAAGGAAGATAACGCATTCTGGCGCAATTCAG
>JAQXPK010000040.1 GCA_029100605.1 Bacillota bacterium | reverse complement strand
CCCTTGGCTCTCCCTTTGGGAGAGCTGTCACCGCAGGTGACTGAGAGGGTATCTCGGTACAGCGTACCCTCTCCGTCAAAAATCGAAGATTTTTGCCACCTCTCCCATAGGGAGAGGCAAGGCGGCTGCGCCGCCAAACTGCAATTTGGCGCACCAAAGCCTTCCCCTTGAGGGGAAGGTGGCTCGCCGTAAGGAGAGACGGATGAGGTGTCGCCGCCGTAGCGACGTTACCCTGTCCCAATTCGCCGAAATGCTTTCCTTATCGTACACAGGTACTGCACACCTCATCAGTCAAAAATCAAAGATTCTTGCCACCTCTCCCATTGGGAGAGGCAAGGCGACGGCGCCGCCAAACTGCAGTTTGGCGGACAAAAGCCTTCCCCTTCGGGGAAGGTGGCTCGCCGTCAGGCGAGACGGATGAGGGAATGCCGCAGTACGAATTCACCAAAGTGCCCGGAAATTTTTTGGCAGTACCGCCCCTCATCAGTCAAAAATCAAAGATTTTTGACAGCTTCTCCTCAAGGAGAAGCCTCTGGTATCCCGTAACGAACCGAGCCATACCCTATGGCGGAACAACCACAGACCACCCGGGCACGCATTGCCCGCGGGGGGGCATCCCCGCCACGCATTGTCAGCGGCAGCTCGCCGCCCTCTGCTGATTATCAAACATTGGAGGAAACCAATATGTCCAGAGTTTACAATTTTTCCGCCGGGCCGGCGGTTCTGCCGGAGAGCGTCCTCCAGGAGGCCGCTGCCGAAATGCTGGATTACCGGGGAACCGGTATGTCCGTCATGGAAATGAGCCACCGCTCCAAGGCCTATCAGGCCATCATTGATCAGGCCGAGGCGGACATCCGCACCCTGATGGGGATTCCCAACAACTACAAGGTTCTGTTTCTCCAGGGCGGCGCGTCCCAGCAGTTCGCCATGATCCCCATGAACCTGATGAAAAACAAGGTCGCCGACTATATCATCACCGGTCAGTGGGCAAAAAAGGCCTGGCAGGAGGCCAAACTCTACGGCACCGCCAACGCCGTCGCCTCCTCCGCCGACAAAACCTTCTCCTATATCCCCGACTGCTCCGATCTGCCCATTGACGAAAACGCCGACTACGTCTATATCTGCGAAAACAACACCATCTACGGTACAAAGTATTGGCAGCTGCCCAACACCAAGGGTAAGCCCCTGGTTGCGGACGTTTCCTCCTGCTTCCTCTCCGAGCCGGTGGACGTAACCAAGTACGGCATGATCTACGGCGGCGTGCAGAAAAATATCGGCCCCGCCGGCGTGGTCATTGCCATCATCCGGGAGGATCTGATCACTGAGGATGTGCTGCCCGGCACCCCCACCATGCTCCGCTACAAGACCCACGCGGACAACGGCTCCATGTACAACACCCCGCCGGCCTACGGCATCTACATCTGCGGCAAGGTATTCCAGTGGCTGCTGTCCATCGGCGGCCTGGAGGCAATCCAGGAGCGGAACGTCGCCAAGGCCAAGGTGCTCTACGACTTCCTGGACGGAAGCCAGCTGTTCCATGGCACCGTCGTGAAAAAAGACCGCTCCCTCATGAACGTGCCCTTCGTCACGGGGAGTCCGGAGCTGGACGCGAAATTTGTAAAGGAAGCGGAGGCCGCAGGCTTTGTGAACCTGAAGGGGCACCGCACCGTGGGCGGAATGCGGGCCAGCATCTACAACGCCATGCCCATGGAGGGCGTCGTAAAGCTGGTGCAGTTCATGGAGCAATTTGAAAAAGAAAACCGCTGAAAAGAGGAAGCTTATGTATCACATCCACTGTCTGAATAAAATTTCCCCCAAGGGCACCGCGCTGCTGACGGACAATTACGCCCTGACGGAGGATTTACAGCAAGCCGAGGGCGTGCTGGTGCGCTCCGCCGCCATGCACGACATGACCCTGCCGGAGAATCTGCTGGCTGTCGCCCGGGCGGGAGCCGGCGTCAACAACATCCCCCTGACGGACTGCGCCGAGCACGGCATCGTGGTGTTCAACACCCCCGGTGCCAACGCCAATTCCGTGATGGAGCTGGCACTGTGCGGTATGCTGCTCAGCAGCCGGGACGTGGTGGGGGGCATCAACTGGGTGCAGTCCATCAAGGGAAGCTCCGAGGTCGCACGGCTGGTGGAAAAGGGCAAGTCCCAGTTCGCCGGTCACGAGATCCGCCACAAGAACCTGGGCGTCATCGGCCTGGGCGCGGTGGGCGGCCCTCTTGCCAACGCTGCCCGGAGTCTGGGTATGAACGTCTACGGCTGCGATCCCTTCATTTCCATTGAGGCCGCCTGGCATCTGGACAGCCATATTGTCCGGGTCAACAGCCGGGACGAAATCTATTCCCAGTGCGACATCATCTCCCTGCACACCCCTCTGCTGGAGGACACCAAGGGCATGATCAACGCCGAGGCCATCGCCAAGATGAAAGACGGCGTCATCATCCTGAACTTTGCCCGCGACCCTCTGGTGGACGACGACGCCATGGCGGCGGCACTGGCCTCCGGCAAGGTTGCCCGGTACGTCACCGACTTCCCCAACGAGAAAACCGCCAATATGCCCGGCTGCATCGCCATCCCCCACCTGGGGGCATCCACCGAGGAGTCCGAGGACAACTGCGCGAAAATGGCCGTGCAGGAGCTGATGGACTACCTGGAAAACGGCAATATCAAGAACTCCGTCAACTATCCCAACTGCGACATGGGCGTCTGCCGGGCGGAGGGGCGGATCACCCTGCTTCACCGGAACATCCCCAACTCTCTGGGGCGGTTCACCGCCGCCATCGCGGGAGAGAACATCAACATTGACGGTCTGGTGAACAAGAGCCGGGGCGAATACGCCTACACCATGCTGGATCTTGACCGCCACCCCTCTGCGGACGTGGTGGAGCACCTGGGGCAGATCGAGGGTGTCGTAAAGGTACGGATCATCAAGTAACGCAGAGGCCATTGAATGGGAATGCAGGGAGGTATCACATGAAGTCACATTCCATCGGCATCATCGGTGGTGCCGATGGCCCCACCGCAATCTTTGTCACATCCACGGTATCACCTGCATTGGTTGTTGGTATCGTTGCTGCTGTTGTTATCGTGGCGTGTATTATCATCATCAAAAAGCGGAAAAAGTAGAAATTAACTGATAAAGTGGAGTTTGGCGCGCAGCGCCCAAGGCTTCTCCTTGAGGAGAAGCTGGCAAAAATCTTTGATTTTTGACTGATGAGGTGTGTAGTACCCGTGTACGATAAGGAAAGCATTTCGGCGATTTAAGACAGGGTAACGCCGCTACAGTGGCGACACCTCATCCGTCTCGCCTTACGGCGAGCCACCTTCCCCTCAAGGGGAAGGCTTTGGCGCGCCAAACTGCAATTTTCCGCCCTGTAACGAACCGAGCGGTACCCAATGGCGTGAAGATTAAAGGCCACCTAGGCACGCATTGTCAGCGGCGACTCGCCGCCAAACTGCCATTTTTCTTTCCCATACAGAAAGCCCCGCCGGAACGGATTCCGACGGGGCTTTTGCTATTTTGCGTTGAGCGCGGTATTTTTCTTGTAATAGTCCGTATCCAGAATCAGGTTGTTGATCCGGACGAATTGCTCTGTCGTTTCCGCCATTTGGGCGAGGGTCTCCTCGCTGACCTCTGCCGAGCCGCCATTCAGGCTGAGGGTCTGCTCCGTGCCCGCGTCATAGGCCACGTCTCCCGCAATCCAGCTGCCGTCGGAAAACAGGGCATAACCGGAATAGGTGGGGTCAAAGGCGTCCCGGCCTATGTAGTCGTAGGGGCTGTCCACCCCCAGCAGGTTCAAAACCGTGGGCAGCAGATCGGCGGTGTTCAGAGTCTTGTCCACCTCCCTGGGCCGCAAGTCTGCGCTCCAGAGGAAGCAGGGGGTCTTTTCCAGCAGCAGCGGCTCGTCCACCCCGGAAAGGGTCAGCAGCGACTGCTCGTCCTTGTAGCCGTAGGTATAGTGATCGGTGACACCGATGATGACCGTGTTGTCCAGCTGCCCCGCCTCCTCCAGCTCAGAAAGCAGCCGGGCGAACAGATCGTCCACCAGCTTGGCCTTCAGCAGGGCGCAGTTGGTCTCCTCGTTGTCGGTCAAGTTCCGGAACTCCGGGTATTTCTTCAGCGCCCAGTAGCTTAAAACCTCATTGTACTTGTAGCTCAGGTGTGCGGAGCGGGTGATGATGAAATTCAGAGTCGGCCCCTCCCGGAAAAAGAGATCCTTCAGGCCGGGATTGTCAAACAGCAGCTGGTCGTCATACAGCAGATCTTCCGCGTCCTCGCCGATGTAGTCGGCGTAGCAAACGTATTCGGAATACCCCATGGCAGGGGAAAACACCCCCCGGCTGTAAAATGACGGGTCGTTGTAATGGAAGGTCTTGGCACTGTACCCCTCCCGGGTCAGCAGGCTTGCCAGGGACTGCCGGTAGCTGTTGGTCACATAGTCAAAGGCGTACCCGCCCTGGCTGCTAAGGAAAGAGCCGGTGTTGACGCAGAATTCCGTGTTGAAGGTGCGGATGCCGCCGTAGCCCGGGGTGTAAAATTGGGTAAAGTTGATGCCCTCCTGCATGAGCTTTTCCAGGGTTGGGGTGTGCTCCCCGATCATCCAGTCGTCCATGGATTCCATCAGCACCAGAACCACGTTTTTGTCCTTCAGCAGACCGGTCATCTCATTATCTCCCCCTGTCTCCCGGGCGGCGAAATAGTCGCGGATCTCCGCTTTTCCGGCCTTCTGAGCCATAGCGTAACCGGGCGTCAGGGGATAGATTCCGTTTTTGTAGATGTCCTTTCCCAGAGTCTGGTACAGCCCGCAGACCTGATAGAGCCGGTGGGCGTTGAACATATTGTCGTAGGCGGCCTGGTTGGACTGTACTCTTCCATAATCGGAGGCGGCATATTGGACGCTTCCGTCCTGCAAAAACACCGCCTGAGGCAAACAGGCCGCCCCCACAGCCGCCGCCAGGGCAGCCGCCGCTCCCGCCGCTTTGGGGGGCCATCCCGGCTTCCAGCTGGGGAAATGCCGGAGAATCACCACGCCCTGAGCCGCCAGTGCCGCCAGTCCCAGCCACCACCCGATGGGGTAGCTCAGCAGGACGGAAAAATAGTCCGCGCCCTCGGACGCATAGCGGAAGTCCGACAGCCACATCATCTCGGAAAACAGGATGTAATATCCCGTCTCCACAGCGGCGTACACCGCCGTGACAAAGTACAAAACGCCATAGACCACCCGCCCGACCTTCACCGGGAACAGCCGGACGAATCCGCTCAGAATCGCCGCCCACAGCGCGCCAAAGGCCAGAGGCCAAAGCTGCGCCCACTGGAAATCCTCGGTGTCCAGGGACAGGAAGAAGAAGGCAAACACCTCTGTCAGGAAAAAGGACAGCGGAATCGCGAAAAATCCCACTTTCCGCCGCTCCTTTACCGCCGGTTTTCCGGAAAAACGACCCATGGAAAACTTCTCCTTTCCCGAAGCTCTCCACATTGTAGCACAAGGCGGTGGGAATGTACACTTAAGAATTCCTTATCTTGCCTATATTTCACAAAAAATTCATTTTCCTCTTGTAAATTTTTCCGAATTGCCGTATACTAAACTATATTTTCTGCGAGAGAGGGAACCATTATGAATTTGATCACCGTCCGCGAACTGTTCAAGCATACGGAAAGCTATGCCGACACCGAGGTAAAGATCGGCGGCTGGGTGCGAAACCGTCGGGGCAGCAAGCAGTTCGGCTTTATCGTCTTGAACGACGGTACTTATTTTAACCCGGTGCAGGTGGTGTACAGCGACGCCCTGCCCAATTTCCAGGAGATTTCCAAGATCAACATCGGCGCAGCCCTCATCATCCGGGGCAAGCTGGTGCTGACCCCCGATTCCAAGCAGCCCTTTGAAATTCAAGCGGAAAGCATCGACGTGGAAGGGCCTTCCACCGGTGACTATCCCCTGCAGCCCAAGCGCCACTCCATGGAATTTCTGCGCACCATCGACCATCTCCGCCCCCGCACCAATACCTTCCAGGCAGTGTTCCGCGTCCGCAGCTTGGCTGCCATGGCAATCCATCAGTTCTTCCAGGATCGGGACTTTGTGTATGTCCACACACCTCTGATCACCGGCTCCGACTGCGAGGGCGCAGGGGAAATGTTCCAGGTCACCACGCTGGACTTAAACAACGTGCCCAAAACCGAGGACGGCAGGGTGGACTACAGCCAGGACTTCTTCGGCAAGCCCACCAACCTGACCGTTTCCGGTCAGCTCAACGGCGAGGCCTTCGCCATGGCCTTCCGCAACATCTACACCTTCGGCCCCACTTTCCGGGCGGAAAACTCCAACACCACCCGCCACGCCGCCGAGTTCTGGATGATCGAGCCGGAAATCGCCTTTGCCGACCTGGAGGACGACATGGAGCTGGCAGAGGCCATGATCAAGTATATCATCTCCTACGTTCTGGAGCACGCCCCGGAGGAAATGAATTTCTTCAATGAATTTGTGGACAAGGGGCTGCTGGATCGGCTACACAACGTGCTGCACAATGACTTCGGCCGCATCACCTACACCGACGCCGTGGCACTGCTGGAGCAGCACAACGACCAGTTTGAGTATCCCGTCCACTGGGGCAGTGACCTGCAGACCGAGCATGAGCGCTACCTCACAGAGCAGGTATTTCAGAAGCCCGTGTTCGTCACCGACTACCCCAAGGAGATCAAAGCTTTCTACATGAAGCTGAACCCCGACGGAAAGACCGTCGCCGCCATGGACTGCCTGGTGCCCGGCATCGGCGAGATCATCGGCGGCAGCCAGCGTGAGGACAACTACGACATTCTGAAGAGCCGCATTGAGGAGCTGGGCATGAAAGCCGAGGACTACGCGTTCTATCTGGATCTGCGGAAGTACGGCTCTGCCCGCCACGCCGGTTTTGGTTTGGGTTTCGAGCGGTGCGTCATGTACCTCACCGGCATGGGCAACATCCGGGACGTGCTCCCCTTCCCCAGAACCGTTGGCAACTGCGACCTGTAAGAAAGCAACAAGGCGAACCGCCAAAAAAGCGGTTCGCCTTGTTTCAGCCTTCCCTGGGAAGCGATGTGAACATCACCCCCTACGCAGCGGTGTCCTTCACTTAAATGGATGACATTGCCATAAGGGGAAGGCTTTTTGTTTCGTGCCTATCGGGATAACGTAGCAAAGCGATAAACTGCAATTTGTGCACCAACCGTGATCGGCCTACGGCCGACGCAATGCTGCGCATTG
>JAQXPK010000039.1 GCA_029100605.1 Bacillota bacterium | reverse complement strand
CCTCATCAGTCAAAAATCAAAGATTTTTGCCAGCGGACATTATGGTATGATTGCCCCCGGCAATCATAATATTTCTGATTCGCTGCGCGGAGCACCACCCCAGAGGGGAAGCCTTGGGCGCTGCGCGCCAAACTGCAATTTTTCGATTTGCCGAGTTAACAGCCCACATGCATATCAATAAGAATCGGCAGCATACCGCTTAAACCCGGTATGCTGCCGCCTTTTTATTTGGGAATCGTGATGGTCAAAACGATCTGACGATCCGTCTCCCGGCGTTCGGACACCGCCGGAATCCCCGAGGACTGGATTTTCTGAAGGGACTGGGTCAGGCTGTTGAGAAACGCGCCCACGTTGGCCTTGACCGGCTTTTCCGCCCGGGCGGACAGCAGATTCTCCACATACTTTTCCGTCCGAGCCACGCTCATGCCCTGACGGACGATTTCCCGGATGGCGTCCAGCTTTCCCTCCTCCGTGGGCAGGCGCAGCAGAGCCCGGGCATGGCGCTCCGTCAGCCCCGCCTCCCGCAGAGCGCAGAGCACCGGCTCGCTGTGCTTCAGCAGCCGCAGCTTATTGGCGATGGCGCTCTGACTTTTTCCCAGCAGCCGCGCCGCCTGCTCCTGGCTCATGTTCCAGTCGGTGAGCAGCCGGGAGATGCCCATGGCCTCCTCGATGAAATCCAGATCCTGCCGCTGCAAATTCTCCACCATGGCAGCCATGCCGGATTCCCGGTCGTCCATGCTCATGATGATGCAGGGAATGTCCGTAATCCCCGCCAACTCCGCCGCCCGGAGCCGCCGCTCACCGGCGATCAGCTCATAGCCGTTTCCGCTGCGGCGGACGGACAGAGGCTGGAGAATCCCATGCTGCCGGATGGAATCGGACAGCTCGTCCAGCGCCTCCGGTCGGAAAATCTTTCTCGGCTGCGCCGGATTGGGGTGGATGGAGCGGGCGGGGAGAAAAACCACCCGTCCGGTTTCCATGTAGGTTTTCAGCTTCTGACATTGCATTGCCCGTCCTCCCTTGTTGAGATACGGAACCATTGTACGTTCCGCCAAAGCGGGAATACCAGCGAAATCGGCGGGCAAAGCCCAGGAAACGCACGACATTTTTTCTCAGGATATGGGCGTGGAAGAGATCGTGTCGTGCCCCACGGCCTCGCCCCCTCATTTATGAGATGGCCCGCGCAAACCGCAGGGGTACCATCATTCAGCATTTCGCATTCTGCGTTCAGCTCCCTCCCCTGGTTCATAATTTATTTACGGATTATTCGATTTTGCCTCTTGCTTTTTTTGTCAAGCTGCGCTATTATATTAGCACTCAATGATGCTGAGTGCTAAACACGTAGATACAGGCAGGAAGGTCTATTCCGATACCTGCGGTCTAAATACAATTTTGTATGGAGGAATTACAAATGAAACTCAAGCCCATGGCAGATAACGTTCTGCTCAAAGCCCACGAGGAGCCCGAGACCACCGTCTCCGGCATCGTCCTGGCTACCACCAACAAGGAAAAGCCCATGATCTATGAGGTCGTTTCCGTTGGCCCCGGCACCAAGGATGTTACCATGACCGTGAAGGCCGGTGAGAAGGTTGTTGTCGGCAAGTTCACCGGCACCGACGTGACCATCGACAAGGAAGACTACAAGTTCGTCAAGCAGGATGACATCCTGGCTGTCGTTACCGACTAAGGAGGAAGAAAATCATGTCAAAGATGATTGTTTACGGCGAGGAAGCCCGCAAGAAGCTGCAGTCCGGCATTGACCAGCTGGCCGATACCGTTAAAGTGACCCTTGGCCCCAAGGGCCGCAACGTGGTTCTGGGCAAGAAGTACGGTGCTCCCCTGGTTACCAACGACGGCGTGACCATCGCCAAGGAAGTGGAGCTGGAGGATCCCTTTGAGAACATGGGCGCCCAGCTGATCCGTGAGGTCGCCACCAAGACCAACGACGTGGCGGGCGACGGCACCACCACCGCCACCCTGCTGGCTCAGGCCATCACCCATGAGGGCCTGAAGAACCTGTCCGCCGGTGCCAACCCCATGGTCATGCGCAAGGGCATTGACAAGGCTGTCGCCGTTGCGGTGGATGCCATCAAGGCCAACTCCGTCCCCGTGTCCGACTCCGCCGCCATCGCCCGGGTTGGCACCGTGTCCTCCGGCGACGAGACCATCGGCAGGCTGATTGCCGAGGCCATGGAGAAGGTGGGCAAGGAGGGCGTCATCACCATCGAGGAGAGCAAGACCGCCGAGACCGGCCTGGACGTGGTCGAGGGTATGCAGTTTGACCGGGGCTATATCTCCCCCTACATGGTCACCGACACCGACAAGATGGAGGCCGTTCTGGACGATGCCTACATCCTGATCACCGACAAGAAGATCTCCTCCATTCAGGAGATCCTGCCCATCCTGGAGCCCATCGTCAAGTCCGGCCGCAAGCTGATGATCATTGCCGAGGACGTGGAGGGCGACGCGCTGGCTACCCTGCTGCTGAACCGTCTGCAGGGCCGCTTCAACGTGGTCTGCGTCAAGGCTCCCGGCTTTGGCGACCGCCGCAAGGAGATGCTGCAGGACATCGCCATCCTGACCGGCGGCACCGTGATCTCCAGCGAGCTGAACATGGAGTTGCCTGACACCCAGATGAGCGACTTGGGTCACTGCCGTCAGATCGTGGTCACCAAGGACACCACCACCATCGTCGATGGCGACGGCTCCCCCGAGGCTATTGCCGACCGCGCCCATATGATCCGCTCCGATATTGCCGTCACCACCTCCGACTACGATCGTGAGAAGCTGCAGGAGCGTCTGGCAAAGCTGTCCGGCGGCGTTGCCGTCATCAAGGTCGGCGCTCAGACCGAGGTTGCCATGAAGGAGCAGAAGCTGCGGGTCGAGGACGCCCTGAACGCTGCCCGCGCCGCTGTGGAAGAGGGCATCGTGGCTGGCGGCGGTACCGCCCAGGTCAACGCCATCGAGGCCGTTGAGAAGCTGGTCGCCACCCTGCATGGCGACGAAAAGACCGGCGCGAAGATCATCGCTGCCGCTCTGCAGGCTCCCATCCGTCAGATCGCCGAGAACGCCGGCGTGGACGGCAGCGTGGTCTACGAGAAGATCCGCAACTCCGGCAAGGTGGGCTTCGGCTACAACGCCTACACCGAGGAGTATGTGGACATGATCCCCGCCGGTATCGTCGATCCCACCAAGGTGACCCGTTCCGCGCTGGAGAACGCCGCTTCCATCGCCGGGTGCGTGCTGACCACCGAGTCTCTGGTGGTTGATAAGCCCGATCCCGCTGCCGATGCCGCAGCCGCCGCAGCCGCCAACCAGGGCGGCGGAATGTACTAATCGGTACACCCCAAATGAAAAACCAGTCCGGCAGCCCAAAAGGGCTGCCGGACGTTTTTGTTCTGGAAATGTAGCAACAACTCACAGCCAAAGCCTTCCCCTTTGGGGAAGGTGGCTCGCACTGACAGATTTTTCTCCGTAACGAACCGAGCCGTACCCAATGGCGTAACGATAATAGACCACCCGGGCACGCATTGTCAGCGGCCACTGGCCGCCCCCTCATCAGTCAAAAATCGAAGATTTTTGCCAGCTTCCCCAGGGGAAGCCTTTTTGTACTCCGTAACGAACCGAGCAGTGCCCAATGGCGTAACGAATTGAGACCACCTGAGCACGCATTGCCCGCGGCGACTCGCCGCCACACATTGCCCGCGGGGGCACCCCGCCGCCGCTATTCCTGCTCTACCAGTTCTTCCTTCAGCTCGCTGCGGCGTACCAGGAAGCGGCGAATGGCGAACAGCCCCGCGATGCAGGCGATGCAGGCCACGTTGCTCCAGGGATCGTCGTGGCTCAGAATCACATGGCGGGTAATGGCGACGGTGAGCACCTCCAGAATGTTGGCGGGGGTGGTGTCAATGAGCATCCGCACAAACTCCAGACCCACCACAATGGTCAGCAGATTGTGGAGCATATGGCTCACATCGGAAAAATACTCGGAGCCGGTGGTGAACATATGGTAGACCTCAAGTCCCAGCGCCCCCAGCAGCGCTGCAATGGTGATGGCGGCGATGATCTGCTCCATGGTGTGGAGCACCAGGCGGAAAATGTGCTCCGTTTTGCGATCCCGCTTGATGATTTTGTTGATCCGCTCCTGCGTCTTTACGTCGTTGGCGTTGGACGATGGTGCCATAAAAATCCCTCCCGGCAGTATCCTGATTCCATTATACACAATATTTCCAAAAATGGAAGATCTTTATCGGAACTATTTATGGAAAATGCAACAACCCTTCGGATGCCGAAATGGGAATTTGTGACATTTGCCGGGATTGGAAACCGGAGACAGGCGGAATCCGGGCAATGTACCGAAAATGTGCCGAGACAGTATAATTATTCAATGTAAGCGTTGACAAACCCGGGTATTGCCAGTATAATCCTGTATTATTACTCATCCAGAAATGAATATTATACGTTTGGAGGCAATGAATATGAAGAAGGACAGCATCAAGAAAATCGTGCTTGCTTATTCCGGCGGACTGGATACGTCCATCATCATCCCCTGGCTGAAGGAGAACTACAATGATCCCGAAATCATCGCCGTAGCCGGCAACGTGGGTCAGGCGGACGAGCTGGAGGGGCTGGAGGCCAAGGCTCTGGCAACCGGCGCCAGCAAGCTGATCGTGGCGGATCTGGTGGACGAGATGGTGGACGAGGTCATCATCCCCGCCCTGAAGATGGACGCCAAGTATGAGACCTACCTGTTGGGCACCGCCTTCGCCCGTCCTGTCATCGGCAAGAAACTGGCGGAAATCGCCCTGGCGGAGGGCGCGGACGCCATCGCCCACGGCGCCACCGGCAAGGGCAACGATCAGGTGCGGTTCGAGCTTGCCATCAAGCGGTTCGCCCCGGACATGAAGATCATTGCTCCCTGGCGGGAGTGGGACATCAAGTCCCGGGAGGAGGAGATCGACTACGCCGAGGCGCACCACATTCCCCTGAAGATCAGCCGGGAGACCAACTACTCCAAGGACAAGAACCTGTGGCACCTCTCTCACGAGGGCCTGGACCTGGAGGACCCCGCCAACGAGCCCCAGTACGAGAAGCCCGGCTTCCTGGAAATGGGCGTATCCCCCCTGCAGGCCCCCGATGTGCCCACTTACATTGAGCTGGACTTTGAGCAGGGCATCCCCGTAGCGCTGAACGGGGAGAAGATGACCGGCAAGGAGATCATCCTGAAGCTCAACGAGATCGGCGGCGCCAACGGCATCGGCCTGCTGGACATCGTGGAGAACCGGCTGGTGGGCATGAAGGACCGCGGCCTGTACGAGACCCCCGGCGGCACCATCCTCTACAAGGCCCACCAGTGCCTGGAGATGATCACCCTGGACAAGGACACCGCCCACATGAAGTCCAAGCTGGCGGTGGATTTCGCGGACCTGGTCTACAACGGCAAGTGGTTCTCCCCCCTGCGGGAGGCCCTGTCCGCCTTCGCGGAGAAGACCCAGGAGCACGTCACCGGCTCTGTGAAGCTGAAGCTCTACAAGGGCAACATGATCACCGCCTCCATCACCTCTCCCGAGAGCCTGTACTCCGAGGAACTGGTGACCTTCAACGAGAGCAGCTACGACCAGACCAACGCCACCGGCTTCATCAACCTGTGGGGCCTGCCGGATACGGTTCTCGCTCTCAGAGAGCAGGGCAAGCTGTAAGAAGAGACCCTTCCATTTGAAAAGAAAATGCGATACGGGACGGAGGATTTCCCTTCGCCCCGTGTCTGCACGGAAAGGATATTGCTATGAAACTCTGGTCCGGGCGGTTCGGCAAGGACACCGACGCCCTTGTCAACGACTTCAACGCCTCCATCCAGTTCGACCAGCGGCTGTACAAGGAGGACATCACCGGTTCTCTGGCCCACGCGAAAATGCTGGGCGACTGCGGTATCATATCCAAGGAGGATGTAGCCGCCATCACTGAGGGACTGCTGGGTATCCTGGCGGACATCGAGGCGGGAAAGGTGGAATTTACCGCCGACAACGAGGACATCCACATGAACGTGGAGGCCCTCCTCACCGCCCGCATCGGCGACGCCGGTAAGCGGCTCCACACCGCCCGCAGCCGCAACGACCAGGTGGCGTTGGACTTCCGCATGTACGTCCGGGAGCAGATCCCCGTCATCATCGGACAGCTCCTGGAGCTGGAGACGGTGCTGTGCAAGCAGGCAAAGCAGTACCAGACCGCCGTCATGCCGGGCTACACCCATTTACAGCGGGCCCAGCCCATTTCCTTCGCTCAGCACTTGATGGCCTACGCCAACATGTTTGCCCGGGATGTGACCCGTTTGGAAGACTGCGCCAAGCGGCTGAATGAATGCCCCCTGGGCAGCGGCGCCCTGGCGGGCACTACCTATCCCATTGACCGCTGGCAGACGGCCAAGGACCTGGGCTTTGACGCCCCCATGAGCAACTCCCTGGACGGCGTCAGCGACCGGGACTACGCCCTGGAGCTGATGAGCGCCCTGTCCATTTTGATGATGCACCTGAGCCGCTTCTCCGAGGAGGTCATCCTCTGGTGCAGCTGGGAGTTCAAGTTCATCGAGCTGGACGACGCCTATGCCACCGGAAGCTCCATCATGCCCCAGAAGAAAAACCCCGACGTGGCTGAGCTGGTCCGGGGTAAGACGGGCCGGGTCTACGGCGATTTGATGAGTCTGCTGACCGCCATGAAGGGCCTGCCCCTGGCCTACAACAAGGACATGCAGGAGGACAAGGAGCCGGTGTTCGACGCCGTCGACACCGTGGAGATGTGCGTGCCCGTGTTCGCCGCCATGCTGGACACCATGACCGTCCGCACCGACAATATGCGCAAGGCGGCGGGGAAGGGCTTCATCAACGCCACGGACTGCGCCGACTACCTCACGAAAAAGGGCATGCCCTTCCGGGATGCCTACACCGTCACTGGCCATCTGGTGGCCGCCTGCACCCAGCAGGGCAAAACACTGGAGGAGCTGACGATGGAGGAGCTGAAAGATGTCTCCGAGCTCTTTGACGAGGACGTGTACGACGCCATCAACCTGGAGAACTGCATGGCGCTCCGAAATAGCTACGGCGGCCCCGCCGTCAGCGAGACTACCCGGCAGATCGAGGCCATCGAGGATTTCGTAAAAGCCCACACCAAATAAAAGGGGATGTTCCCATTGAAACCAAAGGTATATATCGACGGCAAAGACGGCACCACCGGCCTCCAAATTTACGACCGCCTGTCCGCAAGAAGCGATATTGACCTCCTCCTCATTGACGAGGACAAGCGCAAGGACCCCGCGGAGCGCAAAAAGCTGATGGACGCGGCGGACGTCGTGTTCCTGTGCCTGCCCGACGCGGCGGCCATCGAGGCGGTGGGGCTGGTGGAAAACCCCAACACACGTATCATCGACGCCTCTACCGCCCACCGGACCAACCCTGACTGGGACTACGGCTTCCCTGAGCTGTCGGTGGAGCGGCGGGCAGCTATCCAGAAGAGCAAACGGGTCGCCAACCCCGGCTGCCACGCCACGGGCTTCATCAGCGTGGTGTATCCGCTGGTGGCCATGGGCCTGTTGCCCAAGGACGAGAGTCTCTCCGCTTTTTCCCTCACCGGGTACTCCGGCGGCGGGAAGAAGATGATCGCCCAGTATGAGACGGCGGATAAGGATGCGGCCTTGTTCGCCCCCTGCCCCTACGGCATGGGCCAGAGCCATAAGCACCTGCCGGAGATGCAGAAGATCTGCGGATTGACCCACAAGCCTGTGTTCATCCCCATTGTGGATGATTATTACAAGGGCATGGCCACCACCGTTCCCTTCCACATGAGCCAAATGCAGGGCATCTCCACCCTGGCGGAGGTCCGGCAGAAACTGGCGGACTACTATGCGGGAGCGACCCTGGTCCATGTGGCGGACACCACGAACACCGCCAAGCTGTACGCCAACGCCCAGGCGGGGAAGGACACGCTGGTTTTGTACGTGGCGGGCAACGACGAGCAGTTTACCGTCACCGCCCTGTTCGACAACCTGGGCAAAGGAGCCTCCGGCGCCGCCGTCCAGAACATGAATCTGATGCTGGGGTTCGATGAGACCACC
>JAQXPK010000038.1 GCA_029100605.1 Bacillota bacterium | reverse complement strand
CCCTTGGCTCTCCCTTTGGGAGAGCTGTCACCGCAGGTGACTGAGAGGGTATCTCGGTACAGCGTACCCTCTCCGTCAAAAATCGAAGATTTTTGCCACCTCTCCCATAGGGAGAGGCAAGGCGGCTGCGCCGCCAAACTGTAATTTATTTGTCCGCTTTCCCCTGTTATGAAATCTCTTTTCCGCCAATAAACACCCGTTTGCTGGAGTAGTCGGCGTCGGTAATCACGAAATCTGCCAGCTTTCCGGTTTCTACGCTGCCGATTTCGGCCGCCGCGCCGATGGCCTTGGCGGGGTTGTAGGTGGCGGCTCGGACGGCCTCCTCCTCGGGAATGCCCCAGGAGAGGACGTTTTGCAGGCACGTCCACAGGTTGGTGGCGGAACAGGCGATGGTGCCGTCCGCCAGCTTGGCTACGCCGCCGCGAAGCCAGGCGTCCTGACCGCCCAGCTGGAACTGGGTGCCCTCCGGCTGACCGGCGCAGCGTCCGGAGTCGGAAACCAGCACCATGCGGTTTCGGAACATGGTAAACGCCAGCCGCACGGAGGCGGGATGGATGTGGTAGCCGTCGCAGATGATCTCCGCCTGAACGTTGGGATTCTCCACCGCTGCGGGAATCACGCCGGGGTTGCGGTGGTGAATGGGGGGCATGGCGTTGTACAGGTGGGTCAGATGGGTAACACCGGCGTCAATGGCAGCCTTGGCGTGGGCGTAGTCGGAGTCGGTGTGGGCGATGGACACGGTGCACAGCCTGCTGGCCTTTTCCACGAATTCTGCCGCGCCGGGCAGCTCGGGAGCGATGTCCACAATGCGCACCAGTCCGCCACAGCCCTCATACAGCGCCTGGAAGCCCGCAAAATCCGGCTCTTTCAGGTAGTCCGGGTTCTGGGCGCCCCGCTTTTTGTAGGAGAAGTAAGGCCCCTCCATCTGAATGCCCATGAGGCGGGACAGACCTTCGGGAGCCTCGGCGTGGAGCTGCTTGGCGGTGTCGAAGGCTCGGGCGAGCACGTCGTAGGGCAGGGTCATGGAGGCGGGGGCGAAGGAGGTGACACCGCACTTCGCGTAGAAGGCCGCCATCTTCTTTAGACCATCGTAGTCGCCGTCGGAGAAGTCCGCGCCGGAGTTTCCGTGGCTGTGCACATCCACAAGACCGGGAATGACGGTGGCACCACCCAGGTCAACGGCATCGGCGGGAACCGTCTCGGGCAGCACTTCTCCGAAAACACCGTCCTTTACTTCAAAGGCGCCGGTATGAAACTGAAAATCGGAGGTAAAAATCCGCGCGTTTTTGTAAAACATGATGGTAACTCCTTTTCCTGTCGCAAGAATTTTGTATAAATATGGTATCACGGCAGGGAGAAAAAAGCAATCGTCAAGTGCGTAGAATTTTTGCGGCGGCATTTCCGGAAAAGACGGCTCGGCCTTGACATTTCCTGGCATGGCTGTATAATGAAAGCAGAAATTGATCGTTAAAGGAGCGATTTTTCATGTTTTACCATATGACCGTCGCGGGTCTTGAGCGGGATCTTCCCATCTGCCCGGTGAACGAAAACCTGTCCATTGCCGGGTTCGTCATCTTCGGCGATCAGGAGCTGACCGTGGCCTGTGCCCGGGAACTGCTGAAGCGCGCCCCCGAATATGACTACATCCTCACCGCCGAGGCAAAGGGCATTCCGCTGGCTCATGAGATGGCTCGTCAGGCGGGAGACAAAAAGTACATCCTGGCTCGGAAAGGCCCCAAGCTGTATATGCGGGATATTTTCAGCGTCTGTGTCCACTCCATCACCACCGCCAAGGAGCAGAAGCTGTACCTGGACGGCGCGGATGCCGAACTGATGAAGGGCAAGCGGATCCTTCTAGTGGACGACGTGATTTCCACCGGTGAGAGTCTGAAGGCGCTGGAAGCCCTGGCGGAGAAGGCCGGCGGCATCATCTGCGGTCGGATGGCGATTCTGGCGGAGGGCGATGCCCAGGAGCGTCCCGACCTCATCTACCTGGAGAAGCTCCCTCTGTTCAACCCCGACGGCACGGTGAAGGAGTAAAAGACAGGACGATAAATTGCAATCTCATCCAAGATGGGCGAAAAGAGGAGAGGATACCATGTATTGCAAAAACTGCGGCAAACAACTGCCCGAGGGAGCCAAGTTCTGCGACGGCTGCGGCGCGAAGCAGGATTCCGGCTACACCACCTACACCAGCTATACCCAGACCGGAGAGCCGAAACCTTCCGTTGGCTTTCTCGATGCCATTAAGCTGTTTTTCACCAAGTATTCGGATTTCAGCACCCGCTCCAGAAGAAGTGAGTATTGGTGGGCGTTTCTGTTTTGCGTCCTTGCCAGCAGCGTTGCCGGCGCGCTTCTGAAGGATTATTCCTGGATCTGGTCGTTGGCGGTTCTGATTCCCAGCATTGCCATCAGCGTCCGCCGGCTGCACGACATCGGCAAGGCGGGCACCTGGTATCTGCTGAACCTGATTCCTCTGGTGGGACAGATCATTCTGATCGTCTGGTACTGCCGTGACAGTGTCGGAGAAAACCAGTGGGGTTCCAATCCCAGATATTGAGGCAAACAGTTCAGCGGGCGCTGCCAAGCAGGCAGCGCCCGATTTTCATGGGTTCATCCCTTCGGAAATCCGGTTCAGGAGCAGGCTCCTGGCGAAGAACATGGTCTCGTAGCGGAGATACATCTGCGCGTTCTCGTCCCATAAAAACCGCAGATTCGGCGGGAATTCCTCGTCTCCCAGCCAAAGCTGGAGGGCGATGGGCAGTCCATCGAACACCTCTATCGCGTAGGCCGCGTCCCCAAAGGGAAGAGGCCTGCCGCCGAGAGCCAGGCAGCCCCGGCGAAAGCCCGGAAGATCGTTCTGAAAGGTTTCCGCCCAGGGATCCCGGGGGCTTTCCAGCAGGCTCTGGTGGAACTGATGACCAAAGGACTGCATATCCTTCCACCGACCGCTGACGAACCGATCCTCCCGGCTGTCACAGACCAGATCCAGCAGGGTCATGACCTCCTCGTAGCTGTTTCCATCTACCCATGCGCCGTTTTTCAGACGGGTAAGGTCGCCGGTTTCCCGGGAAATGCGGTACTCCTGCCGGAAAAGCGTGGCGTACAGGTAGCCGTCGTCCAGCTTTGCATTCAGCTTCTTTGCCAGCTCCCGGGCGTCATAGGTCAGAAAACACGCCTTGGCCTGCCGTGCCTGAATCAGATAATTGTCCGTCCGCGCCATGAACACACCCCCCTAAGACTGTCGGGAAAATCATACCACGTTCCCTCCGGGAATGCAAGGAAACCTTAAGAAGATTGCTTGTTTACTTTTGCCGGGCGCTATGGTACAATAAAATGCAAATCATATTCTGCAAGCGCGATAAATTACAGTTTGCGGGGATGCCCCCGCGGGCAATGCGTGCCCGGGCGGTCTTTCATCGTTACGCCATTGGGTACAGCTCGGTTCGTTACAGGGTGGAAAAATGGGATTTATCGTTCCTTCGGAACGATGGCATTCTGCGAATGCCGGGGAAAACGGATTGCGAACCAGCCTGATGGCTGGTTCGCAATGACATCGTTTTCTGTTTTCCCTCTATCCTTGCGCAGTGGAACATTACAGCGGTATGTCATTGCGAGCCAGTGCGCACACTGGCGTGGCAATCCGTTCCCCGCAATGCGCAGCATTGCGCCGGCCGTAGGCCGATCACGTTAGGTGCACAAATTCCAATTTGCCGAAAGGAAAAGAGAGTGGATTGCTATGAATTACGACTGTACCCGGGCGATCATTGATTTGGATGCCATTTCCGCCAACTTTGATGCCATTTTGAAAAAAGCAAACGCACCGGTGATGGCGATTGTCAAGGCCGATGCCTACGGGCACGGCGCTATCCCTGTGGCACGTCTGCTGGAAGGGCGCTGTGCCTTCTTCGGTGTCAGCTCCATGCTGGAAGCCAGGGAGCTTCGCTGCGGAGGATTGAAAAAACCCATTTTGATTCTGGGCTACACGCCCCCGGAGGCCTATCCCGACGCCATCCGGCTGGGAGTCCGTCCCGCCATTTTCCGTTACGCCGACGCTGTTGCGCTGTCCCGGGCGGCTCAGGAGGCTGGCGCCTGCGCCCCCTTCCACTTTGCCGTGGATACCGGTATGAGCCGCATCGGGTTTCAGGTGACGCAGGAGCAGGCCGATGTCTGCGCCAAGATCGCCGCTCTGCCGGGGCTGTATCCCGAAGGGCTGTTCAGCCACTTTGCCACTGCCGACTGCGCGGATCTAAGCCGCGCCCGGCGTCAGGCGGAGCGATTTGCCGCCTTTGACGATATGCTCAAGGCCCGGGGCGTGAACATCCCCATCCGCCACTTGAATAACTCCGCCGGACTGATGAATTTTGAAAACCGCTATGAAATGGTGCGCTCCGGCATCATAACCTACGGCCTGTACCCCAGCGACGAGGTGGATCCCGGCCTGCTGCCTCTGACACCTGCTATGAGCCTGGTCAGCCGGATCTCCCATGTCAAGCTGCTGCCTCCCGGCAGGGAAATCAGCTACGGCGGAACGTTTGTCACCACTCGCCCAACCCTGGTCGCCACCGTCCCCGTGGGCTACGCCGACGGCTACCGCCGGAACCTGTCCAACCGGTTCTACGTGCTGGTTCGGGGAAAGAAAGCGCCGATTCTCGGCCGCATCTGCATGGATCAGATGATGGTGGATGTGACGGACATTCCCGACACCAACGTGGGCGACACCGTCACCCTCATCGGGCGGGACGCAGACCAGACCATCTCCATGGAGGAGATTGCCGCAGCGGCGGACAGCTTCAACTATGAATTTGCCTGCGGCATCAGCCGCCGGGTGCCCCGGGTGTACGTGAAGGATGGGAAAATCGTACATACCACCCGCTATTTAACCGATGCATTTGAGGAGGAACCCCATGGCCTATAAACCAAAGCACGCGAAACAGAAGCCCCGCCGGAATCCTGCGTGGAAGCTGCTGCCCCTGCTGGCAGTGGCGGTGGCGGCGGTCATTCTGATCGTCCATTCCGTTGGTGGGGAGAAGCCCGTATCCCGGGAGGAGAGCCTTCCCGCTGAAATTCAGCAGGCGACGACGGAGTCTGCTGTCACCGCTGTAGCCAGCGCCACGGTGGGCGTTCAGGGCGATCTGCTGATGCACAAGCCTGTCATCAACGCCTGCGCCCTGGAGGACGGGGGCTACGATTTTGAACCGATTTTCCGCTATGTGGCGGAATATATGAAAAAGTGTGACTATTCCGTGGCCAATCTGGAAACAACTTTGGGTGGGGACGGAAACCCCTACCAGGGCTACCCCCACTTCAACTGCCCGGATGAAATCGTGGAGGCTGCCAAGAACGCGGGGATGGATATGCTTCTCACCGTCAACAACCACGCCTCCGACACCGGGACGGAGGGACTTCTGCGCACCGTCAAGCGGGTGCGGGAAATGGGTCTGACGGTTTTGGGTACCCAGCTCAGCGACGAGGAGCCCAAGTACACCGTGGTGGATCTCAACGGAATCAAGGTGGGCATGACGGCATTCACCTACGCCACCGACACGGACGGCGACGGCCTGCCCACGCTGAACTACGAGGCGGAGGTCACCCAGGCGGGTGTTGTGAACTATTACACCGACGACAATTTGAACGCCCTATATAACCAGGTCAGCTCTCTGCTTTCCCAGATGAAGGCCGGGGGCGCGGAAGCCACCATGGTGTATATGCACTGGGGCACCGAGTACACGAAGCAGTCGGACGACACCTATTCCCTCTGCCCGGACGCCACCCAGAAGGCCATCGCCCAGCAGCTGTGCGATTTGGGCGTGGATGTGATCGTGGGCGGACACCCCCATGTGGTGGAGCCGATGGAGCTGCTCACCAGCGCCACCGACCCTGACCACAAGACCTTCGTGATCTATTCCCTTGGCAACGCGGTCTCCAATCAGCGCCGGGAGAATATGGATATGAATACCGGGCACACCGAGGACGGCGCCATGTTCACCGTCACCTTCTCCCGGTATTCCGACGGCACCGTGGCGGTTTCCGACGTGGATGTGCTGCCGACCTGGGTGAATATGAGCAGCGTCAACGGCAAGCTGGAATACAACATTCTCCCCCTGGACGCCAGCCGCGGGGAGCAGTGGAAGAGCCTTTACAATTTGGACGACGCCCTGTGCGCTTCCGCCGCGGCGTCCTATGACCGCACCATGAATATCGTCGGCCCGGGGCTGCAGCAGTGCCAGAGCTATCTGAGGCAGATGACACCCCGGAAGACGGCAGATTCGTCCGCTGCATAGGGATAGGTAAGGAGGAATGTCCATGTCCCGCAACCAAAAGGGAAATAACACAGTGGTCATCGTGCTGCTGACCATTTTGATTCTGGTACTCATTGCCCTGACCGGCCTTGTGGTCTGGATGTGCGTCGATCTGGTAAACCAGACGCCTCCGGCAGATAACCGGGTGCAGACCCCCGTGACCCTGCCCACCGCCGCTCAGCCGGAGACAACGGAGCAGACCCAGCCCGCCGAGACTGAGCCGCCGGAAACCCAGCCGGAGCCGGAGCACGTGGTGTCCACCGCCACCATCGGCACCATGGGCGATCTGCTGATGCACAAACCGGTGTTCGACACCTGCCGCCAGAGCGACGGCAGCTACAACTTTGAATCCATCTTCCGCTATGTCAAAGAGCCGGTATCGGCTCTGGACTACGCCATCGCCAACCTGGAGACCACCTTCGGCGGGGACGACTACCCGTATCAGGGGAATCCCGCCTTCAACTGCCCGGATTCCCTGGCGGACAGTGTGGTGGACGCGGGCTATGATATGCTGCTCACCGCCAACAACCACGCAGGCGACACCATGGCCTCGGGCATCACCCGCACCGTGGAGCAGGTTCGGAGCAAGGGCCTGGCGACTCTGGGCACCCAGCTGAACGGTGACGAACCGAAGTATTCCATTGTGGAGGTCAACGGCATCAAAATCGGCATGGTGTGCTACACCTGGGCCTACAGCAGCGATGGCACCTTCTTCTCCCTCAACGGCCTGAGCCCGGTGAAGGACGTGGGTCAGGTGAATTACTTCCTGAACAGTAACCCAGACAAGCTGTACACCGAGGCGGGACAGATCATGGAACAGATGAAGGCCGACGGTGCGGAAGCCACCATGATATTCCTCCACTGGGGTGTGGAATATAACATCAAAGAGAACGCCCTGCAGGACGCCATGGCGCAAAAGCTGTGCGACCTGGGCTTTGACGTGATCGTGGGTGGGCATCCCCATGTGGTGCAGCCTGTGGATCTGCTCACCAGCACGGTGGACGAGAACCACAAGACCGTGGTGATCTACTCCCTGGGCAACGCCGTGTCCAACCAGCGTAACGGCTATATCGCTGCCGCGCCCCCTTACTACACCGAGGACGGCGTTCTGTTCAGCGTCACCTTTGAAAAATATTCCGACGGCAGCGTGTATTTACAGAGTGTGGACGCCATACCCACCTGGGTGAATATGCGCACCGATGGCGCCAAGGCGTATCCTATCCTGCCGCTGGAGGAAGAAAAGCAGGAGCAGTGGGCGGAGCTGTTCGACCTGAACGACGCCATGCTCTCTTCCGCGAAAAAGTCCATGGAGCGCACCCGTTCCATCATCGGCGACGGCATGGAGAAGTGCCGGACGTATCTGGAGCAGCAGAAGGCCGATCGGGAAAGCTACTATCAGGATCTGGCGGCCAACCCGGAGAAATACGCCGCTGCTGAGACATCGCCGGAAGAGACGGCGGCAGAAGCAGCCACAGAACAGACTGCCCCAACGGAGGAAACCGTCCAGGCAGCATAAACCCAACCGGGCCGCGAATCACCGCGGCCCGGTTTTTGCGCTAAGGAGGACGCTGCCGCAATTCGCCGAAAGGAAGCGCTTGGCACCGCGCAGCGAACCGAGCGGTACCCAATGGCGTAACGACACCACACTACGTTCGTCACGCATTGTCAGCGGCGACTCGCCGCCACAAGAAAAAAGGGATAAAATCCATTGACTTTGCAAAAATTTACGGTATAGTAGTATTTGTCGTATTTCGGCAAAAAAACAGAAAAGAAACGGGGGAGGATAATGTCCAAGGAACTCATCAGACTCCAGGATTTAACCATGGAGTTCGACGGGGAGCGTGTTCTCGACGGCATCAATCTTTACTTCAATGACCATGAATTCCTCACACTGCTCGGCCCCTCCGGCTGCGGCAAGACCACAACGCTTCGGATCATCGGCGGCTTTCTGACGCCCACCTCCGGCACGGTGACCTTCGACGGGCAGGTCATCAACGACCTTCCGCCCTACAAGCGACAGATCAACACCGTGTTTCAGCGCTACGCTCTGTTCCCGCACCTGGATGTGTACGACAACATCGCCTTCGGCCTGAAGGTGGCAAAGCTGCCCAAGGCCGAGATCGACCGCAGGGTTCACGAAATGCTGGAAACCGTCAGCCTGAAGGGCTACGAAAACCGCAGCGTGGAGAGCCTGTCCGGCGGTCAGCAGCAGCGTGTTGCCATCGCCCGGGCACTGGTCAACCAGCCGAAAGTGCTGCTGCTGGACGAACCGCTGGCGGCTCTGGATCTGCGACTGCGAAAGGATATGCAGATCGAGCTGAAGCGCATCCAGCGTTCCACCGGCATCACCTTTATCTATGTCACCCACGATCAGGAAGAGGCGCTTTCCATGTCCGATACCGTGGTGGTGATGGACAAGGGCCGGATCCAGCAGATCGGCAGACCGGAGGATATCTATAACGAGCCGAAAAACGCCTTTGTGGCGGACTTTATCGGCGAAAGCAACATTCTGGACGGCGTTATGCTGTCCGATTACAGGGTGAAGTTCTTCGGACGCGTGTTTGAATGCGTGGACGAGGGCTTCGCGCCCAACGAGCCGGTGGATGTGGTGATCCGCCCGGAGGACATTGACATCGTGGCACCGAATCAGGGCCATCTGGTGGGCACCGTCACCGGCATCACCTTCAAGGGCCTGAATTACGATATTATTGTCGAATTCAAGGGCTTCAAATGGCTGATTCAGACCACGGATTACCATGGCGTGGGCACCACCATCGGCATCCGCATCAATCCGGAAGATATTCATATTATGCATAAAAGCGAGTACTCGGGGCTCTTTGGCGACTACAGCTCCTACTCTGCTGAGTATGACGAGCTGACGGAGGATGCCGGGGATGAAGAGGAATAAGTCTGTGCTTTTGAGCGCCCCATACCTCATCTGGATGGTGGTGTTCACCCTGATCCCCCTGGGCGTGGTGTGCTACTATGCCTTTACCGACCCGTCCAGCGGAGAATTCACCCTGAAAAACCTCCGGGAGCTGAATCTCTACTGGGGCGTGCTGGGGCAGTCGGTACTTTACTCCATTGTGTCGGCGTTTATCTGCCTGCTGCTGGGCTATCCCGTGGCTTACTTTATCGCCCACCGGGGTCCCACCGCTCAGCGGTTTTTGTATATGCTGGTGATGCTGCCCATGTGCATGAGCTTTCTGCTGCGCACCCTGGCCTGGGTGGGTCTGCTCCAGGACACGGGTATCATCAACAACATTCTGGCAGCCCTGGGCTTTCACCGTATCCGGATGATCCGCACCCCCGGCGCGGTGGTTCTGGGCATGGTGTATAACTACCTGCCCTATATGATTCTGCCTCTGTACGCCGTGATCGTAAAGATTGACCACCGGCTCATTGAGGCGGCGGAGGACTTGGGCTGCAACGGCGCCCAGGTGTTCGGACGGGTGATCCTGCCCCTGAGCGTACCGGGCATTCTCTCCGGCATGACCATGGTGTTTGTGCCGGCGGTGTCCACCTTTTACATTTCCCAGAAGCTGGGCGGTACGGACACGGTGCTCATCGGCGACGTGATCGAGCGGCAGTTCAAGCAGGGCAACAACCCCAATCTGGGCGCGGCGCTGAGCCTGGTGCTGATGATCCTGGTATTCGTGTGCACCGGTATCATGAACCGCTTCGGCGGCGATAGTGAGGAAGGCGGTGTCATCGTATGAAAAAGGTCAACCGCTTTCTCACCGTGCTGGTGTTCCTTTTCCTGTATATCCCCATGGTGGTGCTGATTGTGGCGTCCTTCAATACGGGAAAGGACATCACCCAGTTCGACGGCTTTACTCTGCGGCAGTATGTCCGCCTGTTTCAGGACAGAAACCTTCTGAAGCTGCTGGGCAATTCTCTGCTGATTTCCGTGCTGGCCAGTTTCACTGCCACGGTGTTCGGCACGGTGGCGGCACTGGGCATTCACGGGTTGAGCCCAAAGCTGCGCAAGGCTGCCATGACCCTGACCAATATCCCTATGACGAATCCGGAAATCGTCACCGGCGTTTCCCTGTCGCTGCTGTTCGTATTCATCGGAACCCGGATCTTTGGACAGCGCAACTGCCTGACGTTCTGGACGCTGCTGATCGCCCACATTACCTTCAACCTGCCCTATGTGATTCTGAACGTCATGCCGAAATTGAGCCAGACGGACGCGTCTCTTACGGACGCCGCCATGGACTTGGGCTGCACGCCGGTGCAGGCATTCTTCAAGGTGACGCTGCATGAGATTCTGCCCGGCATCGTTGCCGGCGCGATTATGGCCTTCACCATGAGCCTGGACGATTTCGTCATCAGCTATTTTGTCAGCGGGTTGGATTTTGTCACCCTGCCCGTGGAAATCTATTCCTACACCAAAAAACCCCTGCAGCCGAAAATCTACGCCATGTTCACCCTGCTGTTCCTGCTGATCCTCGTTTTGATGGTCGCCATGAACCTGATTCAGCTGTACGGGGACAAGAAAAAAGCCGCCAGCCGCGGCGCGGGAATCTGAGAGGAGATATTGCCATGAAAAAAGTGGTTTGCGTTATTTTGTCCGTCTTGCTTGCCGTCAGCTGCCTGGTCGGGCTTACCGGCTGCGGCAGCAATGACGATCAGATCACCCTGTATGTCTATAACTGGGGACAGTATATCGCCGAGGACGACGACGATTCCATCGACGTGATCGCCGCCTTTGAGGAAGCCTACCCCAACATTACCGTGAAGTATTCCACCTACGATTCCAACGAGATCATGTACTCCAAGCTCAGCAACGGCGGTATCACCGTGGACGTGATCATTCCCTCCGACTATATGATCGGTCGGATGATCCAGGAGGGAATGCTGGAAAAGCTGAACTTCGACAACATTCCCAACTACCAGTATATCGACGACACCTTCAAGAATACCGCCTATGATCCGGAGAACCAGTATTCGGTCCCCTACACCTGGGGCACCGTGGGCATCATCTACAACACCAAGTATGTGGACGAGGCCGACGTGACCGGCTGGGAGCTGCTGTGGAATGATAAATACGCCGGAAAGATTCTGATGTTCGACAACTCCCGGGACGCCTTCGGCATCGCGGAGTATCTGCTGGGCTACGACGTGAACACCACCGACGAGGCGGAGCTTCAGGCCTGCGCCGAGAAGCTGGCGGAGCAGAAGCCCGTGGTGCAGCAGTACGTCATGGATCAGATTTTCGACGCCATGGAAAATGAGGAGGCCTGGATCGCCCCCTACTACGCCGGGGACTATTTGACCATGGCGGAGGAGAACCCCGACCTGGCCTTCTACCAGCCCAAGGAGCAGGGCTTCAACGTATTCATTGACGCCATGTGCATCCCCACCTGCTGCCAGGAGAAGGAAGCGGCGGAGCTGTTCATCAACTTCCTGTGCGATCCGGAGATCTCCGCCGCCAACATGGCGTATCTGGGCTACAGCACCCCATCTTCCGCCGCGAAGGACTATCTGGATCCGGAAATCGCGGGGAGCCGGGTTGCCTACCCCGACGCGGATACGTTGAAAGCTGCCAGCAGCTTTAATTTCCTGCCGGAGGAGACCTCCCGGTATATGGAAAGCCTGTTTATGGAAGTGCGCAACGGCTAATATCCGACAAAATGTTACAATTCATCCACACATTTCCCCGGGAAGTATGGTATACTGCACCGAAAGAAAGGGGAGATTAGCCATGCTGGAACTGATCTTGCTTGTTTTGTTTTGCTGGTTGCTGATCAAGGTCGTGAAACTGGCCTTCAAGGTCGCCTGGGGCGCGACGAAAATTGTCGCCATGGTGCTGTTCGCGCTGGCCTGCCCCCTGCTGGTTGCGTGTCTGCTGTTCGCGGGCAGCGTGGCGCTTCTGGTGCCGGTGGCCATGATCGGCGCGGCCTTCGGACTGCTGAAACGGTGTGTATGACGGAAGTGAACCCTCCTGCCCGGTTGGGCGGGAGGGTCGTTTTTTGCCCAGTTTCCTGTGG
>JAQXPK010000037.1 GCA_029100605.1 Bacillota bacterium | reverse complement strand
GCGGTTTGGCGGCGCAGCCGTCTTGCCTCTCCCTGTGGGAGAGGTGGCAAAAATCTTCGATTTTTGACGGAGAGGGTGCGCTGTACCGAGATACCCTCTCAGTCACCTGCGGTGACAGCTCTCCCAAAGGGAGAGCCAAGGATGCTGCCGCACCAGTACTCCAGATTCCAATTTTCAGGTTTACTGCGTTAAGCCGATATGCATATTCCGTTTTCATTATAGCCTCCGCCCCGGGAAAAGGCAAGGAAAATCTGCTCATTCCAGCGCGATGGCGGACAGCACGGAGGATAGCTGCTCCTCCTTCAGGCCGGAGTAGTTAACCACCAGGCAGTGAAGATCCTCCGTGCGGTCGTGGTAATAGCTGCTCAGGGTTCTCACCCGGACGCCCAGGGCTTCCAGCTTTTCGCTCAGCGCCCGGTCAGACAGATCGGTCTGTACCTTCAGCAGAAAATGCAGCCCGGCATCCTGCTCCTGAATGGTCAGGCGGTGGGCATAGGGGCAGGCCTTCAGCAGAGAAATCACGGTGTTGCGCCGGTTTTTGTAGAATTTCCGCATCCGGTTGATGTGCTTTTCAAAATAGCCCCTGCTTAAAAACCGCGCCAGCGTGTACTGCTCAAAGCTGGGCACAGTGCAGCTGTAAAACCCCAGCCTGCGCTGAAATTCCGCCATCAGCCCGGCGGGCAGCACCATATAACTGATTCGGATGGAAGGGGCGAGGCTTTTGGAGAAGGTGTTCATGTAAATCACCCGTCCTCCGGCGTCCAAAGACTGCATGGCGGGCATGGGATGGGCATCAAAGCGGAATTCCGAGTCGTAATCGTCCTCGATGATCCACTTTTCCCCCTTGTTCGCCCAGTCCAGCAGCTCCAGCCGCCGGCTCACCGGGGTGACGATGCCCGTGGGAAAGTGGTGGGAAGGGGAGCAGTGGAGTACGTCTGCCTGCTCCAGGCTTTCCGGGCGCACGCCCCGGTCGTCCATCACCGCGCTGACAGTTTTTACGCCTCCGGCGGCGTAGACCCGGCGGATTTTCCCGTAGCCCGGCTCCTCCACGGCGTAGACCTTCTCCCGGCCCAGAAGCTGGATGAGCAGGTTGTACAAAAAGTCCGTTCCCGCGCCGATGAGGATGTTCTCCGGGTCAACCCGCATCCCCCGGAAGGCCGCTAAATGGCTGGCAATGGCCTGCCGCAGCTCCGGGACGCCCCGGTTGGGCAGCGGCTCCAGGAGCGCCTCGCCGTAGTCCAGCATCACCTCCCGCTGGAGCCGGGACCAGACGGAGAAGGGAAACTGCTCCGTTCCGTTGGCGGTCAGGTCGAGCACAACGGGTTTCGGCTTCTCCGCAGTCGGGAGTTCCGGCGGGGCGGACACAGGGGCAGGGCGCTCTGCGGCTTCCACAAAATAGCCCACCTTTTCCCGGGAGGCGATGTAGCCCTCGGAAAGCAGCTGGTTGTAGGCCGCCTCCACGGTGATCTTGCTGACCTCCAGATTTTCCGCCAGCGCCCGCTTGGAGGGCAGCTTCTCCCCGGGCTTCAGCGCCCCGGAGAGAATGTCCCCCCGGATGCAGCGGTAAAGCGCCTCGTACAGCGGCACCCCCGGGGATTTTTTCAGATCGTAGGTTAACATAACGCTTCATCTCCCGGAATGCTAATACTAGGGCAATCGGTTATGCTTTGTCCGCATCTCTGCGCCGCAGCCGCCAGTATCCCCGTTCTGCCCAGTCGAAAAGCCTCTGGATGGCAAAGAACACCGTAGGCGTCATGAGCAGCAGGGTGATCATCAGCAGATTGGTCTGCATCGTACCGGTGCGCAGCGCCAGCGGCTCTCCCAGGAAGGTAAACGCCGCCACCAGGCACAGCAGCATCCCCGTCCACACGATCTTCCGGAAGGTGCCGAAGGGTTTACACACCTGAAACAGCACCATCATCCCAACCACCGCCAGAATGCCCGCGCACACCGGGGTGATGGACTCCACGCTCAGGCCGAACACCGCCATAAACGCCTGACACACCAGCACCGCAAACACGTTGGTCAGCCCGCCGGGGAAGGCTCTGCGCAGCACACCCCGGAGAAAATGCCCCGTGACCCGTTCATAGTTCGGCTCCATGGCCAGGAAGAAGGAGGGCACTCCGATGGTCAGTGCGGAGATCACCGTCAGGTGCATGGGAAGCAGCGGGTAGGGCCAGTCGGTAAACAGGGAGATCACCGACAGGAACAGGGAGAAGATATTTTTCACCAGAAACAGCGTCGCCGCCCGCTGGATGTTGTTGATGACCCGCCGCCCCTCCGCCACGATGTGGGGCATGGCGGCAAAGTTGTTGTCCAGCAGCACCAGACTGCCCAGCTGGCTGGCAGCCTGCGCGCCGGAACCGAAGGCCACAGAGCAGTCCGCCTGCTTCATGGCAAGCAGATCGTTGACGCCGTCGCCGGTCATAGCCACTGTGTGACCCTGCTTTTGCAGCGCCGCCACCAGACGGCGCTTTTTCTCCGGGGTCACCCGCCCGAACACGGTATTTTCCGACACCGCCCGGGCAAAGTCCTCATCGGTCTCCAGGCTGGTGGTGTCGATGTATTTCTCCGCGTCGGGAATGCCCGCCTGGGCGGCGATGAGGCTCGCCGTGTGGGGGTTGTCCCCGGAGATGACCTTCACGGCGACGCCCTGACGGTCAAAATAGGCGAAGGTCTCCCTGGCCTGCTCCCGCACACGGCTGCCCAGCAGAATCAGCGCCATGGGCGTCACGTTTTCCGGGTCGATCGCGCCCGGCTCAGGGTCGCCGGCGTATTTCGCCGCCAGCAGCACCCGGAAGCCCTGATCCGCCCAGCCTTCCACCGTTTCCCGGTACCCGTCGAACCGGGCACCCAGAATGTACTCCGGCGCGCCCACCAGAAACGCCCCGTGCTGCTGAAATACGGCGGCGCTCCATTTGGTCTCCGGGGAGAAGGGGATCTTCTTCTCGCAGACCCAGTCGCTTTCCCCGTCAAACAGCTCCCGGATGGCCTTTCCGGTGGCATTGTCCGGCTGGGCATACATGGCGGTGAGCAGGGCTTCCAGATATTCCGGCGGATCGTCGGACAGAGGCACCAGATTCTCCACGTCCATGTCCGGCTCGGTGATGGTGCCGGTTTTGTCCGCGCACAGCACGTCCACCCGAGCCAGGGTCTCGATGCAGTTCATGTCCTGCACCAGCACCTTTTCCCGGCTCAGCTTCACCGCCGACACCGCCATAGCAACGGAGGTCAGCAGGTACAGTCCCTCGGGGATCATCCCCACCAGCGCCGCCACGGTGCCCTCCACGCTGGAGCGCAGCCCCAGTTTCAAAACGGAAAACTCCTGATAAAACAGGATGATTCCCACGGGCACCAGGGCGATGCCCACCGCCAGAATCAGCTTATCCAGAGAGCGCATCATCTCCGACTTCCGGGCGCCGGGGTTCTTCCGTGCCTCCTGGGAGAGCTGGGCGGCGAAGCTGTCCGCTCCCACGGCGGTGAACTGCACCCGCCCCCGTCCGGCGAGGACGGCGGAGCCGGATTTCAGCGCGTCGCCCGGGCGCTTGGTCACGGCGTCGGCCTCACCGGTGAGCGCCGACTCGTCCACCCACAGCTCCCCGGAGCGGAGCACGCCGTCGGCGGGGAGGGTGTCCCCCTGGGAAAATTCCCCGATGTCATCCCGAACCAGCTGCTCCGGCGCAAGCGCCTGGGGCGTCCCGTCCCGAATCACGGTCACAGGCCGCTCCGCCACCAGCGTCAGCTTCTCCACCGCCCGCTTTGCCCGGATCTCCTGAACGATGCCGATGGCGGTGTTGATAACCGCCACCACCAGAAAGCCCATATTCAGCAGACTGGAGCGCCCGATCAGGAGCATCACCGCCAGAACCACGAAAATCAGGTTAAAAAAGGTGAAGCAGTGGGTCAGAATGATTTCCTTTTCGGTTTTGCCGGGGTACACCGGTGTCCCCGCCGGGGTGCGCTCCGCCGCCTGCTGGGCGGTCAGACCCTGCTCCGGGTCAATTTCTATTTGGTTTTCTTTGTCTTCCATGGAGGATGCCTCCTGTTATTCTCACAGCCTGGGAAGGGGGAATCCGGCGGCTCTGTCCCAAAGCACCAGCAGGCTGCCGTCCCGCACCGTAATCTGCGCCGCCTCCCCGGTGAAATGGTTGCTGACGCCCAGGGGATAGCCGCTTGTGAGCACCCCGTCCTCCAGAGTGTAATACAGTCCCCGCTCCGTCACGCCCCGGGCGTCCGCGCCCAGGCAAAAAACAGACAGATTGCCGCTTCTTCCCGGGGGAAAGGCGATAGCGCCCGCCTTTACCACGGTGGCGATGGCGCTGCCGCCCACCAGATACCCCACGGCTCCCCGGTCGGCGAGGAATTGCAGGGTCTGGAAATTGGCTACGGTGTGGTCAAGCCGGGGGCCGTCCAGGCTGCCGTAAAGGATGAATTCCCGGTATCCCAGGGAAAGCCCCCGGCGAACAGCCAGCATGGCGTCGGTGTCGTCCTTCTCCACCGGGAACACGCTTGCTCCCGGCGGAGAGAACCCCAGAGAATCAAAGTCCCCGAGAACCTCATTGGGAGTGACATTCAGAGCCTGCGCGTGCCGGAAGCCGCCGTCGGCGGCGATGATATAGTCGTCCTTCTGAAGCGGACGCGCCAGGGAATCAAACGCTCCGGCGCAGAAAATTACACAGGCCATGGCCTCACCTCCCAGTTTTCTATATTTTACCACATCCCGCTCAAAAGAAAAAGAGGATGGGGTGTGAACAGTTCTTGAATTTTCTTTTGTGCATACCGGCTCAACGCAGTAAACCGGCAAATTGGAATTTATCGTTCCTTCGGAACGATGGCATTCTGCGAATGCCGGGGAAAACGGATTGCCACACCAGCCTGAGGGCTGGTTCGCAATGACATCGTTTTCTGTTTTC
>JAQXPK010000036.1 GCA_029100605.1 Bacillota bacterium | reverse complement strand
ACGCAGCCTTTTATTTGTCAAGAACTTTTTTCGATCTTTTTCAAATTTCTTTCTCCGTGCTTCCCTAAGCGCCGCCCTCTCAGACAGCCCGCTTATCCTACCACGCACAAACCCCTTTGTCAAGCCTTTTCTTACGACTTTATTTCAAAAATTTGGGAGCCTCTCACGAGGCTCCCAAAGACTCTACCATATATACTATTGTACATCATCAATTAAGCCGTATCCGCCGTCATTTCTGCGGTAAACCACCGCGAAGCAGCCCCCGTTATCCTCGTCCCGGAAGGCAAAGAAGTTGTGCTCCAGCAGATTCATCTGCAAGACGGCCTCCTCCCGGGTCATGGGCTTAAAATAGAAATGCTTCATCTTGGTGATGCTCAGATCATCCTCCGCCGCATCGGGGACAAAGCTGGTCTCCTCCTGAACCGTCCGGGAGAAGGCATCCTGGCGAAGGCGGCGAGCCAGGCGGGTTTTGTTCTTACGGATCTGCCCCTCGATGGTACCGACAGCGGCATCAATGGAGGCAAACATATCGGAAGTGCTCTCGCTTGCCCGGAACCAGGTTCCTGCGCCGTGTACGGTCAGTTCCACCTTGTTCTGGTTTTTCTCAACGGAAAATACGATGAGTGCTTCCGCATCCTCCTCAAAAAAGCGCGCCAGCTTCATGACCTTTTTCTCGGCATAAGCGTGGACATTCCCGGGGAGTTTTACTTTCTTTTCGCTGTACTGGAATTTCATATGCGGCAGCTCCTTTCGTTTCACCGATTCTTCGGTGTAAGGACACTATACCACATTTTTCAAAATTTGACAAGGGGCAAGCGTATATGCTATCGCAAATTGTGTAATTTGACGATATTCACACAACATGGGCGTAAGTATGGGATTATAACCATCTTTCTCAGTTATCCGCTTCGTCTTCATCGTCCAGCAGCTCCGCCATGGTCAGGTTGTAGACGGCCTCCGCCTTTTTCTCGAACAGCTTGCTCAGGCGCACGGCCTGGCGCTGATTGGGGGCAACCAATTCCAGCGTCATCAGGTTTCCCAGCTCATCATCCAGGGCCATGACCACAGAGTAGTCCCCGCCTTCCCGGGGGATCACCTGGGTTTTTACAAAGCTGGAACGGCGAATCTGGCGGTTGAAGCGGTTCACGGCGTTTTCCGCCCGGCATTTGACGCTGTAGGCAATGGAATCCTCGGTCAGGGAGCCATCCTCCCTGCCCTTCTCGGTGATCTCGTAGCATTCGTTCTCCACCTGTTTCAGATGTCCGGACGTTACCATCTCCGGAATCGCGGTACAGACATCGAAGTAGCTGAGGCAGTCGTCCTGATAGCACAGCTCGTAGATCTGCTGGGTATTGACGGGGTAGTTGACACGAGCCATGACGAACAGGATCAGCACCTTCACATCCATCATATCGTGAATAAAACCAAGTCTCTGCATACACTTCACCTCTTAAATCATTATACCGGAAACTTCGGAAAAATCAAGCACAAGCCGCGCTGCCGGCGCATATTCTGGGAGGAAGGAGGAATGCCGATGGAACAGAAAAAGCTGTACTGCGCTGGCGGCACAGCGGCCGCACGGTACGCTGCCGACTATCTCCGGGATTTTTGCGTCCCCACCGCAGACCGTCCCGGGTCGGATGTGGGAGCGGTTTTGCTGGATGTACCCAGCTTCGGCCCGGACGGGAAGCTGCGGATGGGCGGAAGCATTGAGAATCTGCTGGCTCAGCTTCCGCCGGATGTCACAATTTGCGGCGGAAATCTGGATCATCCGGCGTTGGAAGGCTGCCGCACCGTTGATTTCCTGAAGGATGCCCGGTATCTGGCGGAGAACGCCTACATAACCGCCGAATGCGCCGTGGAAATCGCCCTGTCCTATCTTGCCGTGACCCTGCGGAACTGCCCCGTGCTAATCATTGGCTGGGGGCGGATCGGAAAGTGTCTTGTGCACATTTTGCACAATCTGGGGGCAAACGTGACCGTCGCCGCGCGAAAGGAGACCGACCGCGCCATCTGCTGCGCTCTCGGCTGTGAGGCTCTGGACACCGCACAGGTGGAGCCGTCACTGGGCCGGTATCGTTTGATCGTCAATACCGTCCCATGGAAGCTCCTGTCCGGGGATCAGCTGGCACAGTGCCATCCGGACTGCGTGAAAATTGACCTGGCGTCAAAGCCGGGAATGGAGGGAGAATCCGTCATCACGGCTCGGGGACTGCCGGGCATCCATATGCCGGAAAGCTCCGGTCGGTTGATCGCGGAAACCTTTGTCCGATTGTGTGGGGAGGAATGGTAATGGAGATCGGATTTGCTCTGTGCGGCTCGTTCTGCACCTACGCCAAGGTGTTCCCGGTGATGGAGGCCTTAAGCCGGGAACATCATATCACGCCCATTTTTTCCGACGCGGCCTACAGCGTGGACAGCCGCTTTGGAACCGCCCAGGAGCACATTGCCCGGGCAGAAGAAATCTGCGGCACGCCGCCCATGCACACCCTCGCCCAGGTGGAACCGGTGGGACCGAAGAAGCTGTTTGATATTCTGATCATTGCCCCCTGTACCGGCAATACACTGGCAAAGCTGGCCCATTCCATTGCCGATACACCGGTGACCATGGCGGCAAAAAGCCACCTGCGTAACGGTCGGCCCGTATTGGTCGCCATTTCAACCAACGACGCGCTGGCAGGCGCCGCCGAGAACATCGGCAAGCTGCTGGCGCGAAAGCACTATTATTTCGTCCCCTTCGGGCAGGACGATCCTGTGAACAAACCCACCAGCATGGTAGCCGACTTTACAAAAATCCCCCAGGCCATGGCGCAGGCGCTGGGGGGACGGCAAATACAGCCAATTCTCATATAAGTCAGGCAAGGCGGCAAATTGCTGTATGCAAAGGTGAAAATCACAGTAATTCCTGAGATGGCAGAGTGGAGAGTAAAGATGCACGAATAGGGGCATGGTTAAGAAATACTACCTCTCATTTCCATAATCGCACAGATTCCCATTTTCCTTTATCTCCACTCTACACTCTTCAGCCTTCACCCTCTCCTGCAAATTGTAATTTGTCAATTTTGAGAACATTTTGAGCTGTGGGTGGGGGTAGGATGCGGCGCGTTACAGCGCTTCCGCTTCCTCCAGCCACAGTCT
>JAQXPK010000035.1 GCA_029100605.1 Bacillota bacterium | reverse complement strand
TTCCGCCGCCGAGGAATACAAAAAGCGCCTTGGCGGATACTGCCATTTTTCTCTTCTGGAGCTGCCGGAGGCGCGGCTTCCCGAGAACCCCTCCCCTGCCGAGATTGAAGCGGGGCTGGAAAAGGAAGCAGAGCTGATTCTATCCAAAATCCCCAGGGGCGCCTGGTTCTGCGTGTTCACCCCCGAGGGGAAGGAACTGTCCAGTGAAGATTTCGCGGCAAAGCTCCGGGACGTGAAGAATTCCGGCAAATCCAGCGCCTGCTTTCTCATCGGCTCCTCCTTCGGTATCGCCCCCCGGGTGAAGCAGAAAGCGGATTTCCGCCTCTCCATGGGGCTTATGACCTTCCCCCACCACCTGGCGCGGGTCATGGTGTTAGAGCAGCTCTACCGGGCTGAGGCCATCCAGGCAGGGAGCAAGTACCATAAGTGAGTTGACAAATGACAGTTGAAAGTTATTAGGAATCGCCTTAACTTTCAACTGTCAATTATTTATTGTGTTCCGATTATAGGTGAGTGTGTTTATTTTCGTGATATACCTTGACAGGCGAGGTATCTCGTGATACAATCAGACCGCAAAGGAGGGTTGCCTATGTCCATTGCCGGTGATCTGATTCGCGGGCATACTGACGCCATCATTCTGGCGCGGCTGATGCGGGGCGACAGCTATGGCTACGAAATCAACAAAATTATTTCCACCCTCTCCGATAACCGCTTTGAATTAAAGGAAGCGACCCTTTACACGGCGTTCAAGCGGCTGGAGGAGCTGGGCTACATCGCCTCCTACTGGGGCGACAGCGGCGCAGGCGCCCGGCGGCGGTACTACACCATCACATCTGCCGGACGGGAGGCCTGCCACCGTCTGCTGGGAGAATGGCAGGAAACGAAGGAAATCATGGATAAACTACTGGACGTGGAGGAAAGAATATGAGAGAGCAACTGATTCAATATGTGAATCTGCTGTTTGCCGGTGCCCAGAATTGTGAGGATACCAAGCAGGAGATTTTGCAGAACACCCTGGACCGCTACGACGATCTCATCGCCGAGGGCAAAACGCCGGAGGCAGCCTACCGCCTTGCCATCATCGGCATCGGCGACATCAACGAAATACTGGGCAGCGCACCTCGCACCGCCCCCGCCGCCCCTGTCCCGGAGACCAAGCCGGAGAAGCTGGACACCCCGGTGAAAAAGATCCTGCGGGCTGTGGCGGTGTGCCTGTACATTCTCTGCCCCATCCCGCTGTTCGTACTCAGCGAAATGCCGGGGCTGGAAATTTACGGCCTGTGCGGCACCCTGGCGATTGTGGCAGTCGCTACCGCGATTATCATGCTGGGTGCGAAAAAGGAAGCGCCGAAAGCGGAAGCCGCCCAGTCGGAAAAGACCGATTCCAAGTCGGAGCTGCGCAAAAGCATCGGCGGCCTGATCTGGGCCATCGGCCTGGCGGTGTACTTCATTGTCAGCTTCCTCACCGGCGCCTGGTACATCACCTGGGTGATCTTCCCCATCCTCGCCGCGCTGCGGGGACTGGCGAACGCCATTCTGGATTTACGGGAGGGCAAGTAGTATGAACAAGAACGCCATTGTCCGCATTGTGATTTGGAGCCTTGTCATTCTGGTGCTGATCGGCATTCTGCTGGCAGGACTGGGCTTCCATGGGTTTACCCGGCGGCATCTCGTCATCTCCGAAACAGCGGAAACCGACATTTCCCAAATGGTCGAAATCAGTGGAAGCAGTGCCTCCGTCACCGCGGAAGGCATCCGGGACATCGAAATAGACTGGGCTGCGGGCACCATCACCATTGCCCCCGGAGACGTGGAGGAAATCACCGTTTCCGAATCCGCCGTGTCCGACGAAAAATATCAGATGGTCAGCAAGCAGTCCGGCGATAAGCTCACCATCCAGTTCTGCCGGGAAACCGTAAGCTTTGGTATGCATCTGAATGAAAGCATCAAGAAAGACCTGGTCATCACCGTTCCCCGGGACTGGCAGGGGGATTCTCTGGAAATCGACGCCGCCTCCGCCCGGCTGTACGCCCGGG
>JAQXPK010000034.1 GCA_029100605.1 Bacillota bacterium | reverse complement strand
GCCGTAGGCAATCTCGCCGTGGCCCGACATGGCCGAGGTGGCCGAAACCATAACTTCCGGCAGCGTGGTGCCGATGGACACCACGGTGGCGCCAATGAGCAGCTCCGGCAGATGGAATTTGCGGGCAATCCCGGTGGCGCCATCCACAAACCAGTCGCCGCCCTTGATCAGAAAGACCAGGCCAACGCAGAAGAGCAGTACAGGAATTAACATCAAACGTTCCCTCCAAAACCGGCCGCCGCCCGGGAGGGCAGCGGCATAAAATCATAGTTTTTTTATTTTACTACATTTTGGGGCGTTTGCATAGGGACAAAAAGCATAAAAGTGTATCATATCACCGGAAAGTTTCCTGTCAGCCGGGACAAAAATTTCCCCGCACAGCGCCCATGGTCGGCCACAGGGCTGTGCGGGGGAAAATCATATCAGGCCTTTGCTTCCCGATGGAAAGCAACGAATGTGTTCACCGGAAGAGCATCCGATCACTGGAGCGTGCCGTACCAGGCCAAGCCCTCATAGATCCAGCCAAGCGCGACCAGATTATCGCGCTCTTCTTCGCTGCTGGTGTAGTGATGGATGCCACACTCCGCGTTGGGGTTGTACAGGCGGAACTGCGGGATGTTTTCCTCGATGGCAGCCGCAGAGTTCCAAGCGACGCCTTCGTATTGCCAACCCTCACCCCGGAGGTCATTGACCTCTTTCCAGGACATGGTGTAATGATGGTCACCGGTATTGGGGTTGCACAAACGATAGACCGGATCCCCCTCATAGACCGGAGCGTTCCAGGAGATGCCTTCATAGTTCCAGCCAAGCGCAGAGAGATTGTCCCGTTCTTCCTCGCTGCCGGTATAGAAATGCTCACCGGTATTGGGGTTGTACAGACGGAACATGGGAACGGTCTCGATCTTCACAGGCTTGACCTCACGGACATAATCGCAGCGGTTGCAGGTCGCGTCGCTGTCATCCGTGTAGAGATGGTCAACCACTTCGGGAACCTCCACCGTCGTGGTGGTCACGATCGATTCTGTACCGTCGACAGTGGCATAAGCGTGAATCTGGAAGGTGTCCGCGCTCTTGGCCCCAAACTCGCACATGGGCTCGACCGTCTTCCACAGGCCATTGCCGTCCTTTTCCGCGTTGACCCAGCGGATGGTTCCCTTCCGATCCTCGGTGGCCCAAATGGCAAAGCGAACCTTGGTCAGATCCTCCGGCGCTTGGACCAGCTTGACGGTGATGTAACCGTTGTCTTCAGACAGGGACGCATACAGGATGGTTCCCTCGGTAATCAGCTTGCCGTCAGGGGCAAAGGCTTTCTCCTCGCCGTTGATGACAACACTGCCTTTGGCCAGATGACCGTCCGGGTACGCATAGTAGGTGCTGCCATCCCGTTCGAACCAGCCGTTGTTGACCGGCTCACCGGCCCAGTAGTAATAAAGTGTTCCGTTTTTGTTGACAATACTGCCGTCGAGCAGCTTGCCGTTGTCATTGTCAAAGGTATATACCACACCATCAACGGCAATGTCAACAGTGGATTCCTTTGGCAGTTTGGGATCGGTGACATAGTGGCCGGTATCGTTGGTGCGGTACCAGGCCTCGGGGTCAGGATCATAGCCGTTCTTCACCCAGGCATTGGCATGGGGAAGCTGGGTATTCCGGCCATCCTGGTAGCCAGGCCAATAATAGTAGCCCACGGTGTTGGGGTAGCCGAACAGCAACTTGCCATCCTCTCCAAAGTCATAATAGGCATTCTTGGACTCAGCTTCCGCGTCAGGCTTGACATGGGTCTGGGTATTCATGATGCCGGTTTCCGCATCGAAATGATACCAGCTACCGTCTTCCTCATACCAGCCATGAGTCATGGCGCCATTCTCATAATGGTAGGTGTTGCCATCGCGCTTCTTGACAAAACCGGTGTGACCGCCGATGAGCAGGCCGTTATCGAATTCCAGCTCCACTTCATCAAGGGTAACTTTTCCGTCATAGGCCACGCCGTTTTCGTCAAAGTAATAGATGTCGGTATCCAGCAGGAACTCACCCTTCTGGGACTGGCCAGCCACGAAATACATCCTTCTGCCGGTCTCCTGATCGGTTGCCCATCCGGTATATTCTGCCTTTGCAGGATCGACCAGCGCGCCGCAGTTGTTGCAGACGAGCTTGCCGTGATCACAGACGGGCGTGCTTTCGAAGTCATGGCCATCGCGGGCACAGGCGCCTTCCTCGGTGTACAGGGTGTAGGTATCCACAACCCGCTGTTCATTGGCACCGGTCACATCGTACATCGTCAGGACCATCTTTTCCTTGTCGGCCTCAACGCCGATATAGGTGGCCGTGAAGTCCGTTGTCGCAATGGCAAAGGTCTTTTCGTAATCAAAAACAGTCTGGCTGGTGATACCGTAGGATTTTTCTCCGCTGGAGCCACCAATGTAGTAAAGGATACCGTTTTTCTCATTGATCTCGCCGCCGGTCAGCGGGTTGGTGCGGGCCAGAGAATGGTCATGGCCAGAGAACACCACGTCAATGCCCGCCTTTTCTGCGGCAGCCGGAACGTAGGTGTTGATGGGGGCATTGCCGCCGTTTGCATTGGTGTAATAAGGAGGCTGATGCATGGTCAGGACCTTCCAGGTCGCATTGCTGGCCTGCGCATCCTTCACCATCCAGTCCAGAGCCTCGTTCAGTTCCGCATTGGTCGCAGTGTAATTGATCACTGCAACATAAACATCCCCGTAGGTGACGGAATAGTAACTGCCGGACTTGGCCTCATCCAGGGCAAACAAAGCGGAGGCACGTTCCGCATCGGCATCGCCGTAGTATTCGTGATTGCCCAGAACGTGGATCATGCTCAGGCCGTTAAGCTTTTCCGCTCCCAGCAGGTTGGTAATTCCAGCCACCTCGTCATAACCGGTCACATCATCAATGGCGTCACCGGTCTGGATGCCAAAGCTGTAGCCCTCTTCTCCGATCAGGCTCATCATGCTGTCCACGTTGGTCATATCATCCGCCTGGATATCGGACATCACAAAGAACTTGCTCTCATCGGAAACCGTGAAGGTGCCGGTACCCGCCTCGCTCCAGATTGCGCTGTTGCCCACCTGATATTCATAGGTTTTGCCAGGCTCCAGCGCGCTCAGTACGACGGTGTTGAGATTGGCGACCTTGTAACTGCCACCCTTGGTAAAGGTGAGCATTGTTTGCGCTGCGGTCCGGGTTTCCCACCCTTCCTTTCCTGGCTCACGGTAGCACAGATATTGTGCGCCGCCTTCCAAAGGATCAGAGATCCAGGTAATGCGCTTCTTGCCCGTGGTATCGCCGTCAGTGGAGACGTTGAACATCACATGATCCTGCGCATTCTCAAAGGTTCCGGTCGGCTCATAGGAAATCACATCATAGCGGAACGAGAGTTTCCCGTCCTGGGTCTTGGCATAGACGGTATTCTTGGCAGCTTTTGCATTGAAGCGCTCTGTTTCCAGCTTGCCGAACTCATCCGTGGTTCCGATGAGAGAGTCATCGGAAGCGAGATAAATTTCTGCACCCGCAACGGACTTGCCGTCCCGGTCGAGCACACGAAGAACACCGTTTTTGCCTCCCACGATGATGGGATCACAGGAAACCGAGATGGCCGCGCTCACCGGCAGGTTTACCTGGGCTGCGGAACAGGTGCCATAGAAACCCGAGACCGTGGCAAAGGCGCCGCTCTTGACTTCATAGAGGAAGGACTCATTGGCAGTCAGGGTTGCGGGAACCTTTACCGTCACCGTGGCAATCAGGCCGTCGTCCTCCGCTGCAGCATTCTCCTTGCGCTGAGCGGTAACGGTCAGCGTCGTGGTCATCTTGGAGAATTTGGAAGTGCCTTCATAGTTGGGCGCGAAGGTCACCTCATAATCGGGGAACATTTTGCTCAGGCGAATGGAGATCTCGCTCTCCGTCACCGTCTCACCTGTGGAACGAATCTCAAGATTGACGGTGCCGCCCAGAGCGGCAATGTCCTCCGCGGTGACAACCTGCACGGCTCCAGGTGCGGTAGTGCCCGCATTCACGGTAAATCTGCGGGTTTCCTCCACATCATTGCCAAAATTGTCGCGCAAAGAGACCGTGACCGAATGTTCGCCATCGGCCAGTTTGAGATTATACAGTTCGGCATAGCCATCGTTGGCGTTGACGGCAAATTCATAGTGATCATTGCCGACCACATTGACACCGTCGATATACATACGGACCGTGCTGGCATCCACACCGGAGGTATATTTGTTCTGAACATCACTGAATTCAGCGCGCAGGTTCAGGGTATCGCTGGTGAGCTCGGCTCCATTCACCAGCTCCTCCGCACCGTTGATCTTGATGGAATCCACCCGAGGGCTGTCAATGTCATCCACATTGGTTCCATAGACAAACTGCAGGTTGTCAAAATAAACACTGTTGGCCGTCTTGGTGCCCATCTTGGTGCCTGCAACATACATAAGACGGAACGTCATGCCGGGCTGGATCGAGAAGGGTCCAGTCAGATGGGTCAAATCTGCCTCCAAATACTTCCAACCTTCCCAGTAAATGCCGGGCTGCTGGTCACTGCCCTCCTGAATGGCTTTGGGCTCCAGTGTAAAGTCGTAAGGCTGATTGGTTCCGCTGCCGTCCCTCACATAGCCGCGCAGCCAGAAACCGGCCTGGGTGCCATCCCCCTCCCAGGTGATGCCCACGCCTTCCGGCGCATAAACCCAGACGCCGATGGCGGTAGGTGTACCGGGGACCGTCATGGATTCCGTAGTGCCCACACAGGCGCCCTCGGTAACAGCACCACACTGGGTAAAGTCATAGTTCAGCTTCAGGGATTTTGCGCCAAAGCGAACGGGCTCCTCGTCGTCAATGCTGACGATCTCGAAGGACTCCTTACCGCCGCGTCCATAGTTGCTGTGGGTCAAAATGCTGTTGTAATATTCCTCTGCCGGGGTAACCGTCCCGTCCTCGTTCACATGGTCCTCAAAGTCCCACACAATCGTGGGCAGCATACCAACGATCACATGAATGCTGGCGGACAGGCTGGGGTCAAAAGCGGAGGTTGCGGTCACATTGCCGTTCAGGCTTTCCCCATCCGAAGAGGTAAAGATGTTGCCGTCAAAAGACCCCATTTTCTCATCGGTGAGGGACCAAACAATGTCGCCCTCCTTGATATGAATGTCACGATCCTTGTAGCGCACCATCAGACCGAAATCTGTGGTATCCTCAAAACCGAGGCTGATTTCTTCGGAACTGAAGCTGATCTGATCCGGGGTGACAATCTCAACGGTGGAACTGCCCACCGTCTTGCCATTCAGCTTGAGTTCCACTGTGACAGAGCCGGTCTTGTCTCCCGCAGTGAAGACACCGCTGGCGTCAATGGTTCCCATGCCGGTACTGTCTGCCGCAAGAGCCCAGGTCACACCTGCAGGGATCTCGGCCGGGAAGCCGGCAGAATCCGCACCGGTGGCCTCAAACCGGATCTGGGAGCCCGGCGTATACAGCTCATCGTAAGGAGCGATGGAAGCATGATCAAACACACCGCTGGATTCGGCCGTCGAGACGACCAGCAGGCCGGAAGCCACCTCACGCTCTGCGCCGTCGCTGGGGCTGTTGACCACCTTCAACTGAGAAGAACCTTCCGCACGGGCAGAAACCGATGCGGAGCCGCCGCCATCCAGATACAGAACATCCACACAGCCGGCGTCCAGCATCACGCTGGCGCATTCCTTAAGGGTCATACCCAGGGATTTGGGCGCCTGACGGCCATCATTCAGGAAAAGAACCACAGAGCCATCCGCCCGGATACCGATGCTGTTGCGCGGCATAACGGATGTGTCGGTGCTGCATTCCGAGGTATACTTACCATCCTTGGCGATCAGGAACGGGCCGGAGATGGCTTCCTTCACATCGCTGCAGTCGCTGCCGGCAGCGCGAATGACTGCGGTGCCGTTGTTCAGAATGGCAAAGTAAGGCTCACCCGTCGTTTTGATCTGGTTGCCTTCCATAATCAGGTAGCCCAGAGGTTCGCCGGTTCCCATATTGAAATAGTCACCGTTGGTGGCCACAACCACGGTACCTTCATGATCCGCCGTGGATTCATAGTCCGCTGCCATCTTGGTGGGCGTCTCAAAGCTCCAACCAAGGCTCTTGGACGCCGTCGCGCGGCTGGCCGCCGTGCTGCCTGCGGTGTAGTAGCCATTATAGGCCGCCTTGATCTTTACATGCTTGGACAGATCCACCTCGGTCAGGAAGCCAATGTTCTGACCGCTGGCATTCTTGGTGATAATTTTGCGGTAAGTGACACCCTCTGCCACATTATTGCGGGTGTCGGAAATGGTGGTCAAGCCGGCGGCAGCCATATTTTCGCCGCCCAGCATCGCGGATGCCTGATATAGATCGGCATCCTCTTCCACTACTTCTTCCACCGCTTCTTCCGCCTGCACGGCGAGCGTTGCCGGCTCAGAGGTTTCCGGCGTTGCGGGGGATTCGGGATTTTCCTGTTCCGCTGAGGTCCCGGTTTCGTCAGATACCTCCGCACCAGGTCCATCACTCTCTGCGGACGGGTCATCCACCTGCTGCACCTGCGCAGTGGACTCGTCCAGAACGGCGGTCTCCTCCGCAAGGGCCACAGGCGACAGGGAAACCAGCATGGCCAGCGCCGAAAGCGCCGCGACAAGCCGTTTTCCCATGCCCTGGGTTGGTTTGCCTTCTTGTTTCATTTGTTGCCTTCCTCCATTTTCAGCATTCTTCGGTTATTTGCCTGCCCTTATCAGGGGCGGAACACATCGGAATATGCCAGCAGTTCTGCCGGCGCTTCGTTGCCGGCATACGCATGGACATGGTAAGGCGCAATGCCGTGGGGCGCCAGATTGACGGAACAGATCCAGCTGCCATCGCTCTGGCGGATGGCTTGATACCACTGCATATCATCCTGACCGTTCTCCTCACTCCAGACGGGCACCCACACATGGTTCACGCCATCCGCGCCCTTGAGCAGAACGGTCATGGTATTGTCATCCAGGATCTCGGTGCGGAGTGCAGGTTTCCGGGAATAGGCAGAGACCTGGAAATCCGTGTAACTCAGAAGGGTTTCGGGCACACTGCTGCCGCTGTAAACATGGAGATGGTAGGCTCCCACCGAGCCATGAACGTTCAGGTCGGTGGTGACGGTGCGGGTGCCGTCCTCCTGAAGAACGGGGCGGTACCACTGAATGTCATCCTGGCCGTTTTCCTCGCTCCAGACAGGCACCCACAGGTTGCCCTGGTTCCGGGCATTGAAGATGGTCACTGTCAGTGCGGAATCCTGCACATCGGTGATGACATAAGGCTGCGTGCGGGGCAGATCCGGCACAATGGCGGTGGTGTACTCGATCAGCTCTTCGGGATTCTGGCTGCCGCCATAAATGTGAATGTGATACACCCCCGCCGTAAGGTGGCCGCGCAGATCAATGGCGCTGGTGCAGCTGCCATCCGCCGCACGTTCCGGCTGGTACCACAGAAGATCATCCTGACCGTTCTCCTCGCTCCAGACGGCAATCCAGAGCTGCTGCCAGCTTCCGGTGTTGCGGGCCGTGACATGAAGGGTATCGCATCCCTCATCCACGGTGGCCCGCAGGCTACGTTCTGCCACGGTGCTGACCTGCAGGTCCTGATAGGCAATCAGATCCTGAGGCGCGTTGATTCCGCCGTAAGCATGAATATGATATGTGCCCGTATCGCCGTGGTCCTCCAGCAGAACTTCGCCGATCCAGGTTCCGGGTTTGCTCTCATAAAGTTCGCACCAGGTAATGTCATCCTGGCCGTTCTTTTCGCTCCAGACAGGAACCCAGATGCGGCTGTAGCCTTCCACGTCTTCCAGGCGCAGTTCAATCGCGGTATTATCCGCCGAAACATTGGCCGTGAAATCCGGGCCAGCCACAGCAAATGCGACACTGGCGGTGAGAGAGTCCACGTTGGTACGGTTGCTTCCTGTGCCGGAATAGACATGGATATAGTAAGTTCCGGCGCTCTGGTGCCTCTTCAGGTTGACGGTGTAAGTCCAGGTGTTGCCGGCGTTCTTCCGGGCGGTATACCACTCCAGATCATCCTGACCGTCCTGGTCGCTCCAGACGGCAAAGGTCACATCAGTACACAGGCCGGTGGTATCCTCCATGGTGATTTCCATAGTTTTGCAGTCATCCGCCACCACAGCGCTGGTGCGATACCGGGGCTCACGGGCCGTGGCGACGTAATTGCGGCCAGCTGCAATCGGGCTGCTGCTGTTCAGGTCATAGGCATGAATGAAGTATCTTCCGGCACTGTTGTGCTGGGAAAGATCCACCGTGCAGGACCATGCGCCGTTTTTGTCCTGGCTGGCAGTGTACCAGGCCAAGTCATCCTGACCGTCCTCCAGGCTCCAAACGCCAAACCGGATCTGTTGATGAGGTTCCCCGTCCTGGAAGGTCACGGTCATTTCATAGCAGTCATCACTGATCTCGCTGGTAACCACAGTACTCCTGGTGACGTGGAATCCCTCTTCCCGGCCGGACAGCCAGTCTTTCACCGCAGTGACGGCTTCCTCATATGTATTGTGAAAGTCGGTTCCCCCCTTGGGATTCGGCTTACCCAAAACATCCCAGCGCAGATAGTTCATCTCGGCGGAGGTTTCAAGCTGAGTCGCAAGGACATCCACATTGTCGGTCATGGAGGTAAAATCATCCCAATAGAGGGCCAGCAGTTCCTGGGTTCTCTCATAGAATGCGGGAGCCGCCAGCAGATACTGGAACAAAACATGGTTCTGACCGTAGTTATCGGTATAGGTGGAGCCGTTGTTACCCATGCATGTGTCAAAATCCCAGATGGGTCCCAGGTGAAGGACATCACCGGGCCCATCCTTGTACCAGTAAAAACTGGTATAAAAGGATTCGCGGTTCATGGCGTATTCATTGACCAGGAAATACTTGGCGAAGGAATCCACGTCAATCATGGTGGAGAGTTCTTCCAGCGTCACCTCATAAGAGGGTGTGGAATACAGATAGACAGCCAGCTCGTCCACAGCGGCCTCAAAGTCCGCCATGGCGCTCTCGATCACCGCCTCATCCTCGTTATTGATCTCCTTGAGTGCAAACTCCCGTTCAAGCATTGCGCTGTAAAACCAGTGCTCTTCCTCGGCATAGAACGCACCGTCGTGTTCAAAGATCGCACCTGCATCCTCGCTCAGATCCAGCCGCGAGGAACCGGGTTCAACTTTTTCGCCCAGCATATAGGTGCCGCGATATTCTCCCGAAATCCAGAGGTCCACATATTCAAAGGACGGAACAAAATCCATCTCCAGGTTGTCCGCCATCTGGTAAACCAACTGGGTCCGCATCATACTGTCATCGCCGGCATTGGCCAGAAGCACCCACTTTTTGGCCTTACCCATACCAAAGACATCGGTCTTCTTGTCGAACTTGATCTGGTACCCTTTTTTCTCGTAGCACCTCCAAGTGGTGTTGCCGCGCCCCTTCATCTCGACGTTGCCTTCGACATTGAGATTGTAGTTGCCGGACGGGTCCATGATGGTCACGCTGTTGCCGGGGTACTTGGCGTCCTTATCGGCGTGGATTTGCTCCAGCGTGGTGCCGTTGAGGGTAATGTAAACGCTGGGCAGGTCGGATTGCAACACCACAACTGTATAGACGGTGCCATCCGCAGCGGTCAGCTCCACACGGTCCCCCCGCTCCTGGAACGCACCGGTGACCACCTGGTTCCCGGCATCCAGCGTACCGGCCGAGACTGCCTCAATGTCGCCGGTATAGTAGAGCTCCGTCTCCTCCACGGCCTGGGTGGATGTCTCGAACAGATACCAGATTCCCTGTTCTTCTGACCAGTAACCCTGAAGTTCCTGGTCAAAATCGTCGTAGGTGTAGCAGGAAAACGGTTCATCTTTCCCTGCGGCTTCCGGCGTTGCCGCCTGATAAACCGGGGGCGCCTCCGCAGCGTCCTGCGTCTCTGCGTAGGCCGGAACGGCCAGACAAAGAGTCAGCAGTGCGCCCAGGGCAAAGGTTGCTGTCGCTTTATTTTTCACCAAAATCCCTCCATCTTGTTCAGATGATTTTTTCAGTCCCTGCTGCCAACCGGCAGCGGAGCTGCGGACAACCTGTTAAATCTCGATCCTGTTGCCTGTGGCAACATCCACAACATCTGCCGGATCATAGCGGTTGACAAGCCGGATAAACAGCTCATAGGAATGACCCGGTTTCAGATCGCGGTCATAGATATAGCACTGGAATCCGGTATCAAAGAGATAGTGTTCTTTCACAAAGCTGTAGGCCACGTCAATGCGTTCCTCCGGCTGTACTGTAAAGGCAAGGGCCCCGCCCGCCTGATCCCGCAAAATCAGTGACTGACGGTACCGGTAATGAACGCCGCCCCGCCGGAAAGCATACCCGCGGATTTTATGGAGCGGACCGTTGCGGCTGCATTCATCCACCCACCACTGGATATTTTCCTGGCCCGGACGTGGCTCAAAACCATCCATGGGACAGAACTCTGCGGCAACCGGACGCGGCCTGGGGAACCGGGTTACGCCAATTTCCTGGCACCAGGCTATCTGGCGCCCGCCGTTCTCATCCCGCGTCATTACGCCCATCCGGTAGGGAAGGACATCCGTCCGCAGGTCCTGGCGGTCCAGCACGCATTCAAAACCGGAATATAAGTAAGATGGATTTTCAAAATGCTCTGCCACATCCTGACGCATACAGGGGATGGTATCCGCCACATAAGTCCGCCCATAAGGATCTTTAAAGACAAGGGATGTCCTCTGGGGGACCGGCTGGGCTTTGCCGTCAGGCAAAGCCCAGCCCAATATATAGATATTGGGGCCGGTGGATGCGGAATCAATCACCGCAGTACCGCCGATTTTACATTGGGATACATCTTCTTCCCGGAGCAGATCGCAATGTTCCCTGAGATCCAGCACCGGGGCATAACGATGGAGGTTTTCGTTGAGGAACGGGTCCTTTCCCCTCAGCTCCGGGAAAACGGCATACACCGCCTGCCGCTCATCATACATGCGGATCAGTTTGCTGTCATCCTCCTGATCGGTGCCGCGGCTCAGCGACTCATGATGGTAAGCCACCACATCATTGCGCACCACATTGTAATATCCCATGCGGTGCAATGCGAAACAGAGTTTGACATCGTTGTAGGCAACGGCCAGATCCTCATCAAAGCCGCCGGCCTGCCGGAACTTGTCCGCCGCCAGCAGCAGGCAGGCACCCGTCACGGCGATGGCGTCCCGGTCAATCCAGTTCCAGCCGAAATAGTAAGGAACGCTGTCCTCACAGGTCATCAGACTGTGAACGGGTCCTTCCGTCCTTAAATTGGCCACCCCCGTATGCTGGATGGTCGTGGTGAAGGGATAGAACAGCTTGGCCCCCACCGCGCCGGTGTGGGGCTGCTGGGCCTGGCCCAGCATGCGTTCCAGCCATTCCGGCTGGAATATTTCAATGTCGTCGTTGAGGAAGAGAAGATACTCCCCATGGGCGCAGGCCGCGCCGGTGTTGCACATTTTGGAGAAGTTGAATTCCGCCTTCTCATAGATATACTGCGCGCCCGCGGCGGCCAGATATTCCCCGATGTCCCGCCGGTTTTCTTCCGAACTGCCGTTATCCACCACAAGAATCTCATAGTGGGAATAGCGGGTGAATTCCCGGATGGAATCAACGCACTGGCGGAGCACCCCGGGATGATCTTTGGAGGGGATGATGATGCTGACCAGCGGCTGGCCCGTCACCTCATAAACCATGCGATACTGGGACATTCCGGGAATGGGCTCCAGGCGGGCGTTGAGACCTTTGCGGCGGATGGAATCCTCCTTGGCATGGCGAGCGGCCTCCGACGCGTAATTTTTGGAGTTCATGGCGAACGCCACGCTCTCCCGGCGTTCCCGCCAATGGTAGAGCACTTTGGGGATATGTCCCACCCGGGTGTTGTCGGAGTGCTCCATAAATCGGAGGGTGAAGTCATAGTCCTGACTTCCATTGTACGCCGTGCGCAGGCCTCCCACCTGCCGGACAAGGGAAGTCCGGTATGCCGCCAGGTGGTTGGTATACATCATGGTCAGGAAGAGGTCCGGCGACCAGTCCGGCTTAAAAAACGGCAGGTGGCGGATTTTTCCGTCCTCGGTGATTTTATCCTCATCACTGTAAAGGAAATCCAGCGCGGGATTCTCGTTGAGCTTTTTGGCGAATTCGTAAAGAGCATTGGGCTCAATGATGTCATCACAGTCCATAAAGACGATGAATTCGCCGGATGCTGCGGCAATGCCGTCATTGGTGGCCACCGAGATATGCCCGTTGACGGAACGGTAAATCGCATGAACCTTGGCATTGGCTTCATATTTTTGCAGAACCGGGCGGACGTTGTCCCAGGAGGAATGGTCGTCCACCAGAATCAGTTCAAACCGGTCATAGGTCTGGTTCAGAACGGACTGGATGCACTCTTCCAACTGCTCCGTCACGGTGTTGTAGACCGGTATGACGATGGAGAAAAGGGGCTGCAGGTCCAAAGGCGCCGTATCAGCCGGCCGGGCCTTCTGGCGGGCAATCCAGCGCTGATAGCTGCGCAGGCTGGCATCGTCCTCCAGATGATAGGGGGATTCCACCGGCGGATAGGCAACCCCGCAGCGGATGGCGCATTCCTTTTTGACGTCCTCCTCCACGTCGGGGCGCTTGAGCAGGCCCTGAATCCAGTAGAGTTCGGCAGTATTGTAATTGTGATCCAGCATTTCCCGGGTAACATAGGCGATGTATTTCGTGTTGCCCCGGGCGCGGGTAAAGCCGTCCACATTCTGAAGGTTGCCTATGGCGACAGCCTCCTCCTCAGTGGGCCGGTGAATCAGACGCTTGAGCGGTCCGACCGAGATCTCGGGGGTGGTTTCCACCTCATATTTCTCCACAAAGGAGTATCCTTCCCGGATGAAGTCCGCAATCCCCTCCAGCAGTTCCTGACATCGGGGGTCGCCCTCCCCCTCCTCAAAGATTACGGTTCCGCCGTCGCCGTAATGGAAAACGCTCTCATGGGGAGCCGAGAAAAACAGCTCATACATCACAACGTTCTGATTGATGTCGTTCTGCAGGCCGTAATTTTTATAAAAGTCAAAAAGCCAGGTTTCATAGTGCATCCCATGGAGCTGGGTACGGCTCTTCTCCCCGTCCTTGATGGCGAAATAGACGAAGGGATGTTTGGTCCGGCAGCCGACAGCTTTTTTGAACCGCTCCAGCAACCACTGGGAGCTTCCCTGCCAGCCACAGTCAAAACAGATGCCGTCCCTGTCCAGCAGGCCGGTCCCGTGGAAATAGGCCAACGCATTTTCCCTTTCCCGTCGGCAGCGCTCCAAAAAAACTTCCCGGTCAAGAACATAGAGCTTTTTGAACGCCTCCATGTCTGTCTCGGTTTCAAGGACCTCGTCAAAGGAGTGGAAGCCGGCCTCCTCCAGGTGGGTGATGCGGTTCCGGTCAATGCACAGGTAATCCAGCACCTCGCCCACCGTCTGACCTGTGGAGTAGGGCGGCAGGGTATCCATTTCCTCCTCATCCATCTCCTGGATGCAGGCCAGGGTCAGCGCCCGGCGGGAGGTATAGAGATATTCCACGTTGGCAAAGCCCTGACGTTTGAAAATCTGATACAGATTATACCCATCTCTTGCCAGAAAATAAACCGTTTGATTTTCTTTTGCGGCACGTTCCACCTTGGGAAGCATAAACCGGTAAAGCCCCATGTAGAGCGGACCGCCCACCAGAACGCCCAGGTCATACCAAAAGCCGGGATGGCGCCCCGCCAGGATTTTGTACAGGCCCCGATCCACATCGGAGCAGGCGCCCTGATCCACCCGGGTCAGATCGGCGCGGGATTCATAAAGGAAGGTCTGCATCCCGAAGGCGGCGGGAAATTCCACATCATCCCGCTGTTTGTCCCCCACATGAAGAATCTGGTCAAAGGGCACATTCTCCTTGTGGGCCACCTGCTCGAACAGTTCCCGGTTAAATTTTGCCTTGTGTTCATCCGCAGAACAGTAGACATGGTCAAAGCCCACAAAGCCGTTCTGCTCAAGAAATTCCGTGAGCAGCGCCGCAGAAAGATACATATCACTGGTGGCAACCGCCCGCTTGCCCTGGGATTTCACATACCGGAAAATTTCCAGCATTTCCTCATTGGCGGTCAGCGCATCCCGTTCCATCTGGATCTCATAGTCCTTGACGGCGGTCCAGTCCACCGGAATCTCGGTATGTTCGCCGAGCACGGCATAGATTTCCTCCATATCGGCGTGGGGATACTGGTGTGCGGCCCACGCGCGGCGGCTGGCTTCATCCTGACAGTCCATCCGCAGTTTGCGGAACCCGTCAATGTGGAAATGGCGGCCCACCAGATCAAAGATCGTCTCGGGCGTATTGGTCTTGCGGTAGAGCAGCGTGTCAAAGACATCGAAGGAGACCAGGGTTGCCTGATCAATTTTGGATTTCAGTAAAGCTTTCGCCTGTTCGTTCATTTCTTTCTCCTTGCTCCCGCTCTTTTACCCGGCCCGGTTCCGCCGGGCCTTGATCTTGTGCCACAGGCGGCGAAGTTTATCGTAGCAGCGGACAAACCACAGATTCCGATACCGGTCCAGCTCCCCTTCCAGCGAGAGGATGTATTCCTCTTTCTTGTTGGTCAACAGGATGTAAGCTCCCAGGTCCACCTCATACTGGCTGTTTTTCTGAACGGCGGCGTCCAGTTTGCCGGCCAGTTCTTCCTTTTCCCGGGAAAGCCGGCTCACCCGGCGGGTAAGCTCCCGGGTTTTCCGGGTCATCTTTTCCCCGTCGCGCCGCAGCGCGTCACATTCCCCGTCCAATCCAATGCAGCCTTTTTCCAGCGCCTCAAGGTAAGCCTCGCCGGGGATGGCAAATTCAACATTCAGTGCAACGGAACCACCCTGGGGATTGACAGCAGCCCAGATCATGGGGTCCCCTCCCATGAGCAGTTTTCCTTCGCCGGTGGAAACTGCACCGGGGATGACAACGGGAATTTCGGCGCCGTCCTGGCGCAGAACCGCGCTGTGCAGCAGGCAGCCCTGTCCGTCGATGGGGTCAAAGCGGACGCGCTGCACCGTTCCATTGGTGGGAATTTCACAGTGCGCGGCAAAAACGCCCCACCCGCGGGACTCCGAGAGAACCGTCATGGCCTCCTCATGGAAGCCGCAGCCGGTATCCAGATAGAGCCGGCTCTGGAGCGATGGGGATCGGAACTCGCAGTCCGGTTCGCCTGCCCCGCCGGGGGCCAGAACCAGAACAAACTGATAGACCTCGCCATACTTCCGGTCACGGAGAATATTTCGCAGCAGCGGGGAGGCACTGCTGTCTGTGCCGGCATACTGCTCGGTACAGCCGGTGGGGCAGTAGGTGCCCCGGACGGATTCCAGATGCAGACCGCAGCGCTGCGCCATCGGTTCCAGATTGGCAAATCCCCAGAAATGGCAGTGGGTGTCATCCAGCAGACCGACCGGCGTATAGTCAAAGTGTTCCTCACAGGCCTTGAGCACCACATCGTTGTGGGTGATGTTGGGAACGGAAATATAAATCCGGCCGTCCGGTTTCAGCAGCGTTGCCGCGCGGGTCAAAACGGATTCGGGGTCCGGCAGGTGTTCCAGCACGTCCGCAAAAAGAACAGCGTCATACCGTTCTTTTGCAAACTGTTCCGTCCAACGGAAGTTCATAATATCATCGCACAGGCCCTGCGCCGCAAAGACAATGGCTTTGCCGTAGGCCTCCGGGTCATATTCCACGATATCCACCCGGCAGCCCAGGGATTCTTGCATGTAGCGGGTCATCCGGCCTTCCGCGCAGCCAAACTCAAGCACCCGGCTTCCCTGGCCGATGAACCCCAGAATGATTCCCGTGGAGGTGTTTTGCGACAGATCCAGATCAAAATCGTACTTTGACATTCCTCAATCTCCCGTAACGATGCGGCCTGACCGACATCAGTTTCTCTCAAGTCCGCGTACCATGGCGCGCAGCAGTCCGTAACGTTTTTTTCTGACGGCAAAGGCGTACAGCTCTTTCCGGCGGCCCAGTTCCGCCGGGCGCAAAAAGCTCTGCCGCACCAGCGGGTCGTCACACAGCTCCGCCAAT
>JAQXPK010000033.1 GCA_029100605.1 Bacillota bacterium | reverse complement strand
GCTTTAAAAGCTTTCCGAGAATGAATTGTGCCAGAAAAGGCAGATGACGCCGCTGGGCTTTCCGCCCAGCAAGGAAGATAACGCATTCTGGCGCAATTCAGGCCGGAAAGAATTAAAGTTTTTAATCAAGAGTTAGTATCATTTATCCTCCCGGGGCAGACAGACGGTGATTTCACCGTAGGACAGCGCTTTGGTTTCTCCGGATTCGCAGCGTACCAGCAGGCGGCAGTCGTCGTCGATCCCCTGGGCGTAGGCGCGCTCCTCCCGCCCGCCGGACAGGACGGTGATTTCCCGTCCCACCGCGAGATTCCACCGCCGGTAGTCCTCCAGATAGGCTTTTTCCTCCGGATGGGTGTAAAAATCCCAAAAAGCGTTCAAAAAAGCGCCTGCCAACCGGTTTTTCCCGTCCGGCAAAGGCCGCTCCAGCAGGGAGCCCGCAATGGCATCCAGCTCCTTGGGAAATCCCCCTTCCGGTGGGTAGAGGTTGACCCCCACGCCTACCACCATGGATTCCAGAACGCCGGTTTCCAGCCCAAGAGACGCCTCCGTCAAAATGCCGCAGACCTTCCGGCCCCGGAGAAACAGGTCGTTGACCCATTTGATTCCCGGCGTCTGCCCGGTCACCTGTTCCATGGCTCTGCCCATGGCAACGGCGGCTGCCGCCGTCAGACACGCCGCCTGCCTGGCAGACCACTCCGTGGGACGCAGCAGCAGGCTCAGGTAGAGGCCGGTGTCCGGCGGCGAAAAAAAAGTCCGCCCCATCCGCCCCCGTCCGGCGGTCTGCTCTCGGGCGATCACCACGCGGCCTTCTTCAGCCCCTTCACTCGCCAGCTGCCGAACCCGGGCGTTGGTGGAGGGAACGGTGGGAAGTACCGTCACCTCCAGATTCCGGTACTCCGGTTTCAGATACTTTCCAACGCCCTGGGCGGACAGAATGTCGCAGGCCTGGGAGAGGCGGTAGCCCTTGTTGGTTCCAGCGTCCACAGGGTAGCCCTCGGCGCGCAGCGCCTGCACCGCTTTCCACACCGCCGCCCGGGATACCTGAAGAGCCTTGGCGATTTCCTCGCCGGAAATGTACCGATCCCGGCCTTCCTCCAGCAGCGCCAGCAGTCGTTCCTTGGTGGTCACGGTGTCTCCCCCTTTCCCCGGCACAGCGCCGTCCACTGGCAGTCGCCGCAGATCTCCTCCCGCCGTCCGGGAATCAGAATCGCCTGCAGCACCCGCTCCTCCAGCTCCCGGTAGGGCAGAACCGCCCCCGGCGTCAGGCCGCACCGGGCGAGCACCTCCCGGTCGTAGCGGGACACCTTGTCGGCGGAAAGGCAGCAGCCGGCCTGGTTATTGGGACAGGCGCGGCAGATCTCATCTGCCCCGTCCGTCAGACGGACAAGGGGATTTTGTTCCAAAACAGCCTTCTTTTCCGCCATATTCCGGACAAATTCGCCGCTGTAGCCCTTCCCTTGAAAGAAGCGGAGGCACAGGCCGTGGTGGGCCCGCAAACGGAGCTCTCCCATATCACCGCACCCGGATAACAGCCGCCAGGCGCTTGCGGATAACCAGCGCCAGCGCCATCTTCACCAGATCCACGGGGATGTAGGGAAATACGCACCAGCCCAGTGCCGTCCACAGTCCCACAGGGCCGGTGGTACGGGCGTACACCAGCATGAACCAGGCGGTGCCGAAGGCGTAGCACACCCCGAGACCCAGCACCATGGACAGCGCCAGCGTCCAGGTTTTCGTGCCCACCAGCCGCTCCATGGCCCACATGACCAGCGCCAGGAACACGAAGCCCACGATGTAGCCGCCGGTACTGCCCAGCAGCACCCCCGCGCCGCCGGAGAAGCCCGCGAACACCGGCAGTCCCACCACGCCCATGAGCAGATACAGCACCACCGCCAGGGTTCCCCGCTTTCCGCCGAGAACGCTCACAGCCAGGAACACACCGAAGGTCTGAAGGGTAAAGGGCACCGCCGCCGGAATCGAGATCCAGGAGCATACCGCCATCAACACAGCGAACAGGGCGATGTAGGCCATATCCACCGTTCGCATCTTTGCCGTTTTTTCCATTTCCGTTTCCTCCATCATTTGACACTCTGGGGGAAGTATATCATAGCCGGCGATCGATTGTCAACCATGAATAAATATTGGTTGACAATCAAATGGGAATTTGCGGGGATGCCCCCGCAGGCAATGCGTGCCCGGGCGGTCTCAATTCGTTACGCCATTGGGCATTGCTCGGTTCGTTACAGGGTGAAAAGATTACTTGGCGGCGCAGCCGCCTTGCCTCTCCCTATGGGAGAGGTGGCAAAAATCTTTGATTTTTGACGGAGAGGGTACGCTATACCGAGATACCCTCTCAGTCACCTGCGGTGACAGCTCTCCCAAAGGGAGAGCCAAGGGTGCTGCCGCACCAGTACGCCAAACTGCAATTTTGCCGGTTTTCTGAGTTAAGCCGATAGGCATATTGCGGTATTTCCTTCGGAAATGCTCTTTCCTTTCCCCCGCGAAGCAAGCGCGCCACCCTCCGACACGTTATTTTCTCTTCTTCCGCAGCATCACGCCCAAGCCGGTGAGAGACAGGGCTGTGACACCCACGGCAAGTCCGATCCGGTCGCCGGTTTGGGGCGAAGCCATGAACGGTACCCGGCGGGGCGGAACGTACACCACCTCGTCGCAGTTGCGTACCCTAAGCACCGGCGTGCCCTGGCTGTCCAGGTGCACAATGCCCAGAGTGCGCACCGTCCGTCCCTTCTTTACCTGGGACGCCAGAGCGTTCTCCCCATCCGCGCCCGAGACAATCCCCGCTTCAATCAGCACCTCCGCCAGATCGCCGCTGTCGTCCCGCACCGTAAAACGGGCTACGCCCTTTCCGTCGGCAGTGTAGGTGACATCCGTCACCTTCCCCTCCACCTGCATCAGGCTTCCGCCGAAGGAAGCGTAGTTCATGGCGGTTTTGTTGGGGGAAGTCTCCGGGGCATAGCGGTAGAGCGGCTCGTCCAACACCTGGTAATCCATGATTTTCAGCACCACATTTCCGCCCCGAACCTCTTTCTGTCCGATGGCCTCAATGGGCGTTCCGATCTGAATGCCGGTCTCGGTAAACGGCATCAGCGCCACACCGCCGGTATCGTCCTGGAGATACAGCGTGTTTTCAAAGACATTACCGGGATGGGAGGTTCCAGAGGTGGCCCACCCCCGGATGTGGTACACCTGTCCGATCTGCCCACCGCGCATCTGGGCGACGGTGCACAGGGGCCATGCGGCCTGCTCCAGCCCCAGTATCGTCTCCAAAAGGGTCTGATTGGCGCTGGGGGGATCCCAGAGATTGTCCGGTGCCTCCATCTCCCTGTCCCCCAGGAACAGTCCGCCGCTGACGTACACGCAGCCGCCGCCCGGCAACGCCTCCCAGGCCATCAGCACCGGTTCCGCTCCGTTGGAGCCGCTGTCGCCGTCCATGTCCCGGCTGTGGGTGGTGCTCAGGCCCTTTACCAGCCAGGTTCCAAGCCCCGGGCTGACGGTGCAGCCCGACCGCTGGCTGAAAACCTGCTCCGGTTTCCAGTTCCGGCACAGATCGCTGGTTTCGTTGCATCGGGTGGTATACAGCTTGTCCGCCGTACCGCCGTTGTTCACCTCGTCCCAGGCCGTATCGTCGTTCAGGCGAACCGTCGCGCCCATGGCGGCGAGAAGCCGGTTCAGCTCGCAGGCCGAATGCACGCTCCAGTCTCCCAGATCCGCCTGCCCGCAGAGAATGACCGTGCCGCCGCTTTGGGCAAATTCCGCCGTCTGAGCCACAAAAGCCTCGTCAAAAGGCTCTGCCGGCGCGGTAATCAGGAGGATACCGGCGTTTTCCGGAATGCTGCCGGAAAACGGCTCTACGGTGATGTTCGCCTCCGCCGCGACGGCGGTCAGGCGGTTCCCATTTCCGGAACCGGCATTGCCGTGGGCGCTGTCCACAGCGATCCGCCGCACCAGCTCCGGAACGCGATAGCTCAGGCTGAGGGTCTGTTCATAGCTACGGCGTTCTCCGTTTATGGTTCCCACAGCAGCGACCCGGAACTGGGTCACCCCCAGCCCGGAATGGGTATAGTTCACCGTTTCCCGCAGAGTTCCCATGGCCGGCACCATCCCGGGGGCGGACAGAACGGCAATCCGCGTTTCCTCCGCGAAGAATTCCAGAGATTCCAGTAGAAAATCCACCGGCTCATGATTGTAAAGCTCCACCGTCAGGCTGACTTCCTCTCCCTGCACCGGTGTCGTCTTGTCTCCGGTGAAGCTGCCGATGCCCACGTCGTCGTAGCCCTCCAGCCAGACGGGCGCGGTCACGGCTACGTCCCCGTCCGGCTGGGTAACCCGGAGATAATAGTAGCTGTATCCGCCGGGGACGGACAGTTCCAGCGTATCCGAGGCAGTTTGCACCCGCCGTCGGGCAATTTCCGCTCCGCCGTCGGCGATCACCGTCACTTCGCCGATGGCTTCGTCGGTGGGATCCTCCAGGGACACCCGGAGCACCGACTGTTCCGTTTTGGGAATCACGGAGCCCATGATGGCTCCATTCAGTTCATAATAAATGCTCAGGTCCCGATCCTCCGTGGCATAGACTCGGCAGTGCTTCATAGCGTCATAGAGGCCGTCCTCCGTCAGAGCCTTTGCCAGCGCCACGGTTCGCGCCCCGCTGGCGTCGCCCCAGCTTCCGTTGTGGTTGGTCTGGTTGTTGGTGGGTGCCACGTGCCAGCCCTTGTCCAGCGCCCGGTTGTAATACCGGCAGTCCGTGATGCCATCCTCCCCGGCTACTTCCAGCAGGGAGATAACGGCGTCCGCCTCCGGGCTGTAGTGTCCGAAGTTCTCAAAATCTCCATAGAGAGTTCCCGGGTGGTTGAACTGACTGACGGAAGCCGGCACGGAGGCCAGCGTCCGGTAGTAGGCCTCCAGGGCTGTGGTCGGGTTTCCGTAGGCCGCCTGATCCCGGGTCTGCCAGCCGGGGGTGTGAAAGGTGTTCAGGTGCCCCAATCGTTTTGCCTCCGGCCAGGTCATTTCGTAGCCGAATATCCCCACAAAGGTATCCTCCGTCACGGCGGCCGCGGCAGCCTTCCCTGCTGCCCATTTTTCACTGAGCGCGGTGCCGTCGGTGTCGATGGTGCCGGAGGCGGCATTGTCAAAGGAGTCGCTGTGGTCGGTAACGGCGAAAAAGTCCAGTCCCTCCACATTGGCGGCGTGGGCGAAGGCTTCCTCCACGCTCCCCCTACCGTCGGACAGGTTGGTGTGGGCGTGAAGCTGACCGAAGTACAGGTTCCATTCCCGCTGAGGCGTCTGCGTCTTCTCCGTAAAGGTTCGCTCCGTCAGGGCGCTGTCCGCGCACCCCTCCTTGGCAGCATAGGCCCGGAGATGTAGCGTTCCGAAGCCCGCCTCCGGGCACAGCGGTTCGGTATAGGGCGTAAAGGGCGGGTAGCTTTCGCCGTCTTGGGAACAGGAGACATAGACGACGGCGTCAGGGGTTTCGCAGTACAAAGGGATGGTCTCTCCGGGCAGAATCTCACCTCCATCCGGCGTGACTGCGACGGAGCCAACCGTCTCCAGCACGATTTCTTCCGGCTCCTCCGGCGGGGCGGGTACCTCCCGGTATAGACGGAATCGGCAGAGATACTGCTCCGGATTCTCCGCGATGACCGTGTCCAGATAGCTGAGGAATCCCCCGTTCAGGCTTCGATTGGCAGCCAGGGTCACGGGTTCCGCCCCGCTGAGCCCGTGAAAGGAGGCAAGTCCGTCCTGCCAGCTTACCTGCCAGACGTACGTCCCGGCGGCAATGCCGCTTTCGCCGCCGTCCACGGGAGAAATGGACGTGCCGCTGCTGTCAGTCAGTGTAACGCCGCTCTCCGATACGCTCAGCGACCAGGCCGCGTCGGCGGCATCCGTCACCGTGCCGTCCGCCACAACCGGCATGGCTGCATTGACCCAGCCGGTTTCCCCGTCCAGCGTACCCAGCCCGCCGCCCTCCGGGAGCACCAGCACATAATTTCCGGCGGTCAGCGCCTCCTGCCCGGCGATTTCCCGATAAGCCGTCTGCGCCCCCACCGGCATGGGTACGAAAAAGGCCGCTGTCAACAGTCCTGACAGCAGCCCCATTGCCGCTTTTCCTCTCCGCATGGTAAAGCCCCCCATCTTTCTATCTAAATGGGAATATACCATACCCTTTCGCGGCTTACTACCTCTTTTGAGTTAATCTCAACAAATTGCAATTTATCGTTCCTTCGGAACGATGGCATTCTGCGAATGCTGGAGAAAACGGATTGCCACACCAGCCTGATGGCTGGTTCGCAATGACATCGTTTCCTGTTTTCCCTCCATCCTTACGCAGTGGAACATTACAGTGGTATGTCATTGCGAGCCAGTGCGCACACTGGCGTGGCAATCCGTTCCCCGCAATGCGCAGCATTGCGTCGGCCGTAGGCCGATCACGTTAGGTGCGCAAATCCCAATTTGCCGCTTTGCCGGGTTATCCCGACAAGCACGCAAAGCGAAGGAGTCACGCCGCCCGCTTCAGCAGCTTCAAGCTCACCAGCAGCAGGCACGCCCACAGAAACAGGCTCAGCGCCCAATAGCCGCTGCACACCATGGGGCTGGACACGACGATGAG
>JAQXPK010000032.1 GCA_029100605.1 Bacillota bacterium | reverse complement strand
GGCCAAGCAGGTCAATCATCCCGGGAATATCCCGGGTTTCGGCAAAACGGATATCCATAGTGTTACCTCTTTCCGTGGAAAATTGGAATTTGGCGCGCAGCGCCCAAGGCTTCCCCTTGAGGGGAAGCTGGCAAAAATCTTTGATTTTTGACGGAGAGGGTACGCTGTACCGATATACCCTCTCAGTCACCTGCGGTGACAGCTCTCCCAAGGGGAGAGCCAAGGGTGCTGCCGCACCAGTACGCCAAATTGCAATTAGTGCTTATCGGTTTTACTCAGCTGTCCAACAAATAGGAATTCGGCGTAAGCCCTCCGTAGGGCGGGGTCTTGACCCCGCCGCCCATGTATCGAGCTGCTTTTGCCCGGATTTCTCCGGAATTGCCGGTATTCACCCAAATTTACATTGCGTAGAATCCAACGTCGTCGGCGGGGTCATGACATAAGCCCTACGAAACGGGTGCCAGATAAACTGCAACTTGCCGGTTTGCCGAGTTACGCCGATAAGCACATTATAAAAAATCCCCCGGCTGCGGCTTGACCCGTGGCCTGTTTTGTGTTAAAATCAGCAATTAAGAAACCCGGCACCGGCTGAAATCCGCCTGATTTCTTGGGAGAATTGTATGCACACTCTGAAAAAAATCTGGACCTATCTGGTGATCGCGGCTGTGGCAATGCTTGCCGCCGTGAACTACGAGCTGTTCGTTTTCCCCAACCAGTTCGCCCCCTCGGGAATCAACGGCATCTGCACCATGATCCAGTATGTATCCCACATCAGCGTGGGATACTTAAGCTTGCTTGTGAACATTCCTCTGGCGATCTGGTGCTATATCGAGGTCAGCAAGCCCATGGCACTGCGCAGTATGGTGTATGTGGTGACCTTTTCCCTGGGACTGCTGATCCTGGATCGGGTGGATCTGTCCGCCTTCGCCTACGTCACGGAAAACGGCACCAGCAAAATCCTCGGCCCCATGGTGGCGGGCGTGATCCAGGGCTTTGTCTACTCCATTCTCATCAAGGCCAGCGCCTATACCGGCGGCACGGATTTCATCTCCGCCATCGTCCATAAGCGCCACCCCAACAAGCCCTTTTTCGGCATGAGCTTTGCCATCAACTCCGCGATCGCCGCCGCCAGCTACTTTGTGTACGGCTGCCAGATGGAGCCGGTGATCCTGTGCATTCTCTACACATTTATGTCAACCACCGTGGGCGACCGGCTGATGAAGTCCGGCCGGGAGGCCATCTGCTTCGAGATCATCACCGAGTACCCCAACGAGATTTCCGAGGAGCTGATCAGTAAGCTCCACCACACCGCCACCTTCCTGCCCGCCAAGGGCATGTACTCCGGAAAGGAAACCAGCGTGCTATTGTGCGTGGTGAACAAGACCCAGGCGGCGTCGGTAAACCGGATCATTTCCCACTACCCCTACACCTTTGCCATGGTTCATCCTGTGAGCGAAATTTTGGGCAACTTCAAGAATCTCAACTCCACCGGCAGGGAGGTCAAGGAGGTTCTCGACGCGGGGGATCGGCAGACGCTGTAGGTCGCTGACAGGCGTTCCCAGTCCTGATATTTGTCAATCCAAATCTCTACATAAATAAAAGGAGGCTATCCCAATGGCGTACTATTATCCGGAACCCAGCCACACGTTCAGCGAATACCTTCTGATTCCCGGCTACACCTCGGAGGACTGCATCCCCGATCACGTCAGTCTGAAGACCCCGCTCGTCAAGTACCGCAAGGGGCAGGAGGAGCCGGCGCTTTCTCTGAACGTGCCGCTGACTTCCGCCGTCATGCAGTCCGTTTCCAACGATACCCTGGCTATCGCCCTGGCGAAGGAGGGCGGCATCAGCTTCATTTACGGCTCCCAGTCCATCGAGAGCCAGGCCGCCATGGTGGCTCGGGTGAAGGGCTATAAGGCGGGCTTTGTCACCTCCGCTTCCAACCTGACCCCCGACGCGACCCTGGCGGACGTGCTGGCGCTGAAGGAGCGCAACGGCTTTTCCACCGTTGCCATCACGGAGGACGGCACCGCCAACGGTAAGCTGCTGGGCATCGTCACCAGCCGGGACTACCGTGTCAGCCGCATGAGCCCCACGGACAAGGTTCGCCAGTTCATGACCCCCCGGGAGAAGCTGGTCACGGCTCCGGCGGACACCACGCTGAAGGAAGCCAATGACATCATCTGGGAGCACAAGCTGAACAGCCTGCCCATTGTGGATGAAAACGATCATCTGCTGTACTTCGTTTTCCGCAAGGACTATTCCTCTCACAAGGCCAACCCTCAGGAGCTGTTGGACAGCAAGAAGCGTTACATGGTGGGCGCGGGCATCAACACCCGTGACTATGCCACCCGGGTTCCCGCTTTGCTGGAGGCCGGCGCGGACGTGCTGGTCATCGATTCCTCCGAGGGCTACACCTGCTGGCAGGAAAAGACCATCCAATGGGTGCGGGAGAACTACGGCGACACCGTGAAGATCGGCGCGGGCAACGTGGTGGATCGGGACGGCTTCCTGTTCCTGGCGAAGGCCGGAGCTGACTTTGTGAAGGTCGGCATCGGCGGCGGCTCCATCTGCATCACCCGGGAGACCAAGGGCATCGGTCGTGGTCAGGCCACTGCCCTCATTGAAGTTGCCGCGGCTCGGGATGAATACTTCAAGGAGACCGGCATCTACGTGCCCATCTGCTCCGACGGCGGCATCGTCCACGACTACCACATGACCCTGGCGCTGGCCATGGGCGCGGATTTCCTGATGCTGGGACGGTATTTCGCCCGGTTCGACGAAAGCCCCACGAACAAAGTGATGGTGAACGGCGCGTATATGAAGGAATACTGGGGCGAAGGCTCCAACCGTGCCCGGAACTGGCAGCGCTATGATCTGGGCGGCTCCGCCAAGCTGAGCTTTGAGGAGGGCGTGGATTCCTACGTCACCTACGCCGGCCCCCTCCACGACAATGTGGAGGCGTCATTGTACAAGGTCAAGTCCACCATGTGCAACGTGGGTGTGACCAACATTCCCGACCTGCAGAAGAACGCCAAGCTGACGCTGGTATCCTCCGTCTCCATCGTAGAGGGCGGCTATCATGACGTGACTCTGAGAAGCTCCTCCCCGACGAAATAACGTAGCGGCGACCCGCCGCCAAATTCCAGTTTGGCGCGCAGCCGCCTTGCCTCTCCCTATGGGAGAGGTGGCAAAAATCTTCGATTTTTGACGGAGAGGGTACGCTGTACCGAGATACCCTCTCAGTCATCTGCGGTGACAGCTCTCCCAAAGGGAGAGCCAAGGCCGCTTGCAACCGGATGTGCGAAAATAGGAAACGGAGCGTATCCATACCGATACGCTCCGTCATCTGTTTTACAGACACCCACACAAGCAGCGGGTTTTATACTAACTCTTGATTAAAAACTTTCATTCTTTCCGGCCTGAATTGCGCCAGAATGCGTTATCTTCCTTGCTGGGCGGAAAGCCCAGCGGCGTCATCTGCCTTTTCTGGCACAATTCATTCTCGGAAAGCTTTTAAAG
>JAQXPK010000031.1 GCA_029100605.1 Bacillota bacterium | reverse complement strand
TTAACCCAGCAAACCAGAAAATCGCAGTTTGGCGCACCAAAGCCTTCCCCTTGAGGGGGAGCCTTTGGTCTCCCGTAACGAACCGAGCAATGCCCAATGGCGTAACGACCATAGACCACCCGGGCACGCATTGTCAGCGGCGAGTCGCCGCCAAACTGCAATATGTATGTTCCATTCCTCTATCTACCTTCAACACTTATTCAATAGGACTGACAAACATGATCTATCTTGACAATTCCGCCACCACCAGGCCCTGCCCGGAGGCTGTGGCTGCTATGAATAAAGCGCTCATCGAGACCTGGGGCAACCCCAGCGCCCTGTACGGCTTCGGCATTGACGCTGCCCGGGAACTGCGCGCCGCCCGGCATACCGTAGCCGCCGCCATGGGAGCGGAGCCTGACCGGGTGTTCTTCACCTCCGGCGGCACCGAGGCCGACAACTGGGCCGTGTTCGGTACGGCAAAGCGTCTGGGAAAGCGGGGAAAGCACATCGTCACCACCGCCATCGAGCACGACGCCATTTTGAACTGCATGAAGGATCTGGAAGCCCGGGGCTTTACAGTGACCTACCTGCAGCCCGACGCCATGGGGAGCATTTCCCCGGACGCTCTGAAAGCCGCCCTGCGGAAGGACACCATTCTGGTTTCCATCATGATGGTGAACAACGAGGTTGGCTCCGTCATGCCCATCGCTCAAATGGCAAAGCTGACCCACAAGCTCTGCCCTGACGCCGTTTTTCACACTGACGCCGTGCAGGGCTTTCTGAAAATCCCCTTTTCCGCCAAACAGCTGGGCGCGGATCTGATTTCCGTCTCCTCTCACAAGGTGCACGGCCCCAAGGGCTGCGGGGCGCTGTACATCAGCCCCCGGCTAAAGTCCTTCCCTCCCCTTCTCTTAGGCGGCGGGCAGGAAGGGGGCTACCGCAGCGGCACTGAGGGAACCCCGGCGGTTTTCGGCTTTGCAGCCGCCTGCGCCGCCGTGTCCGCCACCTTCCGGGAGGATACCTCCCGGGAAAGAGCCCTGCTGGAATCCGCCGTCGCCCGGCTTGCCCAGCTGGACGGTCTGGTCATCAACGGCGCTCATGACGCGCCCCACATTCTGTCTCTGTCCGTCCCCGGTGTGCCCACCCAGAACACCATCAATATCTTGCAGGATCACGGCATTTGCGTCTCCGCCGGTTCTGCCTGTGCCAAGGGGCACCGCAGCCACGTCCTGCAGGCCATGAACCTGCCTCCTGAAATCATGGACGGCTCCTTCCGGGTTTCCCTCTGTCGGGACAACACAGCGCAGGAGCTGGACAGCCTGATTCAGGTGATTCAGGCCGAGATTCTCCCGAGGGTCAGATGATTCCGAAACGCCGATTGAAAAATCGGCGCTTTTTTCATACCTGGGGAATTCTTTTCGGGAAAAAAGGAAAAATGTTCTTGTTTTCTGTTGGATTTTCTGATAGAATTGGCAACGGTCACTATAAAAAATGATAGGGAGGATTTTTTCATGCGTTACGTCGACGAAACGTTGGCTCGGGTCAGGCAGCAGAACCCGGACCAGCCGGAGTTCAACCAGGCGGTATACGAGGTTCTCGAATCTCTGCGCCCCGTCATCGAAAGAAACGAGGACGCCTACCGCCGCAATGCTCTTCTGGAGCGGCTCACCACACCGGAGCGGGTGATCATGTTCCGGGTGCCCTGGGTGGACGACAAGGGACAGGTGCAGGTCAACAACGGCTACCGCGTCCAGTTCAACAGTGCCATCGGCCCCTACAAGGGCGGGCTGCGGTTCCATCCCAGCGTAAACTTAAGCGTCATCAAGTTTCTGGGCTTCGAGCAGGTGTTCAAGAACAGCCTTACCGGCCTGCCCATCGGCGGCGGCAAGGGCGGTTCCGACTTTGACCCCAAGGGCAAGTCCGACCGGGAGGTCATGGCCTTTTGCCAGAGCTTTATGACGGAGCTGTGCAAGTATGTGGGTGCGGACACCGACGTGCCCGCAGGCGATATTGGCGTGGGCGGCCGGGAGATCGGCTATCTGTTTGGTCAATACAAGCGCATTCGGAATCTGTACGAGGGCGTGCTCACCGGCAAGGGGCTTTCTTACGGCGGATCGCTCGCCCGCACCCAGGCTACGGGCTACGGCCTGCTGTACCTGACGGAGGAAATGCTCCGGTGCAACGGACGCAGCCTGGAGGGCAAGACCGTCGTGGTTTCCGGCGCGGGCAACGTGGCGACCTACGCCATCGAAAAGGCCTGGCAGCTGGGGGCAAAGCCTGTCACCTGCTCCGATTCCACCGGCTGGATCTACGATCCCGACGGCATCGACGTAGCGACTCTGATCGAGGTCAAGCAGGTGCGCCGCGCCCGCCTGACAGAGTACGCCAAAGCCCGCCCCCATTCTGTCTACCATGAGGGCAAGGGCGTCTGGAGCATCAAGTGCGACGTGGCCCTGCCCTGCGCCACTCAGAATGAGCTTCTGCTGGACGATGCCAAGGCGCTGGTAGCCAATGGCTGCTTCGCTGTGGCTGAGGGAGCGAATATGCCCACCTCTCTGGACGCCACTGCCTATCTGCAGGAGCACGGCGTCCTGTTCTGCCCCGGCAAGGCCTCCAACGCCGGTGGTGTCGCCACCTCCGCTCTGGAGATGACCCAGAATTCCCAGCGCCTGAGCTGGACGTTCGAGGAAGTGGACGCCAAGCTGAAGACCATCATGGTCAACATCTTCCACAACCTGGACGCCGCCGCCAAGGAATATGGCATGGAAGGCAACTACGTTGCCGGTGCCAACATTGCCGGCTTCCTGAAGGTCGCCGACGCCATGAACGCACAGGGAATTGTGTAAAGTGCTTATCGGTTTTACTCATCTGCCCGACAAATTGGTGCGGCAGTACCCTTGGCTCTCCCTTTGGGAGAGCTGTCGCCGCAGGTGACTGAGAGGGTATCTCGGTACAGCGTACCCTCTCCGTCAAAAATCGAAGATTTTTGCCACCTCTCCCATAGGGAGAGGCAAGGCGGTTGCGCCGCAAAACTGCAATTTTGCCGGTATGCGGAGTTAAGCCGATATGCACATTGTGTAATACCCTGAACCCCGCTCCCGAGACGGGAGCGGGGTTTCCTGTGATCTTAAAGCAGCACCGCGCAGCGGGAGCCGCGGGCTTCGGCGAGATATGCTGCCAATTCATAAGCCGTAGGCAAATCCCCTGCTTTGGGAATCTGCTCCCAGAGGGAAATCCCCAGCGGTATCCGTCAAAAGTTTTCCCAATGACGCCAAAATCGCCCGAAGGACGCATCCTTCGGGCGATTATTGTGTAGCTATTCAGCCATTACACAGCCAGGAAGAACTTCACCAGGAACAGGGCGGAGATCACGTAGGTCAGGACGGAAACCTCCTTGGCCTTGCCGCCGAACACCTTCATGACGGTGTAGGAAATCAGGCCGATGCCGATGGCATGACCGATGGAGCCAGAGATGGGCATACCGATGAGCATCAGCGCCACGGGAACCATCTGATCCATATCCTCGAAGTTGACCTTCTTCAGGCCCTGGAGCATCAGGATGCCCACATAGATCAGGGCCGCAGAGGTAGCGGCAGCGGGGATAATGGCAGCGACGGGGGCGAGGAACATACAGGCCAGGAACAGCAGACCGGTGACAACGGCGGTCAGGCCAGTGCGTCCACCGGCTTCCACGCCGGAAGCGGACTCGATGAAGGTGGTGACGGTGGAAGTACCGGTGCAGGCGCCGGCGATGGTGCCGATGGCGTCAGACAGCAGGGCTTCCTTCATGTTGGGCATATTGCCCTTCTCGTCCACCATGCCTGCGCGGGAGGCGGTGCCAACCAGAGTGCCGATGGTGTCAAACATATCGATGATGCAGAAGGTGATAACCAGGGTAACGGCAGTGAACCAGCCGATTTCCACGAAGCCCGCGAAATTGAACTTGAACAGGGTGGTGCTGGCCATGTCAGCGAAGGGAGGCACAAAGGACGCGGTGGCGAGGGACGCAAAGGGGTTGGTGTGCAGGAACAGGAAGGAGCCGGCCCAGTAGATCACGGAAGAGATGAGCATACCGTACAGCACGGAGCCCTTGACGCCCTTCTTAGACATGACGACAATGGCGAACAGGCCCACGAACATGGTCACAACGGTCAGCACCATAGTGGCGTAGCCAGCGTCGCCCATGTTGCTCTGCAAATAGCTGGGAGTCAGCGCGCCGAAGAAGTCCCGCATAACATAGAAGGGGGTGGTAAAGCCGTTGCCCTCGGCGTAGATGCCCACGTTGGAGCCAAGGCCGATGTTCATCAGCATCAGGCCGATGGCGGGAGAGATGCCCAGCCGAATGCCCAGAGGAATGGCCTCCACGATTTTCTCACGGACGTTGAAGATGGACAGAACGACGAACACGATGCCTTCAATCAGGATGATGACCAGAGCAGCCTGGAAGGAAGCCACGTAGGTCATACCGGTCATGGCAACGATGTTGCCCACAACCACGGCAAAGAAGCTGTTCAGGCCCATGCCGGGAGCCATTGCGAAGGGCTTGTTGGCCAAAAACGCCATGCAGAACATACCGATGGCGGAGGCGATGCAGGTCGCCAGGAACACGCCGTTCCACAGCTCCTGACCCGCGGAGCCGAAGCCAGTGAGCAGGTTCGGGTTCAGCGCGATGATGTAGGCCATCGTCATGAAGGTGGTCAGGCCGGCCACGACTTCGGTCTTGACGTTGGTCTTGTTCTCGGAGAGCTTGAAAACTTTCTCTAACATAATATCGACCTTTCTTTTAAGATTTCCGGGAAAGCCGGTGAAAAAGGACAGGTTTATTGTAACATTTTACGAAAATAATACAATATAGAAGAGGGCACAAACTTATGAACAAATTGTGTCCGGTTTTCGTCGTTTTGACAAGAAACTCCATTATGGCTGGAAACCTCTGCCTGCCGGTTCTTTTCGTGTCGGCTGCTGAATCACAGACTTTTTCCGGCAGGCGCAAGAAACCGCTTGACAGGATACGGATTCAATGCTATAATGTTCTTCGCGGTGACAAGATTCACCTGTGATAGCCATGGGCCTTTAGCTCAGTTGGTCAGAGCCTCCGGCTCATAACCGGATCGTCCCGGGTTCGAATCCCTGAAGGCCCACCAGATTGTTCAGGCCTTCCGCCTTGCATATAGTATAGGGGTATAGCTCAATTGGTAGAGCGGCGGTCTCCAAAACCGTAGGCTCAGGGTTCAAGTCCTTGTGCCCCTGCCAGTAAAAACACCGAGTTTCAGTACGAAACCCGGTGTTTTCTGAATTTTTACGGACATTTTCAAAGTCCAAAAAATGAGATTGTCCGTTATTTGTCCGTTACGCCTGTTTTTTCATGGGGTTCAGGAGATTGTCCATCATTTCGGCGGACGCTGCGGCGGCGCTTTGAATCGCATGGGCGTAAACTTTTGTCGTAGTATTGGCTGTACTGTGGCCCAGTGTCCCCGCCACGGTAGTAACCGCCACACCGTTCGCAATCTGCAATGTGGCGTTTGTATGCCGCAGGCTGTGAATATGAATCTGCGGGAGATCGGTGGTTTTGATGAAGCTGCCAAACCAGCTTGTCAGCGTGTCCGGGTGCATTGGTGTTCCGTTCTGGGTTACAAATACCTGCCCGGATTCTTCCCACGGCTGGCTGATACTCAGGAAGGTTTTCTTCTGCCAGGTACGGTACTCCTTCAGGGATTGAATTGCGGTAGCAGGAGCTTTGATAACGCGGCGGCTTGATTTGGTTTTGGTGTCGGACGTGAACACACCCATATCCGGGAGATACTGCAAAGACCGCTGGATTGTGATGGTGTTATTATCGAAATCAATGTCACTCCACACAAGGCCCATCAATTCCCCCCGGCGCATACCCGTGAACAGCAATACCGTGACAGCTGTGCGGTAATAGATCGGCTGCGCCTCCAGCAGCTCCAGAAGGTGAATTGCCTGCTTATCATCCAAATAGACCGCTTCGGTGGTATCTGCCTTTGGAGGCTTGACCCGCTCCGCAGCATTGGCGGGGATGTACTGCCATTCCACGGCGGTTTGCAGGATTACGGAAATAAGCCGGTGATAGTGCAGGATCGTCTGCCCGGAAAGCGGCTGCGGCTCCCCGGATGGCTGGAACAGCTTGTCAAAGTCGATGTGCAAGGCATCGGCTATTTTTTGCGCCGTTTCTTCGGTGGCGGCGTTGCCGATGATGATAGAACGGATTGTGGCGGTGCATATCCCGGAATCCTCCGCCAGCTTCGTTTGGGTGATCTTGTGCTCTTTGAGATATGCTTTCAGATCTATTTTCGCTGTGTAGGTGGATACCTTCCGAACCTGAGCAAGCTCCCGGTAAAATGCGGTCAGATGGGTAGGCCGGAGGCGGTCAAGGTAGATGCTGCCCAGAGCTGGCTTGATGCGTTCCAACAGGCCACGATACCGATTGACGGTTTTGGGACGCAGCTGGGTTTCAGCGTAGTCCTTCATCCAGAGGTCGCAGAAGTCAGCAAACTTGATTTTCTGCTCTGCGCTCTGGCCCGTCCGCACCTTTTCCTCAAACAGTTCCGCCTGGTGGCGGGCTTCCCGCTCTGCTTTCTTTTCGGACATTCCCGCCGGTATCTTCCATGTCATAGTCCGTTCGATTTGCCGGCCGGTTTGATCGTAACCATCATAGCAGCGGATAAGGTAGGAATTGCCACGCTTTTTAATTGTTGCCATATAATCTCCTTTCTGAGCTTGCACCGATCCGCCGAATGTGGTATGATATTCTGGTAAATCGGTTTGTGTGGTTTCTGCTGGTTTACACCTCCGCCATCGTGGTTGCCGCCACGGTGGCGGTTTTATTATGAAAGCACAATGATATTCTTCTGATGAATATGGTTAATCTGATTCGTCCGACACTGCTGCTTGGCTATTGAGAATTGCATCTTCTCTCTTCGACTCTTCGTCGATCGCATTCATGACATGATCGTATAACGCATCCTCAATCTCGTCAGAAAGACTACGCTTAGAATCAGCAGCCATGCCCTTCAGCGCTAAAAGCAGCCAAGAGTCAATTGGCATTGATAAGTTTGCCTTTTTATCAGAATGCCACTCTTTAATCATGTGACCAATTGTGCGCTTTTTCGCTTGCGCTGGCGCTCCTGAATCAGCACTCGAAGGTGTGGCATATAGCGCTCTAGCAAAGAGTAAATCTCTGTAAGATTCTTCCAATATCTCAATACTAGACTCAATTTCCGCTTTTTCATCCTCGGTTTTTGCGTTCACAAGGTCAATTTTTAATTGCTGAATATCAAATTGCGTTGAGTCGCATTGGCTATCAATTGTCCATCCTTCCAAGTACTCATATTGAACTGTTAATTCTTCTGCAATCTTTTCCAGCTTGCTTCTTGGAATTTCGCTAATCGCCCCCGTTTCATATCGGCTGATGGTTTGACGCGTAACACCTATTCTTTTCGCAAGGGCATCAATCGTCATATTTTTTTGTTTCCTTATAAAGCGAATTCGTTCTCCAATCGTCATATCTATCACCTCAATTTGGATTATAACATAATTTACAGTATTGTCAAGTATTTTGGTACTTGATTTTTAACATTAATAACAGTATAATTTACTTGTGGTACGCAAAACGATACATATATGGAGGCGTGGAAAATGCTAGATACAAATGAATAGCGTGGGCTAATTGCAAAAAGGGGATTTTCTCAGAGAAAAATGGCCAATATCATCGGTGTAACTGAGAAAACATTCTATGTGAAGATGCGGGAAGGAGTATTCAGAACGGACGAACTTGAAACAATTGCGGAGACTCTGGGCGTAAACCGAAGAGATATCGGTACGCTGTTTTGTGATGATGCACAGAAAGCGAAGGAGGGAACCTAATGCCCACTATGGTGTCGATGAATAAGGCGGCAGAGGTGACAGGTGTACCATATAGCGCAATTCGCCGCTGGATCAAGAGTGGAGAATTTACCTATTATGTGATGGTAGGAATACATTCCGTTCTGTCTCCGACAGGGAAGACAGGAACGCATTAAGAACCCGTGTCAATTCCTTTTTCGCCAGTTCGGTTTCCACATTGTGTGCGTCCACGCAGTCTTCCAATTCATCCAGTGCGAGAATGATTTCTCCACCGCCCCGTTTTTGGGCGCTGAGCTTGCGCCAGCGGTCAATAGAAATGTGCCGGGTCATTTTGGCATGAAAAGCGCTCAGAAAGTTGGGACACCGGGGTGGAATCGTATTCCACGCCGCCAGATATGTATCGCTGACGCTTTCCTCAGAATCTTCCCGGTTGGAGAGAATGTTGTAGGCAATGCTGTAGCAGTACCCACCGTACTTTTTGTCCGTTTCTTCAATGGCCTGTTCAGACCGCTTGAAGAACAAGGCAATGATACCCTGATCCTCCAAGGAATCACCTCCAGTTGTTTGTCTATTTTATAACAAAGGGTTTCACTTGTATAGGCGTAAAATGGTGCGGGGATATTGCATCTGTTTCAAAAAAATTTTTGACGCGCGTTGTAAAATGAAGTTGCGCATTTAATCAAATAAAAAGGTCCATAGCGAGGACCTCTGTGTTAGAATCAATCTGCCAGAAAAGATCAACACAGAAAGAGGCAATCGCTATGGACTACCCCAATCATATCACAGATCACAGAAAAGGTAAACATCTAACTTACGAAGATTACGTGGTAATT
>JAQXPK010000030.1 GCA_029100605.1 Bacillota bacterium | reverse complement strand
CCATTCGGCAGAGTATTCCCGGCTGATAACGGTAGTAGGCTGATGACCAAATTCAAAATGCTTGTGCTCGATGATCCGGGTATAGGGCTGGTCCCAGGAGGTGTAGTTCACCACCGCGTTGCCCTGGTAGTCCTCCAAGGGCAGTTCCTCCGTCTCAAACCGGACGCTGCGGTATTTCAGCGCTCCCAGCCGGTAGCCGAAGAATTCGTCGATGCAGCCGGTGTAGACGATTCGCTGCGCAATGTTGGGCTCCTGCCGGATCAGGTCGAAGTAGTCGGTATTCAGCCGCACCTCTACCCCTTCCAGCATCTTGCCCACCATGGCCGTGTAGCCGCCAACGGGAATGCCCTGGTAACGGTCATTGAAATAATTGTTGTCATAGGTAAACCGGCAGGGCAGCCGCTTGATGATGAACGCAGGCAAGTCCTTGCAATCCCGCCCCCACTGCTTTTCCGTGTAGTCCTTCACCAGCTTGGTGTATACGTCAGTGCCGACCAAACTGAGAGCCTGCTCCTCCAGGTTCTTCGGCTCCGTAATGTTCAGCTCCGCCACCTGCTCCGCGATTTTCGCTTTCGCTTCGGCGGGCGTCCGGATGCCCCACATCTTGGAGAAGGTGTTCATGTTGAAAGGAAGGTTGTACAGTTCATCCTTATAGATCGCAATGGGACTGTTGATATAGTTATTGAACTCTGCGAACTGGTTGACATAATCCCATACTTCCTTGTCGCTGGTGTGGAAGATATGGGCACCGTACTTGTGGACGTTGATCCCGGAAATATTTTCGGTATAAACGTTTCCGGCAATGTGGTTCCGGCGGTCAATGACCAGGCAGCGCTTGCCCCGCTTGGTCAGCTCTCTTGCGAATACAGCGCCGTACAGTCCGGCACCAACAATCAGATAATCGTACATAATGGAATACATCCTTTTTACTGGTCTAATGGATGGGCGCCATGATATACACCGCGCCGTCCAGTTCGCTGTCATACCACACAAACAGGACTGCGAACAAAAACAGCTGCGCCGCAACCTGAAACCATTTTTTATCATATATCCGAAGCACTGCTCTGTGTAACGCAGGGGTATAGCGTTCCAGAAGCGCCAGAGCTCGGTTGCCTTCTTTCCGCCGGAACAGAGCCACATAAAGCTCCGCAGTCATAGGTACCAGGGCGATCCGGAAGAACAGTACCACCCGCAGGAAATTATAAAAGGCAAAGCAGACGGGCTGAATGGTAGCCGCAATCAAAATCATCAAAAATGGCAGCCGAATTCGATCCTCATCCATTCGATCCCGGAGCAGCCAATAGGAGAGGAGCGTAACCGTCCAAAGCAGCGCCAGCAGGGTTCCGCCTCCGATGGAAAGCCGGGGGAAAGTGGTGTATCGAGGATAGAGAACACGGATGCCAAAGTCTATGATCTTGTCTCCAAAGAAGCCCAGAACGACCGCGCCCCCGGCGCAGCCTATGAGAAGCCATTTGGTAATCGGGATTCGATAGATGACATAGAGCGCAAGAAATACGATGGAGACCTTGTGGAAGGTCATGGCAAGCAGTACCATGAGCAGGAAGGGGACGAATTTATGCTCCCGGATAAACCGGCAGGAGTAGGTGAGGATCGCCATGGCCACCAGCTGCCGCCAGAAAATCATGGCGTGCATATACATACCCAGCGCCACGAAAGCCATCAGCGCGATCATGGGATTCTCGGTCTCCCGTTCAAAGAACCGGCAGAAGGGAACCAGGATCATCACACCGAGCACCAGCAGCAGGACGCGGTCGCTGGAAAAGACCCGTTCCAAGACCCAGCAAAGCAGCACATAGCCGATTTCAAATTTATGCGCCAGCATTTCCCGGAAGGACAGCGTCGGGATGATGGCCCACTGACGCATATACTCCGCAATGTCAATGCTGACGCTGAAATCCTGAGCTACAAAGATTAAGATCAAAAAACCGCAGGCTCCGTAGTAGAGCAGGCGTTTTTGCTCCCGTGTCCCGGCATATTCATAGCCCAGTAAAAAGGCAATCATAACAAGATAGATCCAGTAAAATCCGTTCATAGTGTCTCCCTGGCAGACAGAGCCGCAAGCCGCCATTGTTTCCCTCGCGGGGGAAGCCTCTTCCCACTTCTTTCGGTTCCGAATCCGTCAAAGAAAGACGCGGTCGGGGGAATCTGCTCGGAATTCCATATTCCAAAATGATGGCGGCGATTGGCTCAAACCGGTGCGTATTTTTGCTTGTTGTCCAAGTGCTTAGACATTTTCTTGATTTTGTTTCCCCGTATGCCGCGGAAGGTTGCCCGGAGAGCTTTGCCCGGGGAAATCGATGCCCGGTACAGGTCCCGCTTGCGGATTATGTAATAAACCGCGTAAAGGGAAGCCATACCAAGGCCCAGAATATAGCGGGTCGTAGCGCCTCGGTTCTCAAAAAATGTTTCTGTAAATCCGTGGAACCAGGTCGATTTATCCCGAGACACAGACGCAATCTCTACGGGGATGTAGTAGATTTGCAAGCCGGCCTTTTCGCAGTCTGTCAGGAACTTCAGCTCTTCCTCCCCGCCGTTGCCGGTACCAGCCCCAAGCAACTCATCGAACCGGATTCCGGTGGCAAGAATGCGGTTCCTGCGAAAGGAAATTTGCAAGGAACTGACCTTCATCGTTTGGGGAAACCGCAGACGCATCACTCGATCCGGGAGAGCTGACGGCTTGTTCGTGATTTTGAATATCAGGACATCAGCCTGCGGCAGACGATCGTAGGCCTCCAAAATATGGGCTTCATAGTCCGGGACAAATTCCTCGTCATCGTCGCACAGCAGACACACGTCTGCCGTGGATTTCTCAATCGCCATGTTCCGGCTCTTGGTCAACCCCTTCTGCCGGACAGAGAACATTCTAACCGTTCCGGTTTCGGTAGGGTATTCGGCGTAGGCTTCCCAATCGCACTGGTTCACAACGACAACATCCCCTGTTAACCGGGATGCGCGCACCAACGCATCATCCTGCTGGTGCATACAAGACATCAAGACTTCCAGCTTCATACGTTATTTCAAAAACCAGAAAAAGTATTTTTTCAACCCTCGAATCGCGTAGCCTATAAAATACAGGCAGGAGCGAATTGGGCCGAAACCCATGTACCGATAGGTCAAAAACGTCATTTTCGCAGAGTGCAGCTTGCTGCCGGACTTACCCGTGTTGGAAATGCGGTACTTTAAGAGAGGCTCATTGACAGCACAGCCAACCTTGTATTTCTTCAGAATTTCCAGCCACGTCAGGTAATCCTCATGGCAGTCGTCGTGATGCATGGGGAATTCCCGAGCCACCTCCGCCCTCAGCAGTACGGAGGAACAGTTGACCTGGTTTCCCATCAGAATATCCTTGAAGGTGTACTCCGTTTTCACAGGAATGATATAGCCGGTCAATGTTCCGTCCAGGTTCATCAGTTCTCTTGCGGTTGAACAGATGACGGTTCCCTTTTCCCGGATCAGTGCCAGTTGCTTTTTCAGCTTATCCTTTTCCCAGACATCATCGGCATCCAAAAACGCGATATACTTTCCCTTTGCCATGGAGACGCCACGGTTACGCGCTTCCGCCACGCCCAGATTTCTCTCGTTTTTGATATAACGAATCTGCGGATACTGCCGGTATTCTTGCATGACACCATCCAGATTATCGGTGGAGCAGTCATCGATTACAAGGATCTCGGCAGGGACTTCTTGGGCAAGAACAGAGTCCAGTGCCTGACGGATGTAGCAGGCACAGTTATATGCGGGAATAACAACTGATACCAATGTCTCTTCCATATACTACCTTTTATCCTCTGGGACAAAAGCGGATGCGTTTCATTTCTGAAGCTGCATATTTCCTTCCTTCATCCAGGGAATAAATCCTAAATCCTAATGGGTTCTTAACAATATATCAAAAAACGAATGATATTTCAAGTCCCTAAGTCTGCTACAACTGCTTTATTTCGCCAATCCTCCCATTTTCTAACTTAGCGCCTGTTGAACCAGTGCTGAAGTTTCTGAATCACACACCGCATGGTGAGTGATTCCACAAAAATGACTCTTTTAACCGTTTTGCGCAGGGTTTCTCCTGCCTGTTATCATGGATGCAGTAAAATAGCCCAGAGCGTCACTACCTTTGGATGATGCCCTGGGCTCGTGTATGGAAAGAAATGACAATCAAAGCACGTTCCTGTTTCTGGACGCTCACTTCAAAATCTCTTGGAATTGTCGGGAAGCGGTAATAACCTTAGCGCAGGCATTCCGGATCTTTCCAGAAAGGCCATGACATAAGCCGGCCTTATTCAGCAGACATCTTATAGATCCGCAGATAGTGAAACGGTAGTATTAAACCTCGCTATAATCGGAATGCCGGATGCCCCATATGTTCCATTCATAATCAGAGAAACAGCATTTCCGTCAAGTTCCCCAACAGCAACCGAATCCACGCGTTTCGACACTGTATTTGCGGTGTATAAATTAGCATTACTTAAAGTACTAACCGTTACAGTAGGTTTAATACGCAAAGGAGTAGGCAGTGGAACAGTAAGCCTTGCAATAGAGCTGCTGAAAATCCAGCCATGATAAGAAACTGTTCCGCCCCCAGGAACTTTGTAGTAATACCTCTGACATTCCAGCAGCTCCGCCGCATATCCCTTCGGCTGATACTCGGGCAAGGTTTCGGCGGTGTATTCGCCCGTATATAGCGCTGCCCAGCGAATGACGCCGCCGCTGGACGTAATCGTAACAGCCCCATCGGCATAGCTGATAGACGCGGTTCCAGAGGCGGTTCCGACGACTGGCGTGGCAATATCCGGGGCGTGCTCCAGCTTTTGCGTGATAGTACCGTTTAACGTTAATCCGGTGCCTTCCTTGTACGATACAGCACCACTGGTCATTATCCAGCGGTCTGCTGCATACGCCTGCGTACCGTGCTTCCCGCCGATGCCTGCCTGGGCAATCAGATTCGTAAAATCGCTGTTATCCAGCAGATTCCGGGGAGCAGCTTTGCGTACAACGGTATCCACATATCCCTTCCGAGCCGCCTGGGTATCATCCACCGGGTCGTTCAGGCCGGATATGGGCTGACCGTTCATCCGGATCTCACCGGTCATATCGCCGCCGGTGGCGGGCAAAGCGCCAACATCAGACGCGGACAGGCTGACATTGCCGGATGCATCCGGAGATAGGCTGTTGATCGATTCCACAGAACCTGCGTCCCCCTTTTCGCCCTGGGGGCCTTGTTCACCTGTGTCGCCTTTCTCGCCCTTTTCGCCCTGGGGACCCTGCGGCCCGTCAAATAAACCGCTGTTTGCCGCAATCCTGAGGTATTCGTCCATCTTGTCCTCCAGCCATTGCAGGCGGACATAGCCCTCGGATTTTTGCGCACCGGCAAATGGATTTCGTGCGACAAAGACCGAAAAGGGAAACGTGGTGAGTTGATCCAGCCCGGTATTGTTGATTACGATTCCAGCCTGCACAGTGCCCGGCACGGTGAGCATCTGCGGAGCAAAGACCGCTGTTACCACAGCTCCATCGACTGTGATTGCGGGGGTATCGTCCGCCAACCGATTGTACAATCCCATGGTGCCATCCGGCTTGGTATAGGCGATCGCCACTTCGGCGTCCGGGGGCACGACCCACGGTTTCCCGTTCGCCAGCAGGGTCACTTCCACGCACCGGGTGTTGCCGTCTCCCTGAATGGCGTTCACAGCCTTATCAAAGTTCGGCTGCGTCATATCTGCCTTGATTCTGGATATTACTTGCATTTTCATCCCTCCAACATCAATTTCAGGACAAGACAAAGTTGCGCGAATCAGGGCAACAAGATCCGAAAACGAACCGGGAAAGAAAAGGGCGGAGAAGATGGCTGTTTTGCCGTATCCGCCCAAATGAAAAGTCGTCTGAATTCCGAAAGAATCCAGACGGCTCAGACTGTCGAAAAACCATGTCATTCCTTTTAGGCTTTGTCCGCTGAGGGGAAGATAATTTTATTGACAAAGAAGAAAACCACCATGGAGACTCCGCCGTTGAGCACCGTGGTGCCGATGTTGTACAGCCAAGCGGGAACAAAGTAGCCGGCAACAGCCACCCAGATGCAGTTGATGGAGTTGACCACGCAGGTGACAATA
>JAQXPK010000029.1 GCA_029100605.1 Bacillota bacterium | reverse complement strand
CGGCTGCGGGCTTCTTGTGTTATCCTGTTCATGAGAAGTCTCCTTTTGCGGTTTGGTGGTTTGTGGTGAATTCACTATACCACATCGAGGATGACTTCTCATCTTTTTTTGGTTCACATCATTTTAGCACATACATTTTTTGAAAAAATTGTGTCGGATCCGGTGGCCGGTTTTGTGGAGACCGGTCACCGGATACTTTGGCTTGCTTTCTCTTTCGTCAGGCGCCCAGGTTGATGTAACCCAGCTTGATGGCGCTGTAGTCAATTTCCATGGGATGGCGCTGTGCCAGATCGGCGATAAACGCGTCGGTCTGCTGGCTTACCCAGCCGCTGCGCGCGTAGTACTCCCAGATGGGGGTGCTGCTGACAAAGTACATGACGTGGTAGCCGTAGCTGGTTTTTACCAGGCCGGTATCCCCCGGGACGCGGCTTTCGTCGAAGCACCAGTTCTCAAAGGGCTCCACCATCTGACCCTTGTACACATTCTCGTACAGGCCGCCGTTGGTGTTGGAGCCGGGATCCTGGGATTTCTCATTGGCCAGCGCCGCAAAGCTGTCCTCGGTGGCCTCCCCTGCCAGCCACTGGTCCAGCACGTCCTGGGCCGCCTTTTCGCAGTCTGCCCATTCCGCGTCAGAATAGGTGGTTTGACCGTTTTCGTCCGTGGTGCCGCCCTCGGGGGTCAGCAGGATGTGGCGGACATTCACGAAGCTGCCCTCCCGGGTTACACCGTTGGCGGCGTAATAGTCCTCATTCTCGGTGAAGTAAGCGTCCAGATCCTCCGGTGTGGGGATAAGCTTGGCAGTTTCTGCGGTATAATAGGGCTTTCCCTGATAATAAAGCTCCTGGAAGCTGGAAAATTCTTCCACTCCCGCGCCAGGGCCGACATTGTGGAGCATCAGCTCCTCCACGCTTTCCAGGCCATAGCTCACGGCAGTTTCCTCCAGAGAAGCGGCAAGGCCGTCCAGATACTCCCGATCCTCAGCCGGCATTTCCATTCCCGCGGCATGAGCCTCCAGTGCCAGGGACTGGTACATTTGCCAGTAGTTCAGGGCTTCATCCAGGAAAAACTGCTGCCAGGTGCGGTTGCTGTCCTCGCTGCACAGCTGGGTGTCCAGAGGCTGGGAATAGTCCAGAAGTCCCTGATACATCAGGCTGTAACCGTAATTGGAGCTGAGAATGCTGTTGACCACGCTCCAGTAGTACACCTGCAGCTGACCATTGGTCAACTGCACATCCCCCATGGAAGCAACCACAGTGTCCTTCGCGGCGGCGGCTTCCTCATCGCTGACGGTATAGGTTCCCTTGCAGGTCACATCGTCGGGGTTGCCGTCTGGGGGAACCGTGGCGGGAGCCTGCGTCTCGGTGGCAGCAGAGGCAGCTTGCGCCGAAGGGTCAGTCTCCGCGGGGGTCTTGCCGCCCTTCAGGCCGCTGAGAATCAGGGCAGCCAGCGCGGCGATCAGCACCACCACGGCAACAGCCGCAATGGCGATCTTACCGGGGGTGGCCTTGATGCCCTCCTTGATCTGCACCGGAGCTTCCTGCTCCGCGTCATCGGCAGCGGGGGCTTCCGGGGCGGAGTCCTCCGGGGTTTCCTCCGAAGCGCTTTCGACAGGGGCAGATGTCTCCGGGGTGCTCTGGGAAGCGGCGGGCTGCTCCTCCGCTATGGTTCCGAGGGGGTCTGCGGGCGCATTGTCCTTCCCGCAGTGAGGGCAGACGGTGCTCCCCTCCTCCAGTTCTTCCTGGCAGAATTTACACTTCTCCATATCAAAATGTCCTCTTTCTCCGTGTTATACGAATATGATAACGGGCAGTCATACCCCGATAGTTTACCACGCAGGCAGGAGGATTGCAAGCGAAACACAGAATGTTTACAAAGGAAATTGGAGGTGCTGCACGCCTACAGGATTTTCCCCTTTCCCCCCGGACTGGTACTTGCAAACGGGGAAGAAAAATGGTATCATTTATATTTAAGATTGTATCCATTGGAGGATTTCCCGAATGAACACCAAAACCACCGTCATTTCTCAGGCTGAGCTGGACGCCCAGTTTGCCTTCTGCGACAAAATCGCCGACTACTGGCGCGCCCGGGGACGTACGCCGGGCGCCTATGTGGAGACCTACGGCTGCCAGCAGAACGAGGCCGATTCCGAAAAACTCCGGGGCTACCTGACCCAGTGCGGCTACGCCATCGTGCGGGAGGCCGAAGGGGCGGACGTGGTGGTCATGAACACCTGTGCCATTCGGGAGCACGCGGAACAGCGGGTCTTCGGCAATCTGGGGGCGCTGACCCACACCAAGCGGCGCCACCCGGAGCAGAAGATCTTCCTCTGTGGCTGCATGGCGGGAGAACAGAGCGTGTCCGACCGGATCCGCCGCAGCTATCCCCATGTGGACGGCGTGTTTTCCACCCACCATCTGTGGCAGTTTCCCCAGATTCTCTGGAATGTGCTGACCGGCAGCAAGCGGCAGTTTTTGATTGCCGACGAACCCGGCTCCATCGCCGAGGGCATCCCCCAGGTGCGGGATTCCAAGCTGAAGGCCTGGGTTTCCATCATGTACGGCTGCAACAATTTCTGCACCTACTGCATCGTCCCCTACGTCCGGGGGCGGGAGCGCAGCCGCCAGCCGGAGGACATTCTGGCAGAGTGCCGGTCGCTGATCGAAAACGGAGCCAGGGAAATCACCCTTCTGGGGCAGAACGTCAACTCCTACGGCAAGGATTTGGATTGCGGCATGGACTTTGCCGACCTGCTTGCCGAAATTGCCCAGATCCCCGGCGATTTTCTCATCCGCTTTATGACCAGCCACCCCCGGGACGCCAGTGAAAAGCTCTTTGACACCATGGCGAAGTATCCCAGAATTGCCAAGCAGCTTCATCTGCCCTTCCAGTCCGGCTCCTCCCGGGTCTTAAAAGCCATGAACCGCCACTACGACCGGGAAACCTATCTGGAAAAGGTGAACTATGCCAAAAAGGTGATGCCTGATCTGGTACTGACCAGCGATGTCATCGTGGGCTTTCCTGGGGAGACCGAGGAAGAATTTGAGGAAACCATTTCCCTGATCCAGCAGGTGCATTACGACAGCCTGTTCACCTTTATCTTCTCCCCCCGCCCTGGCACCCCTGCCGCCAAAATGGACGACCCCACCCCAAAGGAGGAGAAAAACCGCCGCTTTGACCGGCTCTGCGCGGTGCAGAACGCCATTTCCGAGGAAATCCACAATGCCTACATTGGCAAAACACTCGGCTGCCTGGTGGACGGCAGGGACAAGGATATGCTCACCGCCCGGACAGAGGGGGGACGCCTGGTGCGCTTCCCCGGCTGCGACGAACTCATCGGAACCTGGCAAAACATCACCATCACCGCCGCCACAACATGGAGCCTGACCGGCGCCCTGGCGGGTGCAATTTGAAAATTCCGTTTTCATCGTTTTCAACTTTTTATTTTATGCATATCGGCTTAACGCAGCGAACCGGCAAATTGGAATTTGTGCACCTAACGTGATCGGCCTACGGCCGATGCAATGCTGTGCATTGCGGGGAACGGATTGCCACGCCAGTGTGCGCACTGGCTCGCAATGACATACCGCTGTAATGCTCCACTACGTAAGGATAGAGGGAAAACAGGAAACGATGTCATTGCGAACCAGCCGTCAGGCTGGTGTGGCAATCCGTTTTCCCCGGCATTCGCAGAATGCCTTCGTTCCGAAGGAACGATAAATTCCGCTGTCACAGCACGTTCCACCACTGGGCTCCGTGGGCGTTTCCCATGGCCTCCATCCGTTTGGACAGCTCCGCGCACCTGGCGGCGAATTCCGCTTCCTCCCGGGCGGCGGCGTACACCTCCGCCTGGGCGAACAGGGCGTCGATTTCTTCCATGGGGGTGTGGTCGGCAAAGCAGGCGGCAAACCGGCGGCTGCGGCCCCAGTCGCCCCGGGCACGGCGGAGCAGCGCCTGCGCCTGCCCCCAATCCCCGTGCATGGTCTGTTCCGCGGCGTCGGCAAGCTCCCGGGCGATGGGCTCATGGCATTTCCGCATTCCCAAAGTGGCGGCGATGCCTCCGGCGAGAAGCACCAGCAGCAGGGCAAACCCAATCCAACTGCGCCTCATTTCTCATACTCCTTTCCCAGCCAGACCACCTTGCCTCCGGCGTCCACCGTCAGCAGCAGCGTGTCCTGAATTTCCGCGTGATGCTCTTTGAGAATCTGCTTCAGCCAGCTCTCGTCCTTTCCGGAGGCGCGCAGGTTCTCCCGGGAGAAATACCCGTCCTCAATGACCGTCACCGGGAGAAACTGCTGCTTGGGATGAATTCCCGCGTCCTTGGCGCTGGCGGGCCGCTCCTTCGGATAGGGGAAAACGGACAGGTTCCCGTCGGTTTCCAAAATGGCATACTGCACCGAAGTAATGTCCAGCACGTCCTTTTCCCGCAGGTGCCCCGTCAGCTCATCCAGCGTCACCCGGGTGCGGCGCAGATTCTCCTGCACCAGCTTCCCGTTTTCAATGAGAATCACCGGCTTGCCGCACAGCAGCTTCCGGAAGCCCACGCTGTGGAGAATCAGCCCGGACAGCACCAGCTCCGCCCCCAGCACGGTGAGAATGGGCACCAGCCCGGAGTACAGCGGAATGGCTCCGTCCTGCATAGGGATGGCGGCGAGGTTGGCCAGAAGCATGGTCACCACGAATTCCATCGGCTCCATTTCGCCGATCTGCCGCTTGCCCATCAGCCGGACGCAGAGGATCAGTACCAGATACAAAAGGATCGTACGCACATAGGACAAAATCAAAACCCGTCACCTCTTGGGTAGGATTCCCAAAAGGCGGCGGGTTATGTAGGTCTTCCCGGGATTTCTGTCTGGAAGGATTCTGGGCGGCACCGCGCAGCGGGAGCCGCGGGCTTCGGCGGATCTTTTGCCCCATTGCGCGGTGTTGCCCTTGCATTTTTATGGGGAATATTGTAACATAAAAGAGAACGTGCATATCGGCCTAACGCAGCAAACCGGCAAATTGCAGTTTGGCGTGCCAAAGCCTTCCCCTTTGGGGAAGGTGGCTCGCCGTCAGGCGAGACGGATGAGGGGTGCCCGGTACGAATTCGCCGCAGCGTATCGATTCCCGGAGTGAAGTACCGCCCCTCATCAGTCAAAAATCGAAGATTTTTGCCAGC
>JAQXPK010000028.1 GCA_029100605.1 Bacillota bacterium | reverse complement strand
GGGAGAAAATGTCCTGATTCTGGACAAGGAGAAGGAAGCCTTCCGCAAACTGTCCCCTTCCTTTGGCGGACTGACGGTGGAGGGCGACGGAACAGATTTGGATGTGCTGAAGAAAGCGGACATCTCCCGGGCCAATGCCGTGATTGCCGTTACCAACAACGACAACACCAATATTCTGATCGCCCAGCTGGCAAAGGAATGGTACTCCGTGGGGCGGGTCATTTCCCGGCTGTATGACCCGGAGCGGGAATGCGTCTACCGGGAGCTGGGCATCGACACCATCTGCCCAGCAGTCCTGTCCGCTAACGAAATCGACAAGCTGCTGGAAAAGGAGGCGCGAGTATGAAAGGAAATGTGCTTTTGGTCGGTGGTCGTAGCAAAGCGAAATCTCTGGCCCAGTCCCTACTACAAAAGGGCTATCGGGTCACAGTCATCAACAAGGACTTGTCCGACTGCGAAAAACTGGCGGAGAACGAAAAGCTGACCGTAATCCACGGTGATGGCACCAAGCCTTATGTGCTGGAGGATGCGGGGGCCGGGAATATGGAGCTTGTCATTGCCCTGACGCCCCGGGACGAGGATAATCTGGTGATTTGCGAGCTGTGCAAGAAAAAATTCCGGGTAGCCAAAACCCTGTCCCTGTTGTCCGACCCGCAAAAGACGGACTTTTTCTACAAAATGGGCGTGGACAGTGTGGTCTGCGCTATCTCTGCCGTCACCAGCATCATTGAGCAGCAGGCTTTCATGGAGGAAATGGCAAAGGCGATCCCCATTGGAGAAGGAAGGGTGCAGCTGCTGGAAGTGCCCATCACCGAGACAGACCCGGCAGCCCAGAAGCAGGTCTGGGAAATCAACCTGCCCAAAGAGGTCATCATCGGCTGCATTCTCCGCCGGGACCAGACCCTGATTCCCAGAGGCGATACCCGGATTCTGGCGGGAGACATTCTCGTCCTCATCTCGGGAAACGAGCAGGAGGAAATCGCGATTCTGGAATTAAAGGGCGGTGAGGCCAAATGGCGAAAATGAAAGACTGTTCCAACCGCGGCAAGCTGATGATTATGATTGGTCTGCTGGTGATAGCCCCGTTAGGGATACTTCCCTTTTATCCAAAGGATAGGGGCTATGCAATCTTTTTCCTGCTGCCGGGGCTGCTCTCTATCCTGGCAGGAGGTCTTGTGTGCGCCTTTGGAAGGCGGGAAACCTATTTCAGCTCTGACCGCCTAAAAGCCCAGCAGCACAGCAATAACACCGTACTGTTCACCTGGTTCTGGGGGATTGCAGTCGGTGCCATGCCCTTCTTTCTCTCGGGGCAGTTGAAGCTTGTGCAGGCGATCTTTGAATCTGTCAGCGGCTGGACAACCACCGGGCTTTCTGTGATGGATGTGACCCGAACCTCCCACATTTTCCTGTTCTACAGAAGCTTTATGCAATACTGCGGCGGTCTTGGCTTTGTGCTGATGATGGTGATGCTGGTTTCCGGCAAACGCTCCATGGATTTGTTCAACGCGGAGGGGCACCCGGACAAGCTGATGCCGAACCTCAAACAAACCGCCCAGACCATTTTTGAAATGTACATCATTTTCCTGATTGTGGGCACGGCGGCCTATGTTGCTTGCGGGATGCCGTTGTTTGACAGCCTGTGTCACGCCATGTGCAGCCTGTCCACCGGCGGCTTTTCTACCAAACTGAACAGCATCGGCGAGTATCACAGCCTGCCCATTGAGATCGTCACCATTGTGCTGATGCTCATTGGCACGACGAACTTTGCGGTGCTGCTGCTTCTGCTCCGGGGGAAATGGAGGCAGGCGGCGAAGGTCAGCGAGGTGCGGTTCCTGTGTCTTCTGCTGTTGATTTTTGTGCCTCTGATGGCTTTGTCTCTGTCCACTGAATTGGGAATGGGCTTTGGCGAAAGCCTGCGTCATGGGATGTTCAATGCGGCATCCGCCCTCTCCACCACCGGCTATGCCACGGTTGTCTACGAAAACTGGCCGCCTTTTGCAATCGGACTGATGATTCTGCTGATGCTGATTGGCGGCGGAATCGGTTCAACGGCAGGCGGCCTGAAGCTGACCCGTGTCTACCTGATTCTCCGGATGATAGGACAGAACATCAAGCGAAAGCTGCTCCCTCAGCGGTGCGTGGATGCGCCTACCTATGTGAAAGCCCAGGGAAGAACCAAAATTGACGAGGAACTCTGTTCCGACACGGTGGGCTTCGTGGGTTGCTATCTTCTCCTGTTTCTCGCCGGAGCACTGATTCTCACCCTGACCGCCGGGTGTAGTCTGGAAAAGGCTATGTTTGAATTTGCTTCCGCCCTGGGCACGGTGGGCTTGTCCATTGGCCTGACCGGGCCAATGACCAACAATGCTACCCTGATTGTAGAAATGATCGGTATGATTCTCGGCAGGCTGGAAATCTTCATCGTGCTGACTGGCTTATATTCCTGGCTGCATGGGATGAGGAAAAATTGATGGATGGCGTAACAGAAATTGACGATTCATTGCAACTGCATTGGGGCTCTGTTCATCCCTGATACCGATACTCTGCCTGCCCCGGATGTAACGGTAAACACACGCAGAGGTGTATATGTCACCTACGAACCGGCGCAAAATGAGCAATAAAAAACGAGTGTTCTCACAGGATATCAAATCCTATAAGAACACTCGTTATGGTGCGAGTGGTGATATAGGACTTTCTGAAAAAGTGCGACGTATCAACGATTTTCGTCATCGGACAAAATCCGATTTGATCCACATTCCTCCGGAATGCGTCTCAAATCGGAGGGACTCTCCCATGGGCTAAAAACAGTCCACTGGACTGTTTTTACGGCAGCTAACGCTGCCGCCGCCCTTTCGAGTCCCCCTCGAGCATAAAAAATCTGAGATACCCGAAGGGGTATCCCAGCTTTTTGGTGCGAGAGAGGGGACTCGAACCCCCACGGCGTAACCACACGCACCTCAAACGTGCTTGTCTACCATTCCAACACTCTCGCAAACTTGCCTGAACATTATAACCTTGATGGCGGGATTTGTCAATACTTTTCTACGGAAACCCTTGAAAGATTGCCTTCCCTCTGGTACACTATGGATAAAGAGGAGGGGTGTCTCATGGTACGTTTTTTTGTAGAGGCCGGGGAGCCGGAATCGGGTACGGTGACGTTGACCGGAGAGAACGCACAGCACGCCAAGGTGCTTCGCCTGAGGGCTGGGGAGCGGGTTCTGCTTTGTGACGGCGGGGGAACCGAGTTTCTGTGTGAAGTCACGGATGCCGAAGGATTTATTCTTTCGGTGAAGGAACGGCGGGAATCGACTTCTGAACCGGCAGTCCGGGTCAGCGTGTACATGGCCTTTCCCAAGGCGGACAAGCTGGAACACGTGATCCAAAAAGCCACGGAGCTGGGGGTTTACCAAATCGTGGCGTTTCCATCGGCGCGGTGCGTGTCCCGACCGGAGGAGAAAAGCCTGAAAAAGAAGCTGGAACGATGGCAGAAAATTGCCGCTTCCGCTGCGGAGCAGTCCGGGCGTGGGCGGATTCCCCGGGTTTCCGTGCTGAGCAGCTTCTCAGAGGCTCTCAAGCAGGCATCCCAGGCGGACAAGGCGCTGCTGTTCTACGAAAATGAGCAGGCGATGACTCTGAAAATGGCGCTAAGCGGCGGCGGATACCGGAGTGTCAGTTTGCTCACCGGGCCGGAGGGCGGGTTGGAAGAGCGGGAGGTAGTCGAGGCACGGGAGGCTGGACTTCAAGTCTGCACTCTCGGGAAACGGATTCTGCGCTGCGAAACGGCGCCGCTTTGCGCCCTGTCCGCCGTCATGTATGATGCCGGAGAGTTTTAACGGGCGTACCCGGCAAGAATCGTGGAAAAACTACCCCGGACTGCGGATTCCGGGGTGATGGGGGAGAATACGGCTCCATCGATAAATAGCAGCCCGTCACCATGACCCGATTCAAGCAGGTCTCCGGTGTGGGCGAAATCAAGGCTGCCTGGTACGGCGAAGTGTTTTTGCAGAAAAACCAGTAGTACCTGGATGGGATGCAGCCGGAAGAATGATAAAAAGGAAGCATACCCACAGCGGATATGCTTCCTTTTTTGGATGTATTTCAGGAAATGGGCTCAAAGTCCGCCGCACCGTGCTTGCACAGGGGGCACACAATATCGTCGGGGAGGGTATCGCCCTCATAAACCCAACCACAGACCTTGCAGACGAAGCCCTTTTTGCCCTCGGTCTGAGGCTTGGGCTTGACGTTGTTCTGGTAGTAGGTATAGGTCATGGTTTCCCGGCTGGAGATGACCCGGGCTTCCGTGACGGCGCAGATGAACATACCGTGGGTGCCAAGGTCAACATAGCTTTCCACCTTCAGGCTCATAAAGGAGTTGATGTACCGGGGCAGGAAGCGCAGACCGTTGTCGGAGCGCAGCTCCTCAATGCCTGCGAACTTGTCCGCTGTACGACCGCTCTGGAAGCCGAAGTTCTGAAACACAGAGAAGGGGGCGGAGGTGTCAAGGCAGCACACATTCATTACACCGGTCTGCTTGATGACATGGTGGGAGTAATTCTGCTTGTTGATGGTGACGGCAACCCGGTTGGGGGTATTGGTCACCTGGGAAACAGTGTTGACGATGAGGCCGTTGTCCTTCTGCCCGTCGTTGGAGGTCACGACGTACAGGCCGTAGCCGATGTTGAACAGGGCAGTGAGGTCGTTCTTATTTGCGGTGTCGTCGTGCTGGGCTAGATAATCCTTGCACAGCTCCTGTGCCAGAGCCTCAATCTGAGCCTTACTTTCGTCGTTCATGGCAGAGACGAGCTTCACGGTGGTGTCGGTAAAGGTCAGATTCTTGTTGTCTTCCAGCATCTTTCGCATGGTCTTGGCGGCAAGAGGCGCCCAGGAGCCATTCTCCATCAGGGCAACAGTGCGGTTCTGGAAGTTCCGCTCGGTGAGATGATGGATAAACTCCTTCATGAACGGGAAGATGTCAGCGTTGTAGGTGGTAGTCGCCAGCACCAGCTTCCCGTACCGGAAGGCGTCCTCAACGGCTTCCGCCATGTCGCAGCGAGCCAGATCGTGGACAACTACCTCGGGGCAGCCCTTGGCTTTCAGCTTCTGAGCCAACAGCTCCACAGCGGCCTTGGTGTGACCGTAGACGGAGGTGTAAGCGATGACGATGCCCTCGCTCTCCACCCGGTAGGAGGACCAAATGTCGTACAGATTCAGATAGTAGCCCAGATTCTCGGTGAGCACGGGGCCGTGGAGAGGGCAGATGGCGGCAATGTCCAGATTCGCGGCTTTTTTCAGCAGCGCCTGCACCTGAGGGCCGTATTTGCCCACAATGCCGATGTAGTACCGGCGAGCCTCGCAGGCCCAGTCCTCCTGGACATCCAGAGCGCCGAACTTGCCGAAGCCGTCGGCGGAGAAGAGCACCTTGTCACAGGAATCATAGGTCACAATGACCTCGGGCCAATGCACCATGGGCGCGGTGACGAAGGTCAGGGTGTGCTTGCCGAGGCAGAGGGTGTCGCCCTCTCCGACTACGATGCGGCGGTCGGCATAATCATTGCCGAAGAAATGCTCCATCATCACAAAGGCCTTGGCGGAGGAGACGACGACGGCCTCGGGGTAGACCTTCAGGAAATTGGCAATGTTGGCGGAATGATCCGGCTCCATGTGCTGCACCACCAGATAGTCGGGCTTGCGCTGTCCCAGGACATTCTGGATGTTGTCCAGCCACTGGTGGGTGAAGTGCTGATCCACGGTGTCCATGATGGCAACTTTGTCATCCACAATAGCGTAGGAGTTGTAGGACATACCGTTGGGCACCACATACTGTCCTTCAAACAGGTCTACGTCGTGATCGTTGACGCCGATGTACTTAATATCGTTGGTAATCGTCATATAGGGTCTCCTTTTCCAAATTTCTCGGGGAAATTTTACCACACCACGCCGGTATTCGTCAAGGGGCGGGGCATATTTCTTTTAAGGCAGCGCCACAAAATAGAACAAAAAATCCGCCGAAGCCCGCAGTTCCCATTGTGAGATTCCCTAGTCCAGCTTGAGAATCAGCTCCAGCACCCGCCGGGCACAGTGCTCGTAGTCGGCACGGGTGATCGCGCCCAGCTCTTGCGCTTTTTTGACCCGATCCGGGAAGCCGGTAGCCATCTTCACGTCGTTTCCGGCGAGGATTTCCTTGTAGTGCTCACCCCGGGTCCACCAGTCGGTGGTAACCATGCCGTCATACCCCCACTCGCCCCGGAGAATGTCCTCCAGAAGCTCCTTGCATTCCGAGGCGCGATGACCGTTAATGGCGTTGTAGGAGGACATGATCGCCCAGGGATCGGCGGTGCGGACGATGATTTCAAAAGCCTTCAGGTAGATTTCCCGCAGGGCGCGCTGGGAAACCCGGGAATCAGAGTGCTTTCGATTGGTTTCCTTGTTGTTGCAGGCAAAGTGTTTGACGCAGGCGGAAACGCCGTTGGACTGGATGCCCTGTACCAGCGCCGCGCCGGTGAAACCGGCGAGCACGGGATCCTCGGAATAATACTCAAAGTTCCGCCCGCACAGGGGACTGCGGTGGATGTTTACGGCGGGGGTGAGCCACATGGCGAGGTTATTCTCCTTCAGCTCCGCCCCTGCCGCCGCGCCCACCTGACGGACAACGGACGGGTTCCAGGTGGACGACAGCAGGGTGCCGCAGGGCCAGGCGGTGGTGGCAACGCCGGTGCAGGGATTCAACCGGACGCCGGCGGGGCCGTCTGCAGTCATGAGGCTCGGCACCCCGTACTTGGGAAGATTGCCCATGCCGAAGGTATTGGCAACGGAGAGGTTGGGCTGACCGCCCAGCAGATGCAGCAGCTCCTCGTCGGACAGCTGAGCCATGAATTCGTCCAGGGAGAGTTTCCCCTCAGCCACTTCCTTCAGTGTGTGAGGCGCGTCGGGAGAAAACATCAGATGCCGCTGGTATCCGACCAGGGCGGGAACCTGGGCTTCCTCGGTGCCGGGCACCATTTTGGGGAACAGGCACTCGTTCATGTCATGGCAGAGCGCGGTGGGCAGCTTCTCATAGGTGCCGTCCGCCCGCAGTCGCCGCGGCAGGGAAGTGGGGGCAAGCTTTTCCGAAAGCTGCTGGATCACTTCATCGGCTTCCAGGGTCAGGATGAAATCCACCGCTGCGGCGCTGCGCACGTCGGTGCCGACGTAGAACCGGTAATCGCCCTTTTCCAGAACATAGGCGGACTTACACACCGCGCCGGTGTCGTCGAAAGAGGCGAAGGCGTAGCGGTCAAATATCAAATGCAGGGTTTCCTCCTCGCCGGGGGCCAGCAGCTTTGTCTTCTGAAATGCCACAAGACTGCGTCCGGCCTTGCCCAGCTTTCCCTGAGGAGCGGATGCGTAAACCTGCACAACCTCCTTGCCGGGACGGCTGCCCACGTTGCGCACCCGGACGGACAGGGAAATGACGCCGTTTTCTTCTCCGGCATTCACAGTCTGAAGGTCAAACTTGGTGTAGCTCAGGCCATAGCCAAAGGGATAGACGACCTTTTCGGCCTGCCCGGGAATGGTCTCAAAATACCGGTAGCCGACATAAATGTCCTCGGTGTATTCCACATAATCGGGACTGTCGTGGAAATGCTCCGTGGAGGGGTAGTCCTCCAGGCTGGCGGCAAAGGTGTCCGGCAGCTTGCCGGAGGGATTTACCCGTCCGAAGATCAGGTTGGCGGCGGCAAGGCCGCCTTCCATGCCGCCCTGCCAGGCCAGCAGCGCGCCGCCGATGGCGTCGTTGTCCCGGATCCAGCTGCAATCGATGATGCCGCCGATGTTCAGAACCACCACAACCTTGGGGAACGCGGCGGTGACCTTGGCGATCATGGTTTTTTCGGCAGCAGTGAGGTAAAAGTCTCCGTCAGGGAAAATCCGTCCGGCGGTTTTCGGCATACTGTTTTCGTCCGGCCAGGGGTTGAATTCCCCGTTGTACTCCACGCTGGAACGGTCCCAGCCCTCGCCGGAGAAGCGGCAGATGGAGATGATGGCGGTGTCACTGAAGGCTCGGGCGTCCGCAAGAAGCGCATCCGGAAGCGCAGGCTCCACCGTCATGCCGGGAGCCGCGCCGGCGCTGTACTGGGTCTGTACGTCCCGACGATAGAAGTCGGCCAGCGGCTCGAAGATTTCCGCGTCGCCGGTGTGGCGAATGCCGTCGTAGAGATTGCGGATGTAGCGGGTGTGAACGTCGCCGCTGCCGCCGCCGCCCTTGACATAGTCGAAGGTGCCTTTTCCGAACAGGCAGACCTTCCCGCCGGGGGTCAGGGGGAGAATGCCGTCATTGTTTTTCAGCAGCACCATGCCCTCCTCCGCCGCGGTGCGGGAAAGCGCGATGTGCGCTTCACTGCAGGTGACGTATTTTCCCGGTTCCAGAGGGAGATTCGGCTGGTATTGGATGCGTGCCCATTTTTCCATGTGTTGTACCTCCGTTGATTTGATGTCGTGTATAAATCACAATTCCTACCGTCATTATACAGGTGCCGCCCTGAAAAATCAAGGGCAGCACCGCACAATGGGGCGAAAGATCTGCCGAAGCCCGCAGTTCCCATTGTGCGGTGCTGCCCAAAAATCCCGCCGCGTTTCCGCGGCGGGAATATGGTTATTTCTCCTCGTAATTCAGGATTTCCTTCGCCACGTAAATGGGGCGGTTCTTGGTCTGCTCGAAGGTTCTTCCCACGTATTCGCCAATGATGCCGATGCAGAACAGCTGCACGCTGCCCAGCAGCAAAATCAGGACGATGATGGTGGCGTAGCCCGGTACGTTGATGCCGCAGATCAGCTTTTGCAAAATCACCACGATTCCGTAGATCACCGCCGCGACGCCGGTTACGCAGCCAAGGCAGGTCGCCAGCCGCAGCGGCGCTGTGGAAAAGCCGATGATGCCCTCAATGGCGTAATTCAACAGCTTCCAAAAGTTCCATTTGGAGGTGCCGGAAGCCCGTTCACAGGCGGTATAGGGAATGAACTTGGTGCTGTAGCCAACCCAGGCGAAAATGCCCTTGGAGAAGCGGTGGTACTCCGCCAGCTCCAGGATGCTGTCCCGGACACTGCGGCGGAAGGTGCGGAAATCGCTGGCATCAGGCTGGAGGGTCACCTTGGAGAGCTTGTTGATGATGCTGTAGAAGCAGCGCTTGAAGAAGGAGAGCACCTTGCCCTCACCCCGGCGATCCTGATAGGCCGCCACAACGTCGTATTCCGGCTCCTCGTCCAGGGTTTTCACCATGTCCCGGACGATTTCCGGACGCTGCTGCAAATCCGCGTCGATGAGGGAGATATACTCCCCGGAAGCGTGCTGCAATCCCGCGTAGATGCCGGCTTCCTTGCCGAAATTCCGGGAGAAGGAAATCACCTTTACCGGGCAGCGCTGGGCGGCGTAGAGTTTTTTCAGGTTGTGAAGGGTGGCGTCCTTGCTGCCATCATCGATAAAGACGATTTCATAGTCATAGCCGCAGCCGTCAAAGGCGGCAATTACGGCGTTCTGAAAGGCGGCGACGTTGTCCGCCTCATTGTAGCAGGGTACGACCAGAGACAGTTTCATGGGTATCAACTCCCATTCCGATAATCTGCGCCCATTATATGCCTTTTTCTCCGCCTCGTCAACGGTGAACTTGGTGGAAATATCGGAATTATTCTTGACAAATTCGGATTCATGAAATAGAATGGCAAAAGAACAAACGCGTTGAGCGGGAGGTTCCGTGCCATTGGTTTTTTCAGAGAGTGCGCATTCCGGTGCAAGCGCACAGAACCAGGCGCGGATGGTCGCCCGGGAGCGGCTTTCCTGAAAAGCAGTAGGGGAGGACGGGTCAGCCCGTGATCGCTTTCAAGTGCCCGAAAGGGAATTCAGGTGGTACCGCGGAAAATCTTTCGCCCTGAGCATTGCGCTCGGGGCGTTTTTCATGGAGGAGCGAAAGAAAATGGCAAGGCAGTTACCAAAGGTTTACGAACCGCAGCAGGTGGAATCCCGCATCTACAAAATGTGGGAGGACGGCGGCTATTTCCACGCGGAGAAGGATGAAAGCAAAAAGCCCTTCACCATCGTCATGCCCCCACCCAACGTTACCGGTCAGCTGCACATGGGTCACGCCATGGACGCAACTCTCCAGGACACCCTGATCCGCTTCAAGCGGATGCAGGGCTACAACGCGCTGTGGATTCCCGGCGTTGACCACGCCGGCATCGCCACTCAGATCAAGGTGGAGGAAGAGCTGCGCAAGGATGGGCTGACCCGCTATGACCTGGGTCGGGAGAAATTCCTGGAGCGGGTCTGGGACTGGAAGCATAAGTACGGCAACCGCATCGTGGAGCAGCAGAAGAAGCTGGGCGCTTCCTGCGACTGGGATCGGGCACGATTCACCATGGACGAGGACTGCTCCAAGGCCGTGCGGGAGGTGTTCGTCTCCCTGTACGAAAAAGGACTGATCTACAAGGGCAGCCGTATCATCAACTGGTGCCCCCACTGCGTCACCGCCCTGTCCGACGCGGAGGTGGAGTACGTGGACAAGCCCGGTCACCTGTGGCACATCCGCTATCCCCTGGCGGACGGCTCCGGGGACGTGGTGGTGGCGACCACCCGCCCCGAGACCATGCTGGGCGACTCCGGCGTGTGCGTCAACCCCAACGACGAGCGGTACAAGGACATCGTGGGCAAGACCGTGATTCTTCCCCTGGTGAACAAGGAGATTCCCATCGTTGCCGACGACTATGCCGAAATGGACTTTGGCACCGGCTGCGTGAAGATGACTCCCGCCCACGACCCCAACGACTTTGAGGTGGGCCAGCGGCACAATCTTGAGGTCATCCGGGTTCTGGATGACAACGGCAAGATCAATGAAAACGGCGGCAAGTACCAGGGGCTTGACCGGTACGAGGCCAGAAAGCAGATCGTTGCCGACCTGGAGGCTGGTGGGTATCTGGTGAAGGTGGAGCCGTATAACCACAATGTGGGCACCTGCTACCGCTGCCATCAGGATGTGGAGCCGATTATCTCCGCTCAGTGGTTTGTGAAGATGAAGCCCCTGGCCCAGGAGGCCATCCGGGTGGTCAAGGATGGGGAGACAAAGTTCGTCCCTGAGCGGTTCAGCAAGACCTACCTGAACTGGATGGAGAACGTCCGGGACTGGTGCATCTCCCGTCAGCTGTGGTGGGGTCACCAGATCCCTGCCTGGACCTGTGCCGACTGCGGGCACATCACCGTATCCCGGGAGGATCCCTGCCAGTGTGAAAAGTGCGGCAGCGCTAACATCCAGCGGGATCCGGACGTGCTGGACACCTGGTTCTCCTCCGCCCTGTGGCCCTTTGAGACCCTGGGCTGGCCGGATAAAACGGAGGACTTGGACTACTTCTATCCCACCGACGTGCTGGTCACGGGCTATGACATCATCTTCTTCTGGGTGGCTCGGATGATCTTCTCCGGCTGCGAACACACTGGAAAGACCCCCTTCCACACCGTCCTGATTCACGGCCTTGTCCGGGACAATCAGGGGCGGAAGATGTCCAAGTCTTTGGGCAACGGCATTGATCCCCTGGAAATGATCGACAAGTACGGCTGCGACGCCCTTCGGCTGAACCTGATTACCGGCAATTCCCCCGGAAACGACACCCGGTTCTTCACTGAAAAGTGCGAAGCCATGCGCAACTTCGCCAACAAACTGTGGAACGCCTCCCGGTATGTGCTGATGAACCTGGACGATGACGCAAAAAATGAGCTGCCAGACCTTTCTAAGCTGGAAATCGCCGATAAGTGGGTGCTCAGTAAGCTGAACACCCTGATTGCCGAGGTCACCGAGAATCTGGAAAAGTACGAGCTGGGCGTGGCAGTGCAGAAGGTCTACGACTTCATCTGGGACACCTACTGCGACTGGTATATCGAGCTCACCAAGGCCAGACTCTACGGCGAGAATGAAAAGAGCAAGCTCGCCGCGCAGAAGGTCCTGGTCTATGTGCTCGACCAGTTCCTGCGGCTGCTGCATCCGTTCATGCCGTTCATCACGGAAGAGATCTGGCAGGCCATCCCGCACGAGGGCAAATTCCTCATGCTGGCCGACTGGCCGAAGTACGACGAGAGCCTGAACTTCGGCGCCGAGGCCGCGCACATGGAATCCGTCATGAACGCCATCCGCTCCATCCGCAACCGCCGCGCCGAGATGAACGTTCCGCCGTCGAAGAAGAGCACGCTCTATGTCGTGTCCGACAAGGGCGAGATCTTCCGGCAGGGCGAGGGCTTCATCTGCCGTCTGGCGTATGCCGACAAGGTCATCATCTGCGAGACTGACCCGGAGGGCCACGAGAACATGGTCTGCGTCGTCACGAATGACGCCAAGCTCTATATCCCGCTGGAGGAGCTGATCGACTTTGAGAAGGAGCTGGCCCGCCTCGAAAAGGAAAAGGCCAACTGCCTGAAGCAGATCGCCATGTTCGAGGGTAAGCTCTCGAACGAGGCCTTCGTCTCCCGCGCGCCGGAAAAGGTCGTGTCCGAGCAGCGCGAGAAGCTCGAAAAGAACAGAGCCCTGCTCGCACAGCTGGAAGAAAGTGAAAAGCGGCTCCGCCGGTAACGGTTTCGACCGGAATTTCACCGATTGATTTCTATAATGGACACACAGGAATGCTCCTGTGTGTCCATTTTTTATCTGGAGGCGAACAAATGAATCTCACAAGCTTTTTGCAGGACAAGCAGCTGACCATCGCGCTGCGCGGCGAGATAGACCACCACAGCGCGAAGGATATCATGCGTGTTGTCGGCAATAAAATCGAGCTCTATCTGCCGCGCGTCTTCGTGCTGGATTTCCGGGAGGTCACGTTTATGGACTCGAGCGGCATCGCCATCGTGATCGCCTGCGTCCGCCATATGCGGCAGCTGCGCGGCGAGGTGGTCCTCAGAAGCGTGCCGCCGCAGCCGATGAAGGTGCTCCGGGCCTCCGGGATCGAGCGCATCGCAACCTTGGAAGATGAAAGGAGTCTGGTCCATGAAAGCTGAAAATGAAATGACGCTGACCTTCCCCAGCCGGTCCGCCAACGAGGCCTTTGCCCGCGCGGCCGTCGCCTGCTTTGCCGCGCAGCTCGACCCGAATCTCGAGGAGCTGAACGATATCAAGACCGCCGTCTCCGAGGCGGTCACCAACTGCATCGTCCACGCCTACCGCGATACGATCGGCCTCGTGACCATCCGCTGCCGCATCCTGCCGGACAGCGTCCTCGACGTTGTCGTGCGCGACAAGGGCTGCGGGATGGAGGACATCGAAAAGGCCCGCACGCCCATGTTCACGACCGGCGGCCCCGAGCGCAGCGGCATGGGCTTTACGATCATGGAGAGCTTCATGACCTCGCTGCAGGTCACGTCGAAGCCGGGGCGGGGGACGACGGTACATATGAAGCGGAAGATCGTGCAGCGGGGGAAGAACGCTTGAGCGAGACGATCACGCTCATCGCGCAGGCTCAGCAGGGTGACCGGACGGCCACGGAGCGGCTCGTGACGGAGAATACCGGCCTGATCTGGTCGATCGCGCGACGGTATTTCGGCCGCGGCGTGGAGCCGGACGATCTGTTCCAGCTGGGCTGCGTCGGCTTTCTCAAGGCCGTCGAGGGCTTTGACACGGCCTACGGCACGCAGTTTTCCACCTACGCCGTGCCGAAGATCGCAGGGGAGATCCGCCGCTTCCTGCGCGACGACGGCGCCGTCAAGGTCAGCCGCAGCATCAAAGAGCGCGCGGCTGCCATCAAAAAAACGCGCGAGCGCCTGACCGGCGACTTCGGCCGCGAGCCGACGGTATCCGAGCTGTCGGAGGCTATGGGGCTGTCTCCCGAGGAGATCGCCAGCGCCGAGACGGCCACCAGCGCCGCCGAATCGATCCAGCGGCAGACTGGCGAGGAGGGCTTTTCCCTTGAAGACGTCCTCTGCACGGACGGCATGGAGGAAAAGCTGCTGGAAAAGCTCGCCCTGCGGGAGGCGCTGCGGCATCTGGGCGAGAAGGAGCGGCTCGTCATCCAGCTGCGCTATTACCACAGCCTGACGCAGCAGCGCGTGGCGGAGCTCATCGGCGTCTCGCAGGTCCAGGTCAGCCGGATCGAAAAGAAAGCGCTCGAACGGCTTCGAACATTTTTTTGATATCGACAAATCCGGTCAGATGCGGTAGAATATCCATAGTTTATTGAAGCGTCAGCTGACGCAAAGGTGAAGCTATGGAACAGACATTTGAATCCCGATTTCTGGCCGCCCGCCGCGCGGTCATCGCCGCGCGCTTTCAGAATCTCAACGCCATGCAGCTCGAGGGCGTCCTGACCACACAGGGCCCGCTGCTGCTGCTGGCCGGCGCGGGCAGCGGCAAAACGACGGTCCTCATCAACCGCATTGCGAACCTCATCGCCTTCGGTGAAGGCTCCGACTCGCAGGAGGTCCCGGACTACGTGACCGAAGAGGACCTTACATATCTCGAAACGTACCTCAAAACGCAGGATCCCGCCATGCAGCTGCAGGCCGAGCGCCTGTGCGCGCTCCGGCCCGCCGCGCCGTGGTCCATCCTCGCCATCACGTTCACCAACAAGGCCGCCAACGAGCTCAAAAGCCGGCTGCAGGCGCTGCTCGGCGATTACGCCATGGACGTCTGGGCCATGACGTTCCACGCGGCCTGCTGCCGCATCCTGCGGCGGGAGATCGACCGGCTGGACGGCTATACCGGCCGCTTCACGATCTACGACTCGAGCGATTCCGAGCGCGTGATGAAGGATATCCTCCGCGATTTTGACCTGGACGAAAAGGCACTGCCGCCGCGGCTGGCCCTGTCCGTCATCAGCAAGGCCAAGGACCGGCGGCAGGACCCGGCGGCGTTTTCCAAACACGCCGGGAAGTCCGGCGATTTCCGCATGGACCGCATCGCGCAGCTCTACGAGGAATACGACAAGCGTCTGCACGAGGCGAACGCGCTCGACTTTGACGACATCATCCTCAAGACCGTCGAGCTGCTCGA
>JAQXPK010000027.1 GCA_029100605.1 Bacillota bacterium | reverse complement strand
CAAACCGGAGTATGAATGATGGAAAAGGGCTGGTACAATTTGATTTTTCCAAAAGCCCTATAAGAACACCCATACCCAAAAACGGGTCATCCCATGGGGGATGACCCGTTTTTGATGTGCCAGGCGGGGCTCGAAAGGGCGGCGGCAGCGCAAGCTGCCGTAAAAACAGTCCGGTGGACTGTTTTTAGCCCGTGGGAGAGTCCCTTCGATTTGAGACGCATCCCGTAGGGATGTGGATCAAACCGGAGTATGAATGATGGAAAAGGGCTGGTACAATTTGATTTTTCCAAAAGCCCTATAAGAACGCCCATACCCAAAAACGGGTCATCCCATGGGGGATGACCCGTTTTTGATGTGTCAGGCGGGGCTCGAAAGGGCGGCGGCAGCGCAAGCTGCCGTAAAAACAGTCCGTTTGAGACGACCGTAGAGATGCGGCGCGAATTAAGGCAACACCGCTGGGTGGGAACTGCGGGCTTCGGCAGATCTAAAGTCCCAATCGTGCAGTATGAAAAATGGGAAATACATCCAGTATTCCCGCATTTTTCATACTTTCGCTTGCGTCAAAATCTCTTGCCGAATCTCCTTGCCCCATTATGCGGTATTGCCTTAAAATGATCCGGCCCTCACGGAGGGGCCGGATTTTGCTTCGTTGGCGCTGCCCGCTTCTCATGGATGCAAAATTCAAATTTTATGTTATGATAGGTGTAACCTTTTCATGCCGAATGCTTACTACTAGGGTGAGGAACAAAAAAGAAAGACCTGCTAACAAAAGTCAAGTAGGAATTTCAGAAATTTTGCTGGACAAAATGGGTACACCAATCTAAGCCGCTTCGCGTCTCTTTTTTGAAACGGCGGCCAGCCAGTAAAGTATGTACAGGATTACACTGCTTCCAAAGCGTCGAGATAAGCCTTAACCGAGGCGTAATAGATGCGCAGGAACTTATTTGCGGAAGCCATCATGTAGACCCTGTAGGGCTTACCCTCGGCGCGCTTTCTGTCCATGAACTGGTACACTGGTTCATCCGCGGGAGCGTTCTGGAGATACACACCCATAACCAGGAACAGTGTCCTACGAAGTGCGGATGACCCGATTTTACTCATAGCCTTGTGGTTACCGGCGATCTGCCCGGAATCGTTTGGCGGAGCATCAATACCGGCAAAAGCAACAAGGGCTTTCTTTGAGTAGAATCGCCGCACATCGCCAATCTCGGCCATGAGCTGAGGCCCAAGCGTCGGTCCGACACCGTACATCTTCTGTACCACCGGAAATTCCGGTAACTGCTCAGCCAGATGCAGCATCTCCTTCTTGAGTTCCGAAAGATCGGTAGAAGTAGCCTTCATCTGTGAGACAGCCTGGGTAATCAACAGATGTGTTGTTTCTGTTTTCGGCATCACTCCAATGGCTCCGCAGGCAGCGGTATAGATTTCCAGTGCCTTGGCTTCGCGAAAGTAGTAACCGTGCTTCTGGCACCATTTCTGGTATTTCTTTTCAAATGCCTTCTGGGACAGTTCGCTGACGCATTCACAATGCCAGAAAGTTTCAACGAAATCCACCCATTTCTCGCTGCCGTCGGCTCTCACAGGGCTGGAAAACAGGCGGTTTACTCCGGGAAACACGGTATCCAGCAGAGAGATCAAGTTGTTACTCAGCATGGTCTGAACCTTGGAATACTGCTGATACTGCCGACAGCAAGTTTTTAACTGCATCCGGATTTCCTCCTCTGGAGAAAACTCTGGAAGATTCAGCCAGCGGTCAAGGCCGTAGTTTGCCAGTTTTACGGCATCCTTTTTATCGGTTTTGACCCGGCGCAACGAGTTGTTCCCGTAGTCATGCACCAGCATCGCGTTGACTACAGAAACATAGATCCCCGCTTCGTGGAGCACCATTGCGATGGGTAAATGGTAGTTGCCTGTGGCCTCCATGACCACGCGGGTCTCGCCGTCCAGGCTTTTCAGCCGCTTTGCCAGCGCACTGAGTTCACTGGACGTATGAGGCACTTCGAAAGGCGAGCAGACCACCTCTCCAAAGGGGCGCATGACCGCTATCATGCTCTTTCCTTTCGAGACATCAATGCCGACAGAGTTCATGTTTCTTCCTCCAATATAAATGATCCGCAACCGGAATCCATCCTTTTCTCATTGCCGATTCAATCTATTGGGTGACACGAACTCTATGGCTCAACCTGCTCAAATCGAACGCTGCAATAAGAGGATGGCTAACAGTCTTTCGAGCGGGCATAAAAGCCCAAGGAGTGATCGGTCAGCCAGTTGCTCCTCTTATTGTAGCTTAGGCACGAGATGGAAAGGAAGCCGGACTGGCTGCCCGGCTTCCTTGTCCAAATATATTGTAATAGGAGTGGTTCTGTGTGGAAGACGCAAAGATCATCGCTTTGTTCTGGGAACGGAATGAGCAGGCGGTCAAGGAGACCGATACCGCCTACGGCGGCAAGCTCTTCGGCCTGTCCAACCGCATTTTGCATAACCGCGAGGATGCGGAAGAAAGTGTGAGTGATTGAGGAACTGATTACCTGTCAGCCTGAGAGCGGTCAGGATACCGCAAGTCTGGGCATTTTTACCATTCAGGATGGAGAATTAAAGCAGTATGCAAGCGGTATATCCTATATTTGCGCAGGGGGAATTCTGGAGAAATGTGAAGAAGAACAGCCAGATCAGGGGCGGTATTATGGTTTCTATCGATGTGGCGCAAACGCCCCTGAGTTTATCGAGAAAATCGTCCGTGATCCGATCACACTATACTGGGGGCGTGGGCAGGCCGGTAAAGATGGAAGAACCGTTACGGAGGAGGAAGCAATGTCGGTTCTGAATTCGTATAAACGAATTGAACTGGATATGGAGCCATTTACAAAATATCCGTTAAAATAAACAGATACAATACCAGCCCTCGTTGTCTTGCAAAAGCTTCAAAGGAAAGCGATTCGTGAGAATCGCGCAGCCGCAGTCCGCAGGACTGCGCCCCGGCAGCAAAAAACCATCTGTTCCGTTGGAAACAGATGGTTTTCGCGTTTCTCGGACGCGGCCTTGTCGGCTTTCCCGGCGGAAGTTCGGCTAATCCTTCCACTTGTCGATCAGGCTGCGGATCTGGGCGGTGAGCTTGGCGTTGTCCTTATTGGTTCTGCCACGGCGGGTCTTGACCAGGGCAAGCAGGGCTTCCGCCGCCGCCACCAGATCCTCATAGACCTGTCTGGCACGGAGGCTGCCCCGGAAGGCCGCCGCCCGGTCAATTTTCACACCCTCGGTGTAGGCCGTCAGCTTGCCGGTGAGCAGGTCGTATTCCGTGCCGCTGTAGGGCGCTTCCGCCCGGTAGCCCATGGCGTCCAGAGTCGCCCGGAAGGCCTCACAGCTGTCCGCCTCGCCGTGGTTGACAAAGACAAGCTTCGGCTTTTCCCGGAAGCCTGCCAGCCAGGCCAGCAGCCCATCCCTATCCGCGTGACCGGAGGTGCCGTGGAGCATGGCGATTTCCGCGTTCACTGCGATGTCCTCGCCAAAGAGCTTGACGGACTTCGCGCCGTTCTGGAGCTTCCAGCCCAGAGACCCCTCCGCCTGATAGCCGACAAAGAGAATGACGCTTTCCTTCCGCCACAGATTGTGCTTCAGATGGTGGCGGATTCTGCCCGCCTCGCACATACCGCTGGCGGAGAGAATCACCTTGGGCTGGGGATCGGCGTTGATGCGCTTGGATTCGTCGGAGGTGACAGCCAGATGCAGGCCGTCAAACCAGATGGGGTTGATGCCCTGCTTCAGCACAGCCTGGGTTTCCTCGTCAAAATCCGATGGGTCGCACTGGAGGAAAATCCCGGTGGCCTCCACCGCCAGGGGCGAGTCCACATACACGGGGAAGTGGTCGTGACCCGTCACCAGGCCGCGCTGCTTGATCTCCCGGATGGCGTAGAGCATCTCCTGGGTGCGCCCCACGGCGAAGGAGGGAATGACCAGATTGCCGCCCCGATCCAGCGCCCGCTGAATACACCCGGCAAGCTCCTGCACCACGTCGCCCTTCTCCTTAGGATGGAGGCGGTCGCCGTAGGTGGACTCGATGACTAAGTATTCCGTCTCGGCGACGGGCTGAGGATCCCGGAGCAGCGGCTGATTGACGTTGCCCACGTCGCCGCTGAACACGATTTTGCGGGTCTCGTTCCCTTCCGTCAGCCACAGCTCGATGGCGGCGGAGCCCAGCAGGTGACCGATGTCCGTCATGCGGATGACGATGCCCTCCGCCACCTGGAGCCTCTGCTGATACCGGCAGGGACGCAGCAGCTTGATGGCAGCGGCGGCGTCGTTGGTGTCGTACATGGGCGTCACCGGCGCTTCCCCGGCGCGCTCGGCCTTGCGAGTGCGCCACTGGGCTTCGGATTCCTGAATGTGGGCGGAGTCCATGAGCATGATGCTGCACAGGTTGCAGGTGGCCTCCGTGGCGTAGATTGACCCGTGGAAGCCGTCCTTGCAGAGCTTGGGCAGCATACCGGAGTGGTCGATGTGGGCGTGGGTCAGGAACACCGCCTCGATGGCGTTCGCCGGAACCGGCAGGGGCACGTTCTGGAAAACGTCCGCTCCCTGCTCCATGCCGCAGTCCACCAGATAATACCGCCCGCCCACTTCCAGCAGGGTGCAGCTGCCGGTCACCTCGTGGGTCGCGCCGATAAATTGAATTTTCATAGTGTTTCCTCCATAAACGGGGATGCCCCGCGGCGACTGACCGCCAAGCCACGATTCGCGGGGATTGCTTCCCCACCACTATACCACAATCCGACCGCCTGGGCAAGGTTTTTTGCCCCGGATACGCGGACGCGCCCGGTTCCATTCGGAATCGGGCGCGTTTTGGGGAAAATCAGTATTGGGTGGGCGTGATGTGCCAGATTTCCTCAGCGTACTGACGGATGGTGCGGTCGGAGGAGAACTTCGCGGCGGAAGCCACGTTCATCAGGCACTTGCGGCCGAAAGCCAGACGGTCGGCATAATCCCGGTTGGCCTGGAGCTTGGCATCCAGATAGGAAGCGTAGTCCAGCAGCACAAAGTAGTGGTCGGCCTTGTGCCAGCTGGTGCCGTCCAGCAGGGCGTGGAACAGCTCCCGCTGGGCATCGTCCGTGGGTACGGTGCCGTCCACCAGGGTGTTGATCGCCCGGCGCAGGTCTGGGTTGGAATCGTAGATGTCCCGGGAACGGTAGGTGTCCTTCACCGCGTTGATCTGCTCCACGGTGTGACCGAAGATATACTCGTTCTCCTTGCCGGCCTCCTGGGCGATTTCCACGTTGGCACCGTCCAGGGTGCCCAAGGTCACAGCGCCGTTGAGCATCAGCTTCATGTTGCCGGTGCCGGACGCCTCGGTGCCGGCAGGGGAAATCTGCTCGGAAATATCCGCGGCGGGGATGATGTGCTCGGCGTAGGAGCAGTTGTAGTTCTGAACAAAGACCACCTTCAGCTTATCCGCCACGGCGGGATCGTTGTTGATCATCTTCGCCACCCGGTTGATATAGCGGATGATGGCCTTGGCTCGGGCATAGCCGGGAGCGGACTTGGCGCCGAAGAGGTAGACCGTGGGATGGAAGTCCGGCAGGCGGCCTTCCTTCAGGCGGAAGTAGATGTCCACGATGGACAGAATGTTCATCAGCTGGCGCTTGTACTCGTGCAGACGCTTGACCTGAACGTCGAAGATGAAGTCGGGGTTCAGCATCACGCCCTCGTGCTTGGCGATGACGGCGCACAGCTGCTCCTTCTTCTTCCGCTTGACGGCGTTGAACTCGACGATGGTTCCGTTGTTGATCTGATCCTTCAGTCCGCCGATGAGCTCCAGGTTCTTCAGGAAGCCGGTGCCCACATGCTGGCGGATCATCTCCGTCAGCTCGGGGTTGCACAGACCCAGCCAGCGGCGGGGGGTGATGCCGTTGGTCTTATTCTGGAAGCGCTCGGGGAAGGCGTAGTACCAATCCTTGAAGCAGTCGTCCTTCAGAATCTGGGAGTGGATCTCCGCCACGCCGTTGATATAGGAGCCGACGTAGATGGACAGATTCGCCATATGGGCGGTGTTGTCCTTCACGATGAACAGCCCCGGATGCTCCCACTTCAGCTTCTCGTCGATGCGGCAGATGATGTCGACGATTTCGGGCACCACGGAGCGCATCAGATCCAGCGGCCACTTTTCCAGCGCCTCACCCATGACAGTGTGGTTGGTGTAGGAGAAGGTCTTCTGAGCCACATTGAAGGCATCGTCAAAGCTCATGCCCTCCGCCATCAGCAGACGGATCAGCTCGGGGATGGACATGGCGGGATGGGTGTCGTTGAGCTGCACGGCGTAGAACTCGGCGAAGCGGCTCAGGTCGTTGCCGTGGGCGATCTTGAAGGTGCGCAGCATATCCTGCAGGGAGGCGGAGGACAGCACATACTGCTGCTTGATGCGCAGACGCTTGCCCTCCCAGGTGGAGTCGTTGGGGTACAGCACCCGAGTGATGTCCTCAGCCTTGTTCTTGGCGTCCAGGGCACGCAGATAGTCCTGATTGTTGAAGGCGTTGAAGTCCAGCTCCTCCTCGGCCTCGCACTGCCACAGACGCAGGGTGCCAACGTTGCTGGTATCGTAGCCAATGATGGGCACGTCGTAGGGAACCGCCAGGACGGTATGGTCGGGGAACTTGACCTTCACGGTGTGGTTGTAGCGGCGGAAGGACCAGGGATCGCCGAATTTCGTCCAGTCGTCGGCGTTCTCCACCTGATTGCCCTCGGCGTCGAAGCTCTGCTTGAACAGGCCGAACTTATAGCGCAGGCCGTAGCCGGACAGGGGGATGTTGGTGGAAGCGGCGCTGTCCAGGAAGCAGGCAGCCAGACGGCCCAGGCCGCCGTTGCCCAGAGCGTCATCCTCGATGTCCTCGAGAATCGCCAGATCCACGCCCCGCTGGGCGAACAGCTCCTTCATCTCGTCCAGGATGCCCAGGTTGAACAGGTTGGAGTACACCAGCCGCCCGATCAGGTACTCGGCGGAAAAGTAGTAGGCCTTCCGGTTGGGCATACGGGTCTTCTTGGAACGGCTCCAGTCGTCGGAAATAGCCATCATGACGGCCTGCCCCAGCGCCTCGTGCAGCTCCTGGGGAGTTGCCTGCTGCAATGACACGTCATAGGTATACTTCAGCTGTGCCTCGGTCCATTTCAGGATATTCAGACAGTTGTTGTTCATATTCGATCTCCATTCTGAAAGCGGATTGTCCGCCGCTGCGTTTTCGGTTTCGCTCCGGCTGGAACGCCGGTGCTGTGCATCCATCCTATTCCCGACGCCATGTCCGGTTGCAGCCGCCACGGCGGAAAAAGCTCTTTCCCGGGAATCCCCCCAGAAAAGGAAACGTTTCCAGGTCATAGAAATACCTGTTAAGGATAATACGTTTTTTCTTCTTTGTCAAGTAAAAACAGGCGATGAAATGGCCATAGCTCCACTTTTTGGTAGAATCACCAAATTCTGCCCAGATCCCCTGTCAAATATACAAGTTCCGGTACGGCGCTCCCATGCTGAGGCAATCCCGCATAATGGGGCAGAAGAACCGCCGAAGCCCCCTGTTCCCATTGTGCGGTGTTGCCCTAATTCCTGATTGAAAGCAGTTGGTATCAGAAAACGGGCCTGCCAACTAAGGCAGACCCGTTTGGGAAAAACAGAGATCAGGCTTCCAGGTTGATGCCGGTCTCCTTGGAGAAGACGTGGCACACATGGCCGGGGAAGGTAAAGTGAACGGTGGAGCCGCTGGACAGCGCCGCGATCTCGGCGCCGGTCATGTTCATGGTGGAGACCACCAGAACCACATCCCGACCCATGGAGGTAACATGCAGATGGACGGTGGAGCCCATCATTTCGGAAACGTCCACCTTGCCCTCGATGCCTTCCTTGCTCAGCTCAATGTGCTCGGGACGGACGCCCAGAACCACATCCTGCTCGGCGACATTGTTCTTCGCCAGGGCAGCCTGCTTCTCCTCGGACAGAACCACGGTCTGGTTGTCCAGCTGGACGGCGTATTTGCCGTCAACCTTCAGGAGCTTGGCGTTCTCGAACATATTCATCTGAGGCGTGCCGATGAAGGTGGCGACGAACAGATTGTAAGGATGGTTAAAGACCTCCTGAGGCGTGCCGATCTGCTGGATGAAGCCGTCCTTCATGATGACGATGCGGTCGCCCAGGGTCATGGCCTCGGTCTGGTCGTGGGTAACGTAAATGAAGGTGGTGTTGATACGCTCCCGGAGCTTGATGATCTCGGCGCGCATCTGGTTGCGCAGCTTGGCGTCCAGGTTACTCAGAGGCTCGTCCATCAGCATGACCTGGGGGTTGCGGACGATAGCACGGCCGATGGCGACACGCTGACGCTGACCGCCGGACAGCGCCTTGGGCTTCCGACCCAGGTACTGGGTGATGTCCAGGATTTCAGCGGCTTCCCGAACCTTCTTATCGATCTCATCCTTGGGGGCATGGCGCAGCTTCAGAGCGAAGGCCATGTTCTCGTAAACGGTCATATGGGGGTACAGCGCGTAGTTCTGGAAGACCATGGCGATGTCCCGGTCTTTGGGGGCAACATCGTTGACCAGACGGTCGCCGATGTACAGCTCACCTTCGGAGATTTCCTCCAGGCCGGCGATCATGCGAAGGGTGGTGGACTTGCCACAGCCGGAGGGGCCGACCAGGACGATGAATTCCTTGTCCTTGATGTCCAGGCTGAAGTCCTGGACAGCCACGACGCCCTTGTCCGTGACCTGCAGGTTGTTCTTCTTCTCCGGTTCGCCCTTCTTCTTTTTCTTCTTTTCGTCGTCGCCGTTGAAGGGGTAGATCTTCTTCACGTTCTTCAGGGTTACACTTGCCATACTGTTTTCGACGCCGAACGCACCTACCATTTTCGCGTGCGTTCTCACATTCCGGGAAGCAAAAATCCCAGAAGCATTACGACAGGTCTCCACACTGCCGCACCGTGCGTCATCGGGTTTATCCTCCTTTGTTTTAGCGGAATGGTGCCTATTTTGTGGAGTAGGCAGAATCCACCTAGATACATAAATTCTATCACACCTGGCAAGGGTTGACAATGGCTTGGCTTAACAATTCTGCAGCCCCGCTTTTGGGCAGTTTGACGGCTGCTTCAGCTTAGGGAGAAGCCGTCCCCAGCGGCCTCCAGGGTGGTTCCGAAGTAGGCTGCCATGGCGGTTTCCAAGGCGAGCTCGTCACAAACCGCCGCCGTCTCATAGCACGAATGCATGGCAAGCTGGGCAAGGCCAATGTCCACTGTGGGTACGCTGACGTGGGCCAGAGAGATGTGCCCCAGGGTGGAGCCGCCGGGCAGATCCCCCCGGTTGTGGAAAGACTGAACCTTCACCCCTGCCTTGTGGCAGATCTTCCGGAAGATCCCGGCGGAAAGGGCGTCGGTGCAGTAGCTGAGATTGGCGTTGAATTTCAGCACGATGCCCTCGCCCATCACCGGGGCGTTGCCGGGGTCGGCGTACTCAGGGTGGTTGGGATGGATGGCGTGGGCATTGTCCGCCGACACCAGGAAGGACTGGGCCAGCATACGGCTCAGCTCCAGCTTCAGGCTGGCGCAGATCCTGCCCAGAACCTCCTCCAGAAAACCGGATGCCGCGCCCTGGGGGGAGCAGGAGCCGACCTCCTCACTGTCAAAGACGCACAGCACCGGAATGGCACGGCTTTCCTTCCCGTGCAGGAAGCCCTGGGCGCAGCCCCAGACGCATTCCAGATCGTCCAGTCCGGCGGCGGATATGTACGCCTCGTCCACGCCCCAGACCGCGGCCTTCTGGCGGATGTACAGGTACAGATCCTGCCCCAGAATTTTGCCGCCCGCCGCCTGTTCCAACAGGGCGGAAAGCTTCCCCGCCGCCTCTTTTCCGCCGATCAAAGGAAGGGTATCCACCGCTGGATTCCAATGATAGCCGTCGTTGGCCTGGCGGTTCATGTGGATCGCCACGTTGGGAATCAGCAGCAGATCCCGGTCGATGTCCACGAGCCTGCTTCTTACGCCGTCTTCCGTTTCCACCGTCACCCGCCCCGCTACGGACAGGGGGCGATCCAGCCAGGGGGCAATCAGCATCCCCCCGTAGCGCTCCACCGCCATGCGGGTATAGGTGCCGGTGAGCTCGAAATTCTCCTTGACCTTGAAGCCGGGACGGTCTGCGTGGCTGGCGCTCATGGTGAAACCCGTAATCTCCCCCCGGGGCACCCGGAAGGCCAGCAGCGCGGAGCCGCCCCGGGTCAGATAGTATTTTCCCCCGGGGACGAGGCTCCACGCCTGGTGCTCCAACAGCCGGGTATAGCCGGCGGCTTCCAGGGTTTGGGCGAGGTACGCCTGGGCATGGTAGACGCTGTGGGACGCGTCTAAAAAATCACAAAGTGCTTTGGTTCGGTTATCCATTGGGGTCATCCTCCATACTTCGTTCCTGATGGATGTCTTTCAACAGGATCTGCGCCCATTTTACACCGGGTCGGCGGCGGCGTCAACAGGGGCGGGAACGACCCCTTTTTGTCGAAAAATGTAGAAAAGTTCTGTAATATTCCAGTAAATGTCGATTTTACGCTGTTTTTGACGAGCGATTTTGCTTGTTTTTCCTTGCAAAAGTGTCAAGTTCATGCTATTCTTTATTTGTCGCACATGGATCTGTTTGATCCGTGGCATGGGGAGCAAATTCTAACTTTACATGACAGGAGAGGACTGTAATGGAACACGTAACAACCGTATTCATCGCGGACAGCGCTGAGGACTTTTGCACCGCCCTGACCGCCGCCCTGCAGCGTGCCGACGGTTTTCAGGTTGTGGGAACGGCCAACGACGGGGAACAGGCCATTTCCATGATTCTGGAGCGGAAGCCCGACGTTTTGGTGCTGGATCTGATGCTGAGCAAGAAGGACGGCATCGGGGTGCTCAAGGCCATTTCCGGCATGGAGCGCCGCCCCATCACCCTGGCTACCTCCGCCTTTGTGACCGAATATGTATCCACGGCGGCAGCCAATCTGGGGGTTCGGTATCTGATGCTGAAGCCCTGCGATATGACCGCTCTGGTCGAGCGGCTGGAGGAAATCCAGGGTGGGGAGAGCCTTCGGAGTCCCGAAAAGCGCCGCCCGGACAAGACCAGCATCGAGACCATGGTCACAAACATCATCCACGAAATCGGCGTCCCCGCCCACATCAAGGGCTATCAATATCTGCGGGAGGCCATCATCATTGCCGTCAACGACATGGACGTGATTAACGCCATCACCAAGGTGCTCTATCCCCAGGTAGCAAAAACCTTCGGCACCACCCCCAGCCGGGTGGAGCGTGCCATCCGCCATGCCATTGAGGTAGCCTGGGACAGAGGGGATTTGGATACTTTGCAGCGGTTCTTCGGCTACACGGTTTCCAATACGAAAGGCAAGCCCACCAATTCGGAGTTCATCGCCCTGATTGCGGACAAACTCCAGCTTCAGCTCAAGTCCGCCGAGGCGGCGCAGTTCTGAGATACAAAACGCGCCTGACCGTGTTTTTCCGGTCAGGCGTGCTTTTGTCATGATGCGCCTATGCTGCCCGTCGGACGCGTCCTTCCGGGGGAGCAGCCAGGGCGGCGTTACCATTCATAAAACCGGTTCGCCCGGTGTTATTGCGAGTCTTTCCCGCCATAGAAGTCTGCCAGGAAGTCACCACTGGTAGTGTCTCCCAGCGTCTCAAAGAGGCAGAACCGGGAAACGCTGTTGATAGGCTCCATGGTGAAATTCTCTTCTCCCGCTTCCTTCCGCGCGATGGCACGTTCAATCCGGTCGTTGTGCTGCACATAAACCTTGTTCAGCTCCCAGGCGGTGTTGACACAGCTTGCCAGTGTGCATACCACGATAATGGCGGGCAGGATTGTCTGAATTGTCAGCCGCTCCAATTTGCAGTCCAATTCCAGAATGGAAACCACGCAGCCGATGGAGATCAGCGCAAAGATGATCGACCCGCTCCACACCCGCTCAGGCGAAGAGACGGACACCACAAAGGCACCGGCGGACAGGGCAGACGCGATGAAAAACACGATGCTGGGTACAAGCCGGCACCATTTGCTCTGACGGGACACCTGTTCGTTCTGGCGAAAATAGAGCATCAGCACCACTGCGAACAGCAGAAACACGGGCAAATGGTAGCAGAGAATAGAGCTAAGGGCGGATACCACACTCTGAAGAACGCGGAACAGGCTGCGAGGAATGAGAGAGAACGCGCCACCCGGCTCTGCGGCGTTGGTCAGGGCAACACCGGAGATTCTCAGGGCATTGGAGGGGGCAAGCAGCATGAACAGGAAGCCGGCCACACTGCCAACCCAGCCTGTCAGCATCCAGGCGCGCAGGCCACGGTGGTACAGAAGCCTGTGAATGACCAAAATCAAAGCGGTTACGAAGATCAGAGCCGCTCCGGTATTTTCATTGGTAGCGCCGGCGATAACGCCGAAAGCAAGATTTCCCAGAGCCAGGACGCACTCCCGAAAGAAATGAGGGGCTTTCTGGACATGGGATTCCTCCAACAATCTGCGGAAGGGGATGAGATAGATCAGAATGATCAGAATACCGTATAGATAATTGGAGGCACCATCCACCCATAGAAAATCCTCCGCGAAGGCCGGCACGATCCAATACAGCAGGGCGTAAATCAGCCCGAACCGGATTGCCCGCTTCTTCCCCCGGAAGAAACCGCTGTGCCACCCCATCAGCAGACCCAGAAGCAGAAAGCCCGCAGTGTTAATCAGGTTGAACACCTGCTTGTCGAACATCAGAAACAGCTGAGCCAGAAAATGAGTGACAACCCGCCCGTTCATCTGAAAATAGTGGGCATAAAGGGATGGAAAAATATCCTTCACCGAGGTAATCCTTTCTCCGGTGGCAAAGGAGCGGGTGTACCAATAGTCGTCAGCCGCCAGGGGGGTCAGATAATTGAAGCAGTAAAACACCGTGCCGGTGACAGCCAGTGTTATCAGCAGCCGCAGGGCAAACAGCCGGTCAGATAAGAACCAGTCCAGAAATGCGCGCGGCCTGGACTTCCTCTTGACCTCTCCCATTGCAGAATCCTCCTTCATGAATAGCTACATCCGTATTATACGTATCGTCTCTGGATTTGTCAAATTCTGCTCCATTCGCTCCCAGACGTCGGGCGGGACGATTCCGGATCAAATCCGACGAGGCGGCGCAGTTCTGAGATACAAAACGCGCCTGACCGCGTTTTTCGGTCAGGCGTGCTTTTTTGTCGTTATACACCGTTGTAATTCAGATATGTATCGCGGCGGAGCAGGGCGGCGGCGCATTTCTCACAGAGGTAATCCTCCCGGAACAGGGACGCGGGCGCTCCTTCCGCCGGATTGCCGCAGCGGGCGCACTGGGGGATGGTCACGACCTTATTCTCGTAGATCCAGTAGCCGACACCGGAGGGAATGACAGTGGCAAAGTCAAACCGGTCGATTTTGTGGTTCTCCAGCCTGCCGTAGTTGAAGATGTTGGAGTCCCGCACCTGGATCTTGTCGCCGTCAAACATTTTTTCCAGCAGCAGATAATGTCCGCCCCGGGTCCAGTAGCCCTTGGTCTGGACGCAGACCACCAGGTAGCCCTCCTCCATGGCCTCTCTGGCCTCCTGGGGCTTGTAGGTTTTCTTCTTCAGATAGAAGCCCAGCTCCGACGGCGCAACCGAGAACAGGCTCCCGTCGGTGCCGTTCTGGAAGCAGTAACCGCCGTAGCGGCGGCACATCTCCGGGGGCGTCAGCTCCGTGTCGGACATATAGGTCGCCAGCATGGCCATGGTGGTAATGCCGCAGCCGTGGGAGGTGATCTTGTAGTTGCCGTACATGGTGGTGGGGTAGTCCTGCTGTAAATACAGCTGGACTTCCGGGTAGCGCTGATGCGCTACGTCGGCGTACAGCAGGTCGGACGCCGTCACAGGAGCACTCTGGGGGGCAGCACCCAGGGAAATGCCGCTGTAGTCGATTTTGCAGGGATACTTGTCCCGAGCCTGGACGATCTTTTCCCAGCCCATCTGGGCGATCAGATCCTGCCGGGCGGTGTCGTACCAGATGTCGGTGCTGCCCTTGAAGAACACCACATGGTATCCCGCGTCCGAACGGAGCACCTCCACATCGCCGGGCACCCGAGCCTCGTCAAAGCACCAGTCGTCCAGCACAGGGGTCAGCTCCCCCCTGTGCAGCTTCTGGTACAGCCCGCCGTCCAGCGCAGAACCGGCGTCCTGGGAATTTTTGTTGGCAATCGCCGCGAAGATCGCGTCCTCCGTGGATCGATTGGTTTTCTGCCGGTTTTTGCTCAGTTCGGAGGCATACTGCTTCACCAGCGCCTGAGCCGCCGCCTCGCAGTCGTTCCAGGCGGCTTCCACGGTTCCGTCCTCCCCGTCCTGGGGAACCAGCAGGATGTGGCGTATATCCACCAGCTTGCCGCTGTCCCGGGTCACCCCTGCTTTGGCATATGCATCCTCGTGCTCCGCGAAATAGGCCTCCACTTCTTCCTGAGTGGGATCCAGATAGTAGCTCAAAGCGGTATAGTACATATATCCCCGGTTATACAATTCTACGCAGGCGGACAGATCCGCCGCCGACGCCCCGGCGAGATCCCGGGCCAGGGCTTCCGTATCCGCCAGAGCGTTTTTCTGGGCAAGCTCGGTGAGCATCTGGGGAATGTTGTCCAAAAACTGCTGGTGCAGGGTGTTGATCCGGTAGTTCTTGTTGTAGCCGTAGAGGACGGAGGTGGCGGGCATACCGGTCATATAGGTCTCGTGCTTCTCCGGATCCGGCTGGTAGGCCTCCTCCGTGGGCAGACCCTCGTCCACACTCTGAGCCGAGAGCGCCTGGGCGCTGTGCCAGGTGTTCAGCGCCCGCCTCAGGAAATACTGCTGCCAGCTGGCAACGCTGTCGTCCAGCTCACAGGGCTGGGTGTCCAGAGGCTTGTCAAAGTCCGGGGCAGTCTCGTGACCCGCCTGCCGGTAGGAGGCGACCTCCAGCCAGTAGTAGACCTGCAGCTGCCCGTTGGTCAGTGTATCGTCGCCAGCCGTGGCGACCACGGTGGAAGCGTTGACATTGTCCGCCGAATAGGTGCCCTTGCAGGTCACGTCGTCGGGATTGCCGTCGGCAGGCACCGTGGCGGGGACGGTGGCCTCCGCGGTCTGCACCGTCGGCGCTGTGGTCTCCGTCTCCGGTTTTTTTCCGCAGCCGGCAAAGCTCTGAGCCAGGGTCAGAGCGCAGAGCGCCGCCGCAATGATTCTGATACTGTTCTTTTGCATACCAGGGTTCCTTTCTTATGTCGATGCGGCGAGCCGCCGCTGTCATGGCACGATGCTTTCCCCCTATTATAACAGGCTCCGGGTAGAAAGCAACTTCTTTTCGGGGAAATCCTTGCGGTGGGGCGGATTTTTCTTCCGCATCCGTCATTGACTTTGATTTCGGGGCATGATATAAAACAATGTGTTTATCGGGATAAGCGGTAGACTGGAATTTGGCGTACTGGTGCGGCAGCACCCATGGCTCTCCCTTTGGGAGAGCTGTCACCGCAGGTGACTGAGAGGGTGTATCGGTACAGCGTACCCTCTCCGTCAAAAATCGAAGATTTTTGCCACCTCTCCCAAAGGGAGAGGCAAGGCGGCTGCGCGCCAATTTATCTTAACAGCTGATTGAAGCCGATATACGCATATATTCATACCATCGGAGGGGAAGCAATATGCGCGAGCAATTTATCCGTACCGAAATGCTCCTGGGCACCGAAGCGCTGGCGCGGCTGCGGAAGGCCCGGGTGGCGCTGTTCGGGCTTGGGGGCGTGGGGGGCTATACCCTGGAGGCTCTGGCTCGCAGCGGCATTGGGCAGCTGGATCTCATCGATAACGACACCGTCAGCCTCTCCAACCTGAACCGGCAGATCCTGGCTACCCATTCCACCGTGGGAATGCGGAAGGTCGACGCGGCGAAAAGCCGGGTTTTGGACATCAACCCCGACTGCGTGGTGCGCACCTACCCCCTGTTTTACACCCCCGATACTGCGGGTGCCTTTGACTTTTCCCAATACGACTATGTTGTGGACGCCATCGACACCGTCACCGGCAAGCTGGCGCTGGTGCAGCAGGCGCATGACGCGGCGGTGCCCATCATCAGCTGCATGGGCACGGGCAATAAACTGGATGCCTCTCGGTTCGAGGTGGCGGACATCGCCAAGACCTCCATGTGTCCCCTGGCTCGGGTCATGCGCAGAGAGCTGAGCAAGCGGGGCATCCGGCACCTGAAGGTCGTCTATTCCCGGGAGGAAGCCCTTACCCCCACCGGTTGGGAGGAAGAGGCCGCCGCTCTGGGCAAACGGCAGATTCCCGGCAGCGTGGCCTTTGTGCCGGGGGCGGCGGGACTGCTTCTGGCGGGAGAAGTGGTGCGGGACATTGCCCTTGGGTCGTCCGGCGCGGACAGATAAAGCGGCAACCGAACCGGCTGCCGCTTCGCTCACTCTTCCTCGAAGGTTAGAATATCCTTGTACTTCTCCTTGAACAGGCCGTACACCGCGTCCAGAACCGCCTCGTCCTCCACGGCGACGTAGTTCTCGTTCTCCTCGTCCACCGGCACCACTTCCAATATCACGATCTCGGTAGCGGGGTCGTCGGCGGGCATCAGCACAAGGTATTCCTTGCCCTCGTAGGTCAGGCAGTCCAGGTACTCAAAGTCCACGTCCCGTCCGTCCTCATCGGTGAGGGTGAGAATGCCGCTTTCTTCCAATTCTTCGTTTTCCATGGGGTTCCTCCTGAAAGGTTAGTCTTTGGGAAGATTATACCCGATATGCCCGGAAAATGCAAGGGGTGCTTTGGGGCGCTTGCCCGCAAGCCGGAATTCACCGCCTGGCTGAGTGATCCCGATAAGCACAAAATTTTTAGTGCTTATCGGTTTTACTCAGCTACCGACAAATAGAAATTTGAATTGACAATTAACAATGAACAATTGACAATTAAGGAATCCCTTCGGGATACATTAAAGATAAGAATATAAGAATCATTTTGATGAGATTACCCGC
>JAQXPK010000026.1 GCA_029100605.1 Bacillota bacterium | reverse complement strand
TGATACTAACTCTTGATTAAAAACTTTAATTCTTTCCAGCCTGAATTGCGCCAGAATGCGTTATCTTCCTTGCTGGGCGGAAAGCCCAGCGGCGTCATCTGCCTTTTCTGGCACAATTCATTCTCGGAAAGCTTTTAAAGCTTTCAATCAAGAATTAGTATGAGGCAATACTGCCTCAAAAGGAAAAACACTTCAAATGATCCGTGTCCAGGTCACGTTTCCCCAGTTCCCCTGACGCCTTGGTTTCCATCACATTCAGGTATTCCAGTGCCGGACTGCCGTCCAGGATTGCCCGGCAAAGATCCGCGTCCACCTTCCGGTTGTTAGTCAGATTCAAAAACCGCAGCCCCGGCAGATCCGTCAGAGGCGAATAGTCCAAAGCGTCATACAGCTTCCTGTTGGATTCGGACAATCCCATATCCAGATACGCCAACGCCGTCCCTTGCAGCGGCTCCAGGCTTGGGAAAACGGTATAGGACAGATCCAGCGCCTTCAATCCCTTCACATCCGCCAACGGCTCCAGAGATACCGCGTCGCACTGGCAGGCCCGCAGGGAGGTCAATTCGGTAAGCGTCTTCAGCGGAAGCAGATCCACACTCCCGCAGTCATACAGCCACAGGTAACGCAGCCGGGTCAGCTTCCCCAGCGGTTCCAGGGTAGTCGGCTTCACGCCCCAAAGGTGCACCACCTGAAGCCCGCCGCAGTCGGCGAGAGCATCCAGGGAATCCAGGCCGATTTGGTTCAGAACCAGGACGGACAGGTTCGGGCACTGTGTCGGCCCCGACAGATCCACCTTCCGGTGTTCAGAGCCGTCCTGGATGCCGAAAATCTGGAGACTGTCAAAATGCCGCAGGTCATCCAGCCGTTCCACCCAGGGTATGTCCTTGTCCGCAAAGGATTTACCCAGTTCTTTGGAGAACAGCGTATCCCCATAGCTCAGGCTTTCCGCTGCGGGTTCAAGCAACAGCTGGTCATAGCATCCATCCGGTGTGTCCGATAGCGTCAGCATTCGGATGCCCCACACATCGCTGTGCAGAATATCCCCCTCCGGCTTGCCGAGAAGCTGGCGGACGTGCGCCTCCATTCCCTTGTCCACCCAGTCGATGGCATAATCCTCACCGTGGCTCACGGCGGTCACCGGAACGTCCGAGAACCAGAATGCGGAGCGCCAAGCAAGGGTCATTTCCGAAGTGGTATCCGATACGCCGGCAGTTTGCGTACTCCCGCCGCCAAGGCCGCAGCCGCTGAGAAGCAGCGCCAATGCGGTCAGAATTGCCAACAGCTTTCCCTGTTTTTACATTTCCATCCGCCTCCATCCTTGGGTCAAAGTGCTACGATTGCTTGCAGACTTTTTTTGATTGTAGCATTTGGGAATATGGGAGTCAAGTCAGATTCCCCAATGCTCCCCCGAGTCAAACCTTCTCTTCCAGCCAGTGGAGCATTTCCAGTCGGCCTTCCTCGCTCATGGGGAAGGTGGCTTCCCCCTCCATGGTGCTTTTTTCATAGCAGTACAGGCCGTGCCAGTATTCCACATGAATGGCGCTTTGGGCGTAGTCCACTTCCTTGGGGTTCGCCATGACCACCTTCGGTTCCGCCCGGAAGCGGAACAGGCCCTTGGAGCCGGTGAAAATATTGTTCATGGCGAAGGTGTGCAGGGTTGGCAAAAAAATCTCTTCCATGGCTTACTCCCGGGTCAGATTTTCCATCTCGTCCAGCAGCTCGCCGAACAGCTTCAGCGCCTGGTTCACCGGCTCCGGGCTGGTCATATCCACCCCCGCGCCCTTGAGCAGCTCGATGGGGCTCTTGGAGCAGCCGCCGGAGAGGAAGCCCAGGTAATCCTTCACCGCCGGCTCCCCCTCCCGCAGAATCCGGCGGGACAGGGCAATGGCGGCGGAATAGCCCGTGGCGTACTGGAACACATAGTAATCGTAATAGAAGTGGGGAATCCGTGCCCATTCCAAAGCAATCCGGTCGTCCACCACCATGTCCGGGCCAAAGTACAGCTCGTTCAGGCGCTTGTACTCGGCGCACAGCACATCGGCGGTCAAGGTCTGACCCTGGGCGGTCATCTGTCCGATATTCCGCTCAAACTCGGCGAACATGGTCTGGCGGTACAGCGTACTCTTGAACTGCTCCAGGAAATGGTTGATGAGATACGCCCGTTCCCTTTTGTCCGTCGTCCTGGCAAGCAGGTGCTCCATCAGCAGCGCCTCGTTGCAGGTGGAGGCCACCTCAGCGACGAAAATCGCATAATCCGCGTCAATGGGATTCTGGTTTTTGCTGGATAGGTAGGAGTGGAGGGCGTGACCCATCTCGTGGGCAAGGGTGAACTGGCTGTCAAGGGTGCCGGTGTAATTCAGCAGCACGTAGGGGTGGACGGCGGTGCCGGCGGAATACGCGCCGCCCCGCTTGCCCTCGTTCTGGTAGATGTCAATCCAGCGGTTGTCAAAGCCCTGCTTCAAAATGGCTCGGTAGTCCTCGCCCAGGGGAGCAAGCGCTTCATAAACCGTCTGCTTGGCCTGCGCAAAGGGAATGTGCTTGTCCACATCCTTCACAAGAGGCGTGTAAATGTCGTAGAAATGCAGCTCATCCACCCCCAGCAGCTCCTTGCGAAGGCGGACATAGCGGTGCATTTTATCCATGTTCTGATGGACAGCCTCGATGAGGTTCTGGTAGACCGCCGTGGGGACGTTGGTGGCGTCCAGAGACGCTTCCAGGGCGTTGTCATACTTCCGAGCCTCGGCAAAGAACTTCAGCTGCTTATTCTGGGCGTTGAGCAGGGCGGCAGCCGTATTCTTGACCCCCTCCAGGCCGTCGTACAGGTTTTCATAGGCGCTGCGGCGCAGGGTTCGGTCGGCGCTCTCCTCCAGCTTCACGAAGGTGCCCTGAGTCAGGGGGTGCTTTCGCCCCTGGGCGTCCACCGCGTCGGGAAACCTCATGTCCGCGTCGGTGAGGGCGCCGTAGATGGTATCCGGAGCCTGAGCCATTTCCCCTGCCGCCGCCAGCAGCTTCTCCTCGGCGGTGGAAAGGGTGTGAGCTTTCCGGCGGCGCACGTCCGTCAGGAAGCGGCGGTAACGCTCCAGTTTGGGGCAGTCTCGATAAAACGCCTCCAGGGTCTTATCAGAGATTGCCATGATCTCCGGGGTGTCGAAGCTGCAGGCCGCGCCCAGCGCCACGGCAGCGCTCATGAATCTGCCGGACATGGCCTGGTAGGTGGTGTTGCGGGTATCCTGATCCGCCCGGCGCATACAGTAATTCCCCAGCAGCTCCATTTTCCCGTTGACCCGCTCCATGGTTTCCAGGTAAGCGCAAAGCGCCTCCCCGCTGCCGCCAAGGCGGCCTTCAAAGGAAGCCAGAGCCTTCTGATCCTCCTCCAGCGTGGTCAGCTCCGCCTCCCAGGCCTCATCGTTGGCGTACAAATCCTCCAACGCCCAGGTGTCCGCCTCCGGGATCTGGTCGCGGGTGGGAATTTTTTCGATTTCTTCCATAATACTGCCTCCGGTTTTTTCTCCTATTATACCACAGTATCCAAAAAAAGCAACGCGCCTTGCATTGCCCCGGAAAATATGGTAAAGTAATCGCCGGTGATGAAAATGAAGAAAAACAGAATTCGCGGCAGTTTGAGTCTGCTTTTGGGAACGGTAATCTGGGGCTTTGCCTTTATCGCCCAGAGCGTGGGCATGGATCACATCGGCCCGTTTACCTTCCAGGCAATCCGCTGTCTGCTGGCGGTTGTATTTCTGATCCTCTGCTCGTTTGCCATGGACATGGGCAAGTGCAGCTTCCGGGAGTCCGCGGCGAAATGGAAAAATCCCGCGCTTTGGAAGGTCGGCTTCCTCTGCGGCTGCGCCCTGTTCGTGGCAGCGAGCCTGCAGCAGATCGGAATTGTGTACACCGACGCGGGAAAGGCGGGCTTTCTCACCGCCATGTACATCGTTCTGGTGCCGGTGCTGGGGCTGTTTCTGGGGAAGAAGCCGCCCAAGGCTACGGTATTCAGCGTAGCGCTGGCGGTGGTTGGACTGTATCTGCTCAGCTGCATGGGTGTATCCCAGATCAACAAGGGCGACCTGTTTCTCATGGGCTGCGCTCTGGCTTTCGCGGTGCAGATCACCTGTATTGACCGTCTGGCAGGGGATCTGGACGGTCTGCGGCTCAACTGCATTCAGAGCCTGGTGGTCGCGGCGCTCTCCGTGCCCTTCCTGTTTCTGACTCAGGAAACCGTTACCCTCTCCGCCATTGCCGCCTGCTGGCTGCCTCTGGGTTTTGCGGGCATTTTGTCCATGGGCGTCGCCTATACCCTGCAGATCGTGGGGCAAAAGGATTTGGAGCCTGCCGCCGCGTCGCTGATTATGAGCCTGGAGTCCGTCTTTGCCGCTCTGGGCGGCTGGCTGGTGCTTCATGAAACCATGACCCCCTGGGAACTGCTGGGCTGCGCTCTGGTGTTCGCAGGCGTCATCGTATCCCAGCTGCCGGACAGGGCAAGCCGAGCCGCCGCTTCCTGACAGCGGACAATTTTCCGAAACACAAGCAGCGCCGTCCCGGTCGGGACGGCGCTTTATACTAATTCTTGATTGAAAGCTTTAAAAGCTTTCCGAGAATGAATTGTGCCAGAAAAGGCAGATGACGCCGCTGGGCTTTCCGCCCAGCAAGGAAGATAACGCATTCTGGCACAATTCAGGCCGGAAAGAATTAAAGTTTTTAATCAAGAGTTAGTATTATTGCTTCATGGTATTTGGCAATAGGTTTTCCCGGTCACGGCATATCCGCTGCCCGGCTTTGGCTGCCACTGATAGCGGTTTTTTTCTTCCTCCGGGAAAAGGCTCTCCATGATGGCGGCAATGACGCCGCCGTGGGTCACGATCACCGTATCCCGATTGGAGGCCAGAACCGGCTGGAAAGCCGCCAGAACCCGCCTTTTCATCTGCTCTCCGCTCTCCCCGCCGGGGGGCGGCGTGCGCTCCGGATCAGCATGCAGCCATGCCTGATAGGCCGGGTCATCTTTGAGCTGCTCATAGCCGTGCATTTCAAAGCCGCCAAAGTCGATTTCCCGGAAATCCGGGCAGACTTCATAGGATACGTCGCCGAATAGCAGGGCAAGGGTCTGGCGGCAACGAAGCGTGGGGCTTGTGAGGAATCGGACGTCGCCCACAGTCATGCGGGGTCGATTCATCAGCGCCGCCCTGCCATTCTCTGACAGAGGCAGATCGGTGCTTCCGCAGTACAAGTGCCGTTCATTTGCCAGGGTCGTCCCGTGGCGGATGAGGTACACCGTCATTTCAGCCATTCCTCCAGTCCGCAGAAGATCCTGCTGACCCGGGTCGCCTCTCCAGACAGATACCGGCACGTCAGCCCGTTCATCTGCCGCCATGCCCGCATCTCCGCACCCATGGGCACTACCCCGGCGGAAATGTCCCGGCAGATAAGGATGCTGTCTTGCCACTGCTTCCGGTGGGCTTGGAAAAACGTCACAGCGTCCAGGCCGGACTGCACGCAGGCGTAGGTAAATTCCTCGATATGGTCAACGCACCTTTTGGAAAAGTCGATTTCCCCGCCGGAGCAGGTGAAAATATCCTCCGGCTTCAGGTCGTATGTTGATTTCGCGAAATCCAGCTTTCCCTGATAGGCGCCGCCGATGATCAGAACCATAAAAACCTCCTAGAGTCGTGCCTGTTGATTTACACACCGCAAGGTGTGTAAATCAGATACACCTTACAACATGGCATACACCGCCACAGCGCAGGCTTCGCCCAGGGTCAGGGCGTACCCTGCAATGTCCCCATTCATGCCGCCGAGAGACCTGTACCCCCGGCGCAGCGCCAGGCCGTACCCAATCAGGCATCCCAGCAGAGCAAAGCCGTATTGTTTACAAAGCAGAAATCCAGCTGCCAGAAAAACCGCCAGCATTCCACCGAGAATCCACAGATGGGCTGTATTCTTCTCCTGGGCGGCGTACTGGCTGGTGGTCATGGACGGCAAACCCTTCACCGCCAGCGCCGAACAGCACCGGCTGACAGCGGGAATGAAAATGAGAATCCGCCAATCCGCCGTCTCCGGCGCGGAAGCCAGCAGGGCAAACTGGGTCAGCAGCAGCAGACACAGCCCAATGACGGCAAAGGAGCCAACGTGGGAATCCTTCAGAATCGCCCGGCGCTTTTCCAGATCCCGGCAGGACTTTACTGCGTCCGTGACATCCATAAACCCATCCAGGTGAAGAAATCCGGTCAGCACGAAGGGGCAGGCGCAAAGAACCAGTCCGGCTGCCAAATCTGGCAGCCGCAGTAGCCGGACAAACCAGGCCAGCACCGCCCAGATGCCGCCGATTTCCAATCCCACCACCGGCAAAAACAATAGCATTTGCCCCCGTGCCTTCTCATCCCAGAGATTTCCGGGAAACGGAATGGCGCAGAACATGGACTGGCACATGGCAAAGCCGCAAAGCAGCCGTTTCACAGCGGCAGCACCCCCTTGTAAACAATCGGTTTCCCGGCAACGACCTCCGCCACGGTGTCGCAGACCGCCGCCAGATGCCGGTCGATGCCGGCAAGACACTTTCGGTACAGTTCCGTACCCGCGTCATAACGCTGGGCGTCGGCGTAGATGTAGTCGCTGACCACCACCGTGTGCTTTACGGCTTGGAGGAAGGCGAGGAGCTCGTCGGCGCACCGTTTTGCCCCGTCCAAGTCCAGTTCATAGTTCCTCTCCCGGGGAAACAGGGCGTTTTGCAGCAGCGCCGTGGCGCTGTCCACCAGAAACGTACCGTCTGCGTCCGCCGTATCCAAGCAGGACAGCATATTCTTCTCGCACTCCACAGTTTCAAAGCCCAGTCCTGACCGGTCGGCAACGTGTCGCCGGATGCGGGCGTAGTCCTCCTCGTCCGTGGGAATCATGGTCGCCACGTAATACCGTTTTCCCTCTCCGGAGAGCTTCACCGCCAACTCCTGAGCCAGGGTGGATTTCCCGTTTTTCGCGCCGCCGGAGAGAAACACCGTCATAGCTGATCCTCCACTGTAAATTGGTCGCCCTGACGGATCTCGTCTAAGTAGCCGTCGTCGATACCCGCCTGATCGAAGGTCGCCATGTCGTTGATAATGGCACAGGCGGCGGAGAGCACCTGGAAAGCCAGCGGGCAGCCGCTTCCCTCCCCCAGCCGCATCCCCAGCTGAAACAGGGGCTGCAGACCCATGGCCTCCATGGCAAGGCGGTAGCCGATCTCAAAGGAGGCGTGGCTGGGTACCAGATAGCCCTGAGCCGCCGGACACAGCCGTACGGCGCACAGCGCCGCCACGGCAGAGATGAAACCGTCGATGACCACCGGACGGCGGGACGCCGCCGCACCGAGAAACGCGCCGCACATGGCGGCAATGTCAAAGCCCCCCACCTTCGCCAGCACATCCACAGGGTCATTTTTGTCCGGGCGGTTGATGGCAATGGCCTGACGAATGACCTCCTTTTTCCGTCGGAAGCTGTCGTCGGTAATGCCACCGCCCCTGCCGGTAACGGTCTCCACGTCCGCGTCAAGCAGGACAGCCAGCACGGCGGAGGAAGTGGTGGTATTGCCGATGCCCATCTCCCCCACGCCCAAAGCGTCGGCCTCGGTCTTTTCCGCCAGCTCCGCGCCGGTGAGAATGGCGGTGACGGCCTGTTCCCGGGTCATGGCGGGGCCATAGGCGATATTCTGGGTTCCGTAGGCAATTTTTCGGTTCAGAACCGCTTTTTCCCGGATGTCGGCGTTGACACCCACGTCGCACACCGTGATCCCGCAGCCAAAATGCTTTGCCAGTACGCTGGCCCCGGTTTTGGCCCGGGTGAGATTCACCGTCTGCATCAGCGTCACGGACTGGGGCGCGCTGGACACGCCCTCTGCCACCACAGCGTTGTCGGCTGCGAAAACCAGAAGATGGGTCTTTTCCATCCGGTTGTGCACCTGCCCGGTGATGCCCGCCAGCTGGACGGACAGTTCCTCCAGCCTGCCCAGACTTCCGGGGGGCTTGGCAAGCTCCGCCTGACGTTTCCGCGCCGCGTCCATCGCCGCCAAGTCCAGCGGCTGGATCCGAGACAGTAGGTTTTCCAGTTTCGTTTCCATGCTCATCCCTCCAAAATCCCCTGTTCTTTCAGCCAAAGCACCCCAGGCGATGCCTGACGCACTTCCAGGGTAAAGGTCGCTTCCGGGCACAATTCTTCCGCCAGTGGGAGAAAACGTTCCATGGGAATTGTCCCGTCTCCCGGCAGGCTGTGGCTGTCACAGAAGCCGTCGTTGTTATGAATGTGAAAATGAGACAGCCAGGGAGCGCACTTCTCCAGCCACTTGGCTGCCGGAACCGGGGAGTAGGCGTTGATATGCCCAACGTCCAGGCACAGCCGCAGCCGTGGATCGGCAACCTGCTGAAGGATGCCCAAAAGCATCTCCGGCTGCTCCTCCAGCACATTTTCCAGCACAATCTCCACTCCCGGATCCTCCTTCAGAAAATCCTTCCAGAAAAGGACGGACTGTTCCGTGTACCAGCTGGGAAAATACAGCCGGGGGTTGAAGCCGCCGTGGATGATGAGCTTCTCCGCACCATAGCCCCTGGCTAAGCGGATGGCCTGCCGGTAGCGAAACCGGGCCAGCTCCCGGGCTTTGGGATCAACGGCGCAGGGAAACAATTCGCTGTAAGGCGCGTGGAGCAGCCGGCGGCTGACTCCGCTTATCTCCTGCTTCACGACCTCATGGGTTTCGGACAATTTCTCGTCCATGTTCCAGGCGGTGCAGTATTCCGCGATTTCCAGACCAAGGCCGCACTGTTTCGCCGTCCCGGCAGCATCCGGGGCAATGGTGGAAAGGAAGAGTTTGTTCCGGTTCAAATCTGTCCGCTCCCCTCTTCGGCCTCCAGAATGCCGTATTTCGTCTGGATGCGCTCCAGTTTTTCCAGCAGCGGCCTGCCCAAAAGCAGCAGCACGATGCCCGTGGCGATGGCCTGGGTCACATTGACGGAAAAGCCCGAGATGTAGAACGCCAGCGCGCCTTTCAGGGAGATTTTGGACAGCACCAGAAACACTGAGCAGGTATCCAGCAGCGGCCCCACAAAAAACGCCACCGCGAGAAAACCAAAGACCCCCATCACCGCCGGTTTCCGGGGAAGCCGGTTTTTGTCAAACAGGAATCCCGCCAGCATACCCCCCGCGCCGTAGGCCATCATCTGCCAGGGAGTATAGGGCCCCTGGCTGTAGAAAAAGTTGCTTGCCAGGGCGCTGATCGCTCCCACCAGGAACCCAGCCTCCGGCCCGAAGGCAATGCCCGCAATCATGATAATGGCGAAAATCGCCTTAAATCCGGGGATGGGAATGGCAACCCGTCCCGCCACGGCCAGGGCGCACAGCACCGCCAAAACCGCCAGCTCCCGAGCCTGGGGCCGCCTTCCCTCAAAGGCGAGGAAAAAGGGAATCAGAAGCTCCGCAATCACCAGTGTGCTGCTCACATAATACGTCCGCCCGGATAAACGGCTCCCCAGCGCCAGAGTCAGGGGAATCACCGCCAGAAACACGATTAACGTGGCAATATGGGACTTTTTCATGGCGTATCCTCCCGGTTCTGCCGATACAGGGAAATCACATCCTCCGCCGTGACGGCGTTTTGGAACACATGGCGGCTCATGCGGTTGGCTGCCGTGGTGTAAAAGCTGTTGGCGCCGAAGAATCGCTGCGGGGTGTCGGTGGTGAGAATCTGTCCGTCAAAGAACATACTCACCCAGTCAGCATACCGGGCGCAGAATTCCACATCGTGGGACACCATGACAATGGTAATGCCCTCCGCCTTCAGCTGCGCCAGAATGCCCGCAAAGGTCTCCTTGAAAAAGCAGTCGATGCCCTTGGTCGGCTCGTCGAGAAGAAGCAGTTTCGGCTGGGTCAGCAGCACCTTCGCCAGGGCAACTCGCTGCTGCTCACCTCCGGACAGGTCGTAGGGGTGGCTTTGCAGCAGCGGCGTGATCTGACACAACTCCGCCGTCCGGCGAAGAAGCGCCTCGTCAGCTGTCATCTCCCGCAGATCCTCCAGCACCGTCTTTCCCACGAACAGGCTCTTGGGATCCTGGGGAAGCATGGCAAGGCAGCCCCGAAAAAGATTGGGCATTTTCTCTGCTGGCTTGCCGAACACCCGAACCTTTCCCCGGTAAGGTCTGCAATTCCCACAGACAGCCTTAAGGAGGGTGGATTTTCCCGCGCCGTTGCCGCCCACAATGGCAAACAGGCATCCCCTTGGCACCTCGGCAGTGACGCCCCGGAGAATATCCGGGCTGTCCTTTTCATAGCGGAACCACACTTCTTTCAGGGAGAGGGCGCATTCCGCCGGTTCGCTGTCGGTGCGCTCCGGAAGGGCCGCGTGCTCCGGTGGCTCCGGAAAGGCACGGCTGAGCCAGGTTCTGCCCTCCCGCACGGTCAGGGGGCATTCCCCCGCTCCTCCCGCCCCATAAAACACCCGGGCAGGCGTGGGCATGGCTGCGAACATCTCGCTGCCGCTGCTCCAAAGCCTCTGGAGGGTGTTCCTCGGGGCATCATCCGCAATCACTCTGCCGTCGTCCATCATGACGGCGCGGTCGGCGTAGGGGAAAATGTCCTCGATCCGGTGCTCCGAAATGATCACGGTGGTGCCCAGCTCCGTGTTGATTTTCCGCAGGGTGTTCAGAAAATCCGAGGCCGCGATTGGATCCAGCTGGCTGGTAGGCTCGTCCAGCAGCAGCACCTCCGGCTGCATTGCCATAATGGAAGCAAGGTTGAGCAGCTGCTTCTGCCCGCCGGAAAGCGTCGCCACGTCCCGGTGAAACCAATCCTGAATGCCGAAATAGCAGGCCATTTCCGCCACCCGCGCGCGCATTGTCCTCTGGTCGCAGCCCAGGCTTTCCAGACCGAAGGCCAGCTCATGCCAGACCTTGTCGGTGACGAGCTGATCGTCGGGATTCTGCATCACAAAGCCGATTTTCGCGGCCTGCTCCCGCTGGGAAAGCGCCGACAGCGGCGCACCGTCCAGCTTGATTGCGCCGCTGCGCCTTCCGTGAGGGGTCAGCACCGTCTTCAAATGCCGCAGCAGCGTGGTTTTTCCGCTGCCGCTTTTGCCAAAGAGCACCACATATTCCCCACGCTGGATGGACAGATTCACGTCCACGAGGGCGCTTCGCCCGGCGGGGTAGGAAAAGGTCAGATTCTCGATCTCGATCTGCGCCATTGCAGTTCCTCCTTGATGTGTAGTGCCGAGGGAAGCAGAAGATACAAGCAGTAGGCGGCAAAGCCCAGGGCGTAAATCCCGCTGACCGGGGCGATGGACAGCACCGGGGTAAATTCCGCGCTGGTCGCGCCCAGGCAGGATACCGCGATGACCGCCGCCGCAAGCAGCCCCATCAAGGCAAGCAGACACCAGTCCCCGGGCTTCATCCTGTAAATTTGGAAGCTGGTGCGTTTTCCGCTGCCGTAGCCCCGGGCGCGCATGGAATCGCCGGTGACAATGCTGCCCTCCAGCGCCCAGTCCGTCAGTGCGGACAGCACACCCATGCCGTGGCGGATTTTGTCCCGATTCTGCTCCCCTGCCCCCAAACCGATGGCCTTTCGCGCCAGGGTAATCTGTCCGGCCTTGCGGATCAATCCCGGGATCATCCGCAGCACCATCACCAGCAGCAGAGAAAGGGAGGGAATGAGATTCCCAAAGAGGCTGGTGAACTTGTCGCCGGTCATCACGGCGTTGTAACATCCGAACCAGAGCAGCATCACCACGAGCACCCCGGCAATGGCCCCGCCATAGAGCAACGCCTCCAACGTGTAGGGTCTGCCAAAGATATGAAACAGCACCCGCTTGCCGTAGGTGTTGAACAGGGGATTCACCGCGGTCAGCAGCAGAAACAAGGGCAGCAGCATTCCGATCCGCTTCCAGCCCTTTCTGCCGCTGAGGAGCAGATAGTAGATCCCCGCCCCCAGCGCCCCCGCCAGAAGATACACCGGATGCTGAATCAGCACCGCAAAGCCGATTGCCCCCACAAAGAAGAGAAAATTCACCGCCGGATGGCGTTTGGAAAAAGCATCCTCCGTCATAACGTCCCCCAAAAGAAAAAGTCCCCAAATTGGGGACTTCCATACAGCAAAGCCGCCGGCAGGCATCCCCAAGAGCCTTCCGGGGGAAAAGTCAGCGCACCGTATTCCGGCTCTGGACGCCCTTCTGCCCAAGGCCTTCTCGGGATTGCCCCAATGGCCCTGGGCGGCAAAATATCCATCTACGGCGGCTTGGTACCGCTGGGATTGCCCCATTCCAGTGCAAGCTGACTCCTTATTTATTTTGACCATGATATTGTATCACAATTCTGCAAAAACTGCAACGCCCATTTGGGAAAATACCGATTGCAATCAAGGCAACATTGTGCTACAATGAGCCTGCCGTTTGGGGAAGGGGGTGTAAATCCCCCGCGAGCCCGTCGCCGTAATGCGCAGTCAACCGTTATGATTCTGACCCAAAGCCGCATTTGGGGAAACGCCATTGGAGCAATCCGAGAAGGCCGACTGATAACGCGCAAAAGCCGAAATATCCAACCGGCAGACCTCTTATAAAGCGCCGCGAGGCCGGCGTAAGAGGAATCCATTTTTTAGGAGAATGCAGTTATGAACAAATGTTGCGTAAAGAAGCTGCTGTCCATCCTCCTGTGTATCGCGCTGATTGCGGCTATGGCGCTGTGCATTTCCGGATGTGGCAGTAAGGACACCGCCGAAACTACGGCAGCTTCAGAAGCCGCCGGAGCCACCTCCGTGGGCGAGGGCCAGACCGAATTCCGTTTCACTGTCGTGGACGCTGACGGTAAGGAAACCGCCTTCGATGTGCACACCGATGAGAAAACCGTGGGTGCTGCGCTGCTGGCGCTGGGTCTGATTGACGGGGACGACAGCGAGTACGGCCTGTACGTCAAGACCGTTAACGGCGTCACCGTGGACTACGACAAGGACGGCAAGTACTGGGCGTTCTATATTGACGGCGAATACGCCGCCACCGGCGTGGATTCCACCGACATCACCGCCGGCTCCACCTACACCTTCAAGGTCGAGTAACCACGCGGAAAACAGCCGGTATGGCTCCCCATTGGGCGTCATACCGGCTTTCTTCAGGCAACGCCGCACAATGGGGCAAGGAGATTCGGCGAGAGATTTTGACCCAACCGAAAGTATGAAGAATGCGGGAATACTGGATGTATTTCCCATTTTTCATACCGCGCGATTGGGTCAAAAGATCCGCCGAAGCCCGCATCTCCCATTGTGCGGTGTTGCCTTTATTCTGCGGAAAAGAAAATCCGCCCTTCGGTGTCCAGTGTATACCGCTTCAGGCCAAAGGTTTTTTCCAGGACTTCCCGCTCCAGGCATTCCTGCCTGGTTCCGGTAAACACCAGCCTGCCCCCGTCCAGCACCACAAAGTCATCGGCGTACCGGGCTGCCAGGGTCAGATCGTGGAGCACCACCAGAAAGGTTTTCTTCCGGCTCAGCTTCAGCTCTGCCAGCATCTGAAGGAATGCCGCCTCGTGGCTTAGATCCATGTGGGCCGTCGGCTCGTCCAGCAGGGCGATGGGGGTGTTCTGAGCCAGGATCATGGCAAGGGCAACCCGCTGCTTTTCGCCGCCGGAGAGGGTGTCCACATAACGCTCCGACAGGCTCGCCGCTCCCGCGTCCCGGAGGGCGGCGCTCACCGCGTCAGTGTCCTTTGGAGTCAGCCGTCCCGTAAAGTCCAGGTAGGGATTGCGCCCAAAGCACGCCATTTCCCAGGCGGTGATATGGGGCGTGGGAAGGGTCTGGGGCAGGATGGACACGGTTTTCGCCCGCTCTCTGGGCGGCAGCAGAGCCAGATTCTTCTCCCCCTCCAGAATCTCCCCGGTGTAGGGGACGCGCTGGTTCACACAGGCAAGCAAGGTGGATTTCCCGCTGCCGTTGCGTCCCACCAGCGCCGTCAGCCGGTGGGGCCGGAGAGAAAAGGAAACGTCCTCCAAGATCTGACGCTCCCCCAGCCGGACGGACAGGTTATGAAAAAGAAGCATATTCTCTCCTCCGGCAAAGCAGAATCAGAAAATAGGGCGCGCCGATGAGGCTCATGAAGATGCCCACGGGCAGCTCCGAGGGGGAAAGCAGCGTCCTACCCAGAAGATCCGCCAGCACCACGAGAATGGCTCCCAAAAGGGCGGAAACAGGGAGCATTTTCCCCGGCTGCTGCCCCACCAGCCGTCGGGCAATGTGGGGAACAACCAGTCCTACGAAGCCCAAAAGCCCCGCGAAGCTCACCACCGCAGCCGCGCAGGCGGCGGCGCATGCCAGCGCTCCGATCCGCAGCCGCTTGACCCGAATGCCCAGCGCCGCCGCTGCCGCGTCCCCCACGGACAGAACGCCAAGCTGACCGGACAGAGCGAGGGAAACCAGAAACGCCGCCAGAATAATCCCAGCGGGAATCCACAGCTCGTCCATGCGGATGCCCTTCAGGCTGCCCACGGTAAAGTGGTTATACTGAGCCAACACCCCTTCGTCCAGCAGGGACAGGAAGGAAATCGCCGCGTTCAGCAAGGTCGTGATGGCGATGCCGATGAGCAGGATGCCGGAGCGGGAGCCGCCGATCCGATCCGCCGCCAGTAGAATCACCATAGCCGCCCCAAAGGCTCCCACAAAGGCCGCGAAGGGCAGCGCCCTGCCCGCCATCGGGAAGGCGGTCAGAGTTAGTATCACCGCCAGCCCCGCGCCGGAATTGATGCCGATGATGTTGGGACTTGCCAGGGCGTTGGCGGTAACACTTTGCAGCAGCACCCCGGCGGTGGACATCCCGATCCCCGCCAGCACCCCCGCGATCACACGGGGCAGGCGAATCTGCCACAAAATCAGCCGAACGCTCTCGTCCCCCGCTCCCGTGGCGGCCCCCCAGAGCTGGGAAAGGGAAAGCGGGGCGCTGCCAAAGCAAAGCCCCGCCATCACCGCCAGTGCGAGCAGCGGCACACAAAGAATGATCATCCGCCGCAGTTTCATACGATCTCTCCGTACAGCAATCGAATCAGATATTCGTAGGCCTCGTCCCAGCGGGCATTGGGCTTGTACTGGAACAGCTCCTTGGGAAGCTGGTAGACCCGGCCTTCCTTCACCGCTGTCATGGACTGCCACACCGGGTCGGCAAGCAGGCTTTCCATATAGCCGGTGCCGCTGGCTTCGTCTCCCATGGTGGTATAGAAAATGGCATCCGGGTCGGACAGCAGAATCTCCTCGGTGCTCAGCCCGTCCAGCAGAATAGGCGCCTTTTCCGCGATGTTCACCGTCCCCAGTTCCTTCAGCATGGCGCAGACAAAGCTGGTGTCGGCGGTCTTGGCCTTGGTGTATTTGGCGCTGGAGCCTGCCCGGACGAAGAGGATGCTGGGCTGAGTCTGTTGGCTGTGTGCCGTGGCAATCAGCTTCTCCACCCTCTGCTTCACCTGTTCGCCGTGGATTTCATAGGCCTCCGGGGTATCCAGGATGTCCGTGGCGATCTTCAGCACCCGCAGATAGTCGTCAAAGGTATTCACCGTGAACCCCGCTGTGGGGATCCCGGCGGCACGGAGGGTATCGGCGCATTCGGCCTGTCCAGCCAGATCGGAGGCGTAAATCACAAGATCCGGCTTCTGGGCAATCAGCAGCTCCAGATTGATGGTCTTGCCCGCCCCGTTGTCTACCAATACGGCATCCTGCCCGGCAAAGCCCCGGCTCACGGTCTCCCCCACGGTAATGTCCACCCTGCCCCCGGCGGTGACCCACAGGTCTGCCAGGGAGGACAGCAGCACCGCCACCTTTTCCGGTTTGGGTGTCACCTCCACAGACGCACCGGTGTCATCGGTAAAGCAGACCATCTCTCCGGTCTGGGCTTCCTCTGCCGCCGGGGCGGCGCAGCCCGCCAGCACCAGGGCGCAGAGAATCAGAATCAGAAAACGCCTCATTTCAGAATTTCTTCCTTCCGATTCAGCAGCTCGTCGGACAGCAGCAGCTTTTGAACCTCGTCGAAGCCCAGCCGGGTCGCGGTATCCGCGAACCGCTCACCGGGCTTGCCCTCCCGCTTAAATAGCAGGATGCACTTTTCAACCAGATCCATCACCTCATCCTCGCTGGTCAGGATGGTATCCATGGGGCGGCCCTGGGCAATCCGCTTACCCCAGCGGCCGCCGATGTACACCTTGTAGCCGGTCTCAAATTCGTCGGTGACGTGGAAGGGGCACTTGCCAATGCAGCGACCGCAGTTGTTACAGCCGTCAACCGCCAGTTTTCCCTCCGTCACCTTGGCAACCTTGATGGGGCACATGGCCTCGATTTTGCACTTCTTGCACCCCTTACAGGCATCATAGTCCCGTTTGATGACCCGCTGACCCACAATGCCCAGATCGTTCAGATCGGGCTTGACGCAGTTGTTGGGACAGCCGCCCACGGCAATTTTGAACTTGTGGGGCAGCTTGACGTGCTGATAGCCCTTAAAAAACCGCTCGTGGATTTTCTCGGACAGCCCGTAGGTGTCAATGAGGCCATACTGGCAGGTGGTTCCCTTGCAGCAAACCACGGGCCGAACCTTGGCGCCGGTGCCGCCGGTCTCCAACCCATATCCCGCCAGAAACACCCGCAGCGGTTCAATATTATCAAAGGGCACCCGCTGGATCTCCATCGTCAGGCGGGTGGTCATGGTGATTTGCCCGTTGCCGAATTTCTTCGCGCCCTCTGCAATGGCCTGGCTCTCTTCGGCGGTGATTTTGCCGTTGCGGGTAAGCACCCGGACATTGAAGCAGTCGGGGGTATTCTTGTCCCACAGGCAGCCCAAGGCTTTGACCCGGGCAATTTCCTCGGCCGGAATGGTCGGCGTAACCACGTAGGCTTCCTGAATGTTCATAACCGTTCTCCTTCCAATCATCGTACAGCGGTGTTATCATACCATAATCCGACAGGAAAAGCAACCGTCGGCTTGGCGCGTTCCCAGTTCTTTTTTGTTGCAATTCTGGGAAAATATCGTATAATTGGTTCAGGAATTGAGGGAACCTCCGATTCTTTTCGGCAACATCGGCAGCGGAAGTTTCAGGCTTGAGCCGCAGGTTCTGGAAATGTCCGCCGCGAAAGCCGTGGACGATTGATTCCAAAGTCCCTTAGAAAGCAGGAGAAACCAAATGGAAAACGGCGCAGTGATCTTAAAAAAGGGCGAGGGACGTTCTCTGAAGGAGGGCGGCCCCTGGATCTATGACAACGAAGTGGATCGGATCGAGGGGGAACCGGCGGACGGAGGCATCGTTTCCGTCCACGATTATAATGGCTTCTGCCTGGGCAAAGGCTTTCTCAACCGCCGCTCCAAGCTCCGGGTGCGGATGCTGACCCGGAACCGGAATCAGCAGATCGACGAGGCGTTTTTTCGGATGCGGGTGGAGAATGCCTGGGAATACCGGAAAAAGACCGTGGATACCGGCAGCTGCCGGGTGATTTTCGGGGAAGCGGATTTCCTGCCCGGGCTGGTGGTGGACAAATTCTCCGACGTGCTGGTGGTGCAGTCCCTGGCGCTGGGCATGGATCGGTACAAGGGTCTGATTTTGGACACGCTGAAGGCGCTGATGGCCCGGGACGGTATCGCCATCCGGGGCATCTACGAGCGCTCCGACGCCAAGGTGCGGGAGCAGGAGGGTATGCCCCGAATCAAAGGGTTTCTGTCGGAGCCCTTCGACACCAAGGTTGAGATCGTGGAAAACGGGGTCAAATACCTGGTAGACGTAGCGGAAGGGCAAAAAACCGGGTTCTTCCTGGATCAGAAATACAACCGCAAAGCCATCTGGCCCCTGTGCCCCGGCGCGAAGGTGCTGGACTGCTTCACCCACACCGGCTCCTTTGCCCTGAACGCAGCTATGGCAGGGGCAAGCCACGTCCTGGGCGTTGACGCCTCGGAACTGGGCATCGCCCAGGCTCGGGAAAACGCGGCGCTCAACGATCTGTCCGACCGTGTGGATTTTCTCTGCGCGGATGTTTTTGAGCTGCTGCCGGAGCTGGAGGCGAAGGACGAGAAGTTTGATCTGGTGATTCTCGATCCCCCCGCCTTTACCAAGTCCCGGGCATCCGTAAAGAAAGCCGTCACCGGCTACCGGGAGATCAACCTCCGGGCTATGAAGCTCATCAAAGACGGCGGCTTCCTCGCCACCTGCTCCTGCTCCCACTTTGTGGACTACGAGCTGTTCACCCAGACCGTAGGGCAGGCCGCCCGGAACGTCCACAAGCGGCTGCGGCAGGTGGAATACCGCACCCAGGCGCCGGATCACCCCATTTTGTGGGGTGCGGAGGATTCCTATTACCTGAAATTCTATATTTTCCAAGTCTGCGACGAAAAATAATCAGGAGGTATCACAAATGAAACGAATTCTGGACTGTCAGGCATCCGATTTTCGGAATATGAACCGGGAGGAGCTGCTCTCTGCCATTGCCGGTTCCGAGGGGCGCACCATCGCCTGCGAAACCATCGGTGCCATCATGCCCATGCTGGGCGACATCACCAACGCCGAGTTTGCCGCCGCCATGGGGGCGGACATTCTGCTTTTGAATATTTTTGACGTAAAGCAGCCCTATATCCGGGGTCTGCCTAAATGCGAGCCGAAGGATGTCATCCACAAGCTCAAGGAGCTGACCGGACGTCCCATCGGCATCAATCTGGAGCCGGTAGAGCAGGTGCTTTCTTCCGAGGATCCGGAGGAGAATATGTGGGCCATGACCGCCGGTCGGAAAGCCACTTTGGACAATGGCAGGCTGGCAGCGGATATGGGGGTCAACTTCATTCTGCTCACCGGAAATCCCGGCATCGGCGTTTCCAACGCTGCCATTGTGCAGACCCTTTCCCTGTTCAAAAAGGAGCTGGGAGACCGGCTGATTCTCGCCGCCGGGAAAATGCACGCCTCCGGAATTCTCTCCGAAGGCGCGGAAAAGATCATCACGAAGGAGGACATCGCGGCCTTTGCCGAAGCGGGCGCGGACATCATCCTCCTCCCCGCCCCCGGCACGGTTCCCGGCATCACCATGGAGTATGTCCGGGAGCTGGTCAGCTTCGCCCACAGCCTGGGCTGCCTGACCATGACCGCCATCGGCACTTCTCAGGAAGGTGCGGACACGGACACCATCCGGCAGATCGCCCTGATGTGCAAGATGACCGGCACCGACATCCATCACCTGGGCGACGCGGGCTACGGCGGCATGGCTCTGCCGGAAAACATCCAGGCGTATTCCATCGCCGTCCGGGGCATCCGTCACACCTACCACCGAATGGCAAGCTCCGTCAACCGGTAACAATTCGCCCGAGCCGAAGGAACACCGTCGTCCCGGTTGCGGTCAGAACAGGAAACGCAAACAAATCCTCCGTATGGCTTAACCATACGGAGGATTTGCTGTTTCGGCAATGCTCTGCCTGTATTTTCGCTATGTTTCAAACTTGCCGGACTTTTTCCATCTGCTCATGTCCGGCTGATAAATGCTCCAGGCCAGGACGCCAAAAATGGCGGCGCAGGCGAGGCTCACTTTCCAGCCCAGGGAGAAGGCGGCGTTGCGGTAGATCAGGCGAACGGTATGGGTTCCCTCCGTCAGGTTCAGTCCAATCATGCAGTCCCCCACCAAATGCGTGGGTACCTCTCTTCCGTCCACCTCCGCGTGCCAATTTCCGTTCTGGGGAATGGATAGATACATTAGACCGTCCCGGTTGCAGTCGATCGTCCCCTCCACCCGGGTGGAGCGGAACCGTGTCAGCTCCAGAGTGGATGCGGCGAGGATCTCGTAGCCCTGCCGGAAACGCTCCGGATCCAGAATCGCGGCGCTGACGGTCATGGTGCTGCTTTCGCCCTGGTCGCAGACGATACGGATGCTGATCACGTCCCCGGACTCCACATCCCCCACCGCGATCATCTGGGGCAGGCTGATGGTCTCCTTGTACAATTCCGCACCGTTGATACTCACATAATAGTCGTTTCGTTTTGGAAGATTCAGGTGGATGCAGGCAAAGCCGTCCCGGTCAGCCACATAGGAATAGGTGATGTCAGAGCTTGCCTCGCAATCCTGATATTTGCAGTAGCCGCTGGTGGTCTGCTCCGTTACAATCGCGCCGTTTCCGGTGATGGTCAGATTCTCCCCCTGCAGCTTGTGCCAAACCTCGTCCTGAACGCCGGTGGCGGCGGTGAAGAGGGTATTCTGGAAGGGGAAGGTTCCCAGACTTTCAGAAAAGTTTACCTCACTCAGCTCCGGCTCCGCCAGAAAGCCCAGTGGAAGGTAGGCGGTGTTCTCCAGCAGCACCGCGTCGCCGAAGCGGTTCACCTCCGTGAAATAGGAGCTGGACTTGTCCTTCCCTTCCCGCTCAATCATATATTTCAGCCCCAGAAACAGGTTCGCCACCGGGGAGCTTTCCTCAAAGCAGTAGCGGTTGTAGGTATTCTTCGCCCCATAGCCCAGAGCCTTCATGAATTCCGTGGTTTTGACGTTGGCGGAGCTGGTAAAGGCGGAAATGCCGTTATAGCCGTTGAGCGCGCCGTCGTTCAACGTTTGGGAATGGGTGGTCTCAGCCCGGAAAAATAGGTTGTTCCGTTCCCGCTCATACATATAGCGGATGACGGAGGCGGTATACGTGGTGCCCTTGGGATAGTTGCTCACGCCGGTTCCGGTAAAATACAGGCCGAAGCAGATCAGCGTGGCAATCAGCTCCACCCCCATAACCCCGAGCGCCAGCACCCGGGCACGGGCACGCTGGCGGTTTTTCTTTGCCCGGACGCGCATCCGCTGCCGCTCCGTCGCCCCTTCCGGTACGCTCACCTCCAGCTGCCCATAGAGCATCACCGCCAGGTACATCGCCAGGAAAATCAGGTTATAGAGGAAGTAGACCGGAATGTCCAGCGTCAGGCCAAACAGCTCCACCGGCTGGGTCTGGAACAGCTCATTGGAGCAGGCGAGAATTCCCGCCGTCAGCGCCCCCGCAAGGACGATCTGCGCCGGACGGAACTTTCTTCGCATCAACCAAGCCCGATAGGCCATATACAGCACCACAAAGCTGTACAGGAAGCTGAAGCGGTAGGGAATCATGTTGGTAAAGTGAAAGCCGTGCCAGATATAGTCCAGCTGCCGGAGAATAAAGCTGAGGTTGAAAAACAGCAGCAGCGCCACGGCGCAGAGCTTGTCCCGGAGCCGAATATCCCTCGCCATGAGGTATAAAAACATCAGAAGGATGCTGAAAATGCCGCAGTAGACGTTGGGCAGCCCCTCCTTAAAGGTGGGCTTGATGCTGCCGCCCATGTTCCCTGCTACCTGGCGCATGGCGTCCAGAAGCCCCTTGACCGTGTTCTCCTTGGCGATGTTCAGCTTGAAACCGGTGGGAAACTGGTTGATACTGGACTGGGTGGTCTGCAGTGCCGACAGCGCCGGAAGGGTCAGAATGGCAGTCATGCCGATGGCAAGAGCGGAATACAAGGCGATTCTGCCCAGATCGGCGAAGAATTTCTTCCATCCTCCCCACCGGCAGATCTCATAGACAAAGAACAGGAGGAAAACAAAAATGCAGATGAAAAATCCAATATAGTAGTTGGAATAAACGGACAAAAACAGCGTGATGGTATAAAGGAAGAACTTTTTCTCCTTCAGCAGGCTCACTGCCCCCAGGGCAACCAGAGGCAGCATTGCGAAGGTGTCCAGCCACATGACGTTCCACTGATACCCCAGCGCCCAGGCGCACAGACCGTAAAATGCGCCGAATACCGCAATGGACAGGTCATTCTTTCCGAAGAGCTTTTTGAGAAAAAAAGCGAAGAACAGACCCGCAAACCCCAGCTTTATCGGCACCAGCAGAGAAAAAAACTCCAGCAGCCACCCCTCCGGCACCAGAACGCTGAGCAGATTCAGGGGGGACGCCAGATAGTAGGAAATCAGCCCCAGGTAGTCCATGCCCATGCCCACGCTCCAGGTATACAGCAGCCCGCTGCCACTGCGCAGCGCCCGGCGGAAGGCAACAAAGAAGGGATAATACTGATGGTACATATCGGAATACAGCATGGAGTATTTCCCGAAAGGCTCATACTTGCTGATGAGCATCACAAACAGCATTCCGAAGCAGGGCAAAATGAACGCCAGCGCCAGGGGATGCCGCTGGATCGGCTTGCCGGTTCGTTTCATAGCGTCTTCCTCCCATTCCCACATTTATGGGTATTATACCACGGGAAAAGGGATGGGTAAAGCCGTCCAGCCATGAATTTTTTCTGAATTTTCCAGCCGTCATACCTAAGGCAGCACCGCATAATGGGGCAAGGAGATTCGGCGAGAGTTTTTGACACAAGCGAAAGCATGAAAAATGCGGGAATACTGGATGTATTTCCCGTTTTTCATGCTGCACGATTGGGTCAAAAGATCCGCCGAAGCCCGCAGTTCCCATTGTGCGGTGCTGCCCAGGTTTTATTCCCCAAAGTTATGCACAGGTTTTCGGCAGAAAAACGGGCATTTTTTTCCGGGGATTTTTTCCGGAAACGGGGCAAAAACCCGGCCCGGGGGAAATTTTCGTTTTCCGGAGAAATGGGGGCAGAAAACAGAATCCCTGCCGATTGTCCGCACCATGGAAACAATATACAAAAAGAAAGCCATTTTCCGGGGAAAGTTATACGGATCTTTCCGCAAAAAGGCTTGACCCCTGTTTTTTGGTATGCTATAGTAATTAATCAAGAAGCATCCTTCTTCTTGAAAAAATTATCAACTAAATATTGTGAAAAGGAAGAAAAATGCGAAATATCAGGCTTATTTGGACCTATTTTGTCATTGCTTTCGCGGCGATGCTGGCGGCTCTCAATTATGAGCTTTTCGTGTTTCCCAACCAGTTCGCTCCTTCGGGGATCAACGGCATCTGCACCATGATCCAGTACATCAGCGGTATCAGCGTGG
>JAQXPK010000025.1 GCA_029100605.1 Bacillota bacterium | reverse complement strand
CGGCGGCTTTGCGATCCTCGTCAAAGGCATTGGCGGTCATGGCAAGAATGGGAATACCGGCCAGCTTCGGATTGTCCAGGGAGCGAATGCGCCGCGTGGCCTCGCAGCCGTCCATAACCGGCATTTGAATGTCCATCAGCACCAGATCGTAATCGCCGGGCTGGGAAGAACGCACTTTTTCCACTGCCTCCGCGCCGTTTTCCACCGCGTCGGTGACAAAGCCATACTCCCCCAGGATTTCCAGCGCGATTTCCCGGTTCAGCTCATTGTCCTCCGCCAGAAGCAGATGCTTGCCAGCGAAATCGGCGGGCTTGCTGGGAGCGGGCAGGATACCCTCGCTCACCGGCTTTTTCTGCCCCAGAGCGGTCAGCAGGGATTCCCGCAGGTCGGACATAAACATGGGCTTGGCGCAGAACGCCGTGACGCCGGCGGCTCTGGCCTCCGCTTCGATGTTTGACCAGTCGTAGGCGGTGAGGATGATAATGGGGGTATCGTCCCCCAGGCTGCGAATCTGCCTGGTCACTTCAATGCCGTTCATATCCGGCAGCCGCCAGTCGATGATATAGGCGTGGAAGGGGTCGTTCAACTCCAGAGACTGCCTCGCCCGAAGGACAGCCTCCTTGCCGGACAGCGTCCACTCCGAACGCATCCCCACCTGCAGCAGCATTTTGGTAACGCCGTCGCAGGTATTGAAGTCGTCGTCCACTACCAGCGCCTTCAAGCCCTCCAGCTCCTTGATCTTTTCAACGCTTCTGCGTTCGGACTGCAATCGAAGCTCCAGGCGGATAACAAATTCCGTGCCCTTTCCCTGCTCGGTGTGCACTTCAATGGTGCCGCCCATCATATCGATGATGTTCTTGGAGATCGCCATGCCCAGGCCGGTGCCCTGGATCCGGCTGACGGTCGAAGTGCGCTCCCGCTCAAAGGGCTCGAAGATCCTCTGGGCGAATTCCGCGCTCATACCGATGCCGTTGTCCTTGACCCGAATCTCATACCGCCCTTTTCCATGGGGCGCATTGGGCAGCTGAGCCACGCGGACGGAAATGGTGCCACCAGCCGGGGTGAATTTGATGGCGTTGGAAATCAGGTTCAGCAGCACCTGATTCAGGCGGGTCTTGTCGCAGTACACGTCCTCGTCCACCACATCCATCACGTCCATGTACAGCTCCAGCTGCTTGGCGTAAACCTGACCACCCACGATGGTCTTGATGTCGTGGAATACGTCCGACAGGTTGACCTCCTGCTCCTCCAGGTTGATCTTTCCGCTTTCAATCCGGCTCATATCCAGCACGTCGTTGATGAGCGACAGCAGATGGTTGCCGGAAGAGAGGATCTTCGACAGGTAGTCCTTCACCTTCTCCGTATTGGTTACGTTGGCGATGGCAAGGGTGGTAAAGCCGATAATGGCATTCATGGGCGTCCGGATGTCATGGGACATATTGCTGAGGAACATACTCTTGGCCTGGTTGGCGCTGTGGGCAGCGTTGACCGCGTCCTCCAGATCCTGGTTGATCTTTTTCTCCTTGGTGCGGTCAGACAGAACCAAAATGTACTTTTTCTCGCCCTGGATGTCCCGGCACAGAGCGGTGACATGGAACCACCGGGTCTCCCCGGTCTTCTGATGGACATACTCCCGGTTCCATTCCGCCTGCTGTCCGGGTCGGATACCCGGCAGGTTGTCAATAATCAGGACGGTGTCTTTATCCTTCACCAAGCGGTCCACCACCCGAATATCCGCCCGAGCCTCCTTTTCCGGGATGCCCACCAGCTTTTCAATATTGGGGCTGATGTAATCCACCCGGAAGGAACGGGCGTCCAGCATCAGGAAAACATCGTCCACATTGTTGGACAGCGTGGAGAACAGCTCCTCCCGGTAGAGAAGCTCCATGTCCTTTTTCTTCAGGCTCTGGCGGTTCTTTCGGATGATATACCAAAGCAGCGCCACGCCCAGGCAGATGGCGATTCCGGAAACCAGCAGCAGCGTGGTAAATTGCAGCTTGCTCATGCTGGTATTGACCACATCCGTGGGCACAATGCCCAGCACGATCCAGTCCTCGAAATTGGCGGATTCATACACCAGATAGTAGTCCCTGCCATCCATCCGGAAGACAGTGGCATTGGAATTGCCCTGCTGGAAGTCCTCCTGGATCGCGGCAATCTGCGTCTGGCTCAGGTTGGACGAATCCTTCAGCAGCCCCAGAAAATTGTAGAACCCCCGGGTCGAGCCGCTGGCGTTGTCCACGATGACCCGCCCGTCGGGGTGGATCACATAGCTGCTGGACTGCCCGTCAAAGGCGGTGATTTCCAGGGTCTCCACCAGGTCGCTGTTGTCAAAGCTGACGGCGATTGCCTCGTAGGCGAAGTCCTTGTAGGTGCCCGGGGCGGCAGGTACGGCAAACACCATGATCTCCGGCTTCCCCGGAACCACAGAGCTGACCACCACATCCTGGTTCCGCAGGATCAGATCGGGAAGGCGTTCCTTCAGATCCAGATAGCCGCGCTGCCCGCTGATGGTCAGATAATCCCCCTCATGGGAGATAAAGTAGAAATCCGTGAAGCCCCGCTCCCTCTGCGCCTGCAGAAGGAAGTCCCGGATCCGATCCTCGTCCTGGGTATCCCGCAGATAGGGCACCCACATCCGCATGGCGCTCCAGTTCCTGGCGACCAGAGAATGGAGGGATTGGTTGGCCTGATGATAGATCTCCGTCAGATGGGCGGTGCTCTCCGTGAAGATGGTCTGAGAGACAAAATGGTAATACCGGGCGCAAACCGCAATCGACCCCACGATCAGGCCAATGGCGATGCAGATGGCAACCACTCGCTTCCGCACAGGCGTTCTCCCCCTTTCCCCCGATTCTTCTCTTTTCATACTCAGCGCCGGATGGTCACATAGTCCGTGGGTGCAATCAGCTGACCGCAGGCGCGGACACTATCCAGCATACAGTCATAGCTGTTGTATTCTCCCACATTCTGCTCTTCCCGCTTGGCCTTCAAGTCCTCCGGCATGGGGCAGTTGCAGTAGATCTCGTTTTCCATGTAGCTATCCTCGCCAAGCAGCAGAACTGTGTAGACGGTGTCCTCGTCCAGAGGCTTGCCGTCCATGGTGATGCTGTCCAGGGTATAGGTGCCGTCGCCGTTGTCGGTGATGGTGTATTCCATGCCGCTGGTCACGGGGATATTATTATAGTGCCGGATGGGGTTGGAGCCGTCTTCCTTCACGTTCACCAGCCACTCCATGATCCGCTGAACCTCCGCGCCGGTGTACTCTCCCTGGTAAGCGATGGTCTTGAAGGTCATGAGCCATTTTAGCTGCTGCTCGGTGTAATCCCCGGTAAAGACGGGAGAGCTGACCACATTGGAGTAGCCGATGGCAATATCGTCGCCCATGCCGGCGCGCATGGTGTTCATCAGCGAGGACGCGGCGGGACTGCCATGCTCGCCGAAGGTATAGGGGTAGGCAGTCTGCTGGGTGATGATCACCTCGGCAGGGTCGTCATTCTTGGTGGAAGTGAGCTGGGTATTAAAATCCTCATAAGCCTCTTTCGCGCCGTACTCCCCTGCCAGCATCTTTTGCACAACATCCTTAGAGATGGAGAAGAACTCGGTGGAAGCCAAACGCATATACAGGTGGTTGCTGTCCATGCACGTCTGCACATACTGCAGCGATTCGTTGGGCTCGATGTTTACCGTTCTGTTGTAGGACAAAACGGCGGCGCCGGAGGCCATGTGGCGCTGCCCTTCTTCGCTGAAAATGGCGCTCAGCACGTCCATAATGGCAGCCTTCTTCGCCGCATCCTGCTCCACGTGCTTGGCAACCGCCAGCTGGCACATGGGATAGGTCAGAACCCAGTTGTCCTCGGCGGTTTCCCCGAAGTAGGGCAGCATTGCGCAGTTGATCCCGTTCCGATCGTGGGCGATGGTGCAGTCGTTGGCGGTTCCCCGCATCATTGCCAGCTTGCCCTCCAGGAAGGGGCCGGACACGTTGGCAAAGCGGTACTCCGCCTCCTCCGGCTGAACCCGGATGTCCTTGAGATACTGTTCGTAGCGTGTAAAGACCTGGGGCCAGACCTTGTCGTCCAGACCCACCTGACCGTCCTCCGTTTCGCTTTCATACTCCCGACGCCACATGGTGCCGTCCATGCTCATGAGCAGCGGAATGGAGTTGCCCTGCATGGTCTCCAGGCAGGTGTAATCCGAGCGCCAGTCGGTGGAAAAGCCCTTGATGCCCACCGCCTCAAAGGCGTCGATGGCGGCGACAAACTCTTCATAATTGGTGGGAATGGGGATGTGATACTGCTCAAACAGATCCAGGTTGGCGATGTAGCCGTCTACCTCGGCGCACATGGGCAGCCAACGAATACCGCCGTCGGTTTCCCGGTTGTTTTCGATGTAGCTGCTGTAGAAGGTACCCACGATCTCCGTCTGGCTCAGATCCATCAGCTGGTCGGACATATGAGCCGCGTCGTTCAGGGAGAAGCGGCGGCAGGTGATGATGTCGGGCATCTCGGCACCCCGGTTGGTCAGATCAGTGTAATAGGCCATGGTGTTGTAGCCCACCACAAAGGTGAAATCAATGTTGGGAAACTGCTGCTCCAGCCAGGGCGTCAGCTCCCTGGTCATGGTCTTGTCCCACAGATACATGGTGATTGCCATGTTCCCCGATTTTGTTTCCGGTTTTGCCTGGGAGCTGGGCTGAGCCTCTTTCGCTCCGCAGCCGGCGGTGCCAAGCAGCAGCGCCAACGCCAGAAGGATTGCCAAAAGACGTTTTTTCATAGGTTACTCCTTGTTATGGATTCTGTTTTTCGGGCTGATTTGTCCATAATTTCTCGAATTCCGCTGCCGGCATCGGCTTGGCAAAGACGTACCCCTGGACGTAATCGCATCCAACCTCCCGCAGGCGCTGCACCTGCTCCTGGGTTTCGACGCCCTCCGCCACCACGCCCAGACGCATTCTATGAGCCATGACGATGATGTCGTTGAGGATGCTCTCCTCCGCCGGCTTGGCGATCTCATTCTGGACGAATTTCATATCCAGCTTCAGAATGTCCGGTTTCATCTGGCTCAGCATATTCAGCGAAGAATAGCCGCTGCCGAAATCGTCCATCTCGATGGGGAAGCCCAGCTCCCGGAGCTGCTGGATGGTGCTGATGATCGCGCCGGTGTTCTCCGCGTAGGCGCTCTCCGTGATCTCCAGATGGAGGTACGCGGGGTCAACCCCGTACTTTTGGGTAAGCTCCCAGAGGGTGTCCACCAGGCGCAGATAGTACACATCTGCCCGGGACACGTTCACGGACACTGGCAGCAGCGGGTATCCCTTTCTCTGCCAGTCCCGAAGCAGGGCGCAAACCCGCTCCCAGACGTACTGATCCAGTCGATGAATAAAGCCATTTTTCTCGAACAGGGGAATGAACTCCCCGGGAGACAGGAAGCCCCACTCCGGGTGGATCCAGCGCACCAACGCCTCAGCGCCGGCGATGCGTCCGTCAGCCAGACTGTACTTGGGCTGGAGGTAGACGACAAACTGCTCCTCCATCAACGCGGTTCCCATGGCATCGGTGATGGCCTGCTCCCGCAATAGCTTCCGGCGCAACGCGTCGTCGTACACGGCAAAGTAGGTATTGTATTGTCCCTTGATGCTGTTGGCAGCCAGTAGCGCCCGGTCGCACATCTGCTCCACGGGAACGGCGGGATTCGTGATTTCATAGATGCCCCAGCGCATCACCACGCTCTTTAGCAGCGGGGAAGCCTCCTGGTACATTCCGAAGTTCTGTCGATCCAGCTGCTCCCGCTCCTGGAGGCACAGGAAGTGGTCGCCGCCGAAACGACCGCAGAAGCCGGTTCGACCGACCATCTTCTTTACGATCTCCGCGACCTCCTTCAGCAGGCGGTCGCCCTCCCGGACGCCGAAGATGTCGTTAAACAGCTTGAAATTCTCAATATCCGTGCAGACAATGCAGTAGTCCTGCTTGGGGTTCTCCAGGAGCCGTTCCCGAACCTTTTGGCAGAAGAACTCCTTGCTGTAGACCCCGGTGAGCCGGTCATACTGGAACTGGTTGACCATGGCGGCAGACTCCCGCAGCTTGATGAGGCTAGCTACCCGGTGCAGGATCACCTGGGGACGGTAGGGCTTGGGGACAAAATCCGTAGCGCCGTGGGTCAGCGCCGCCACCTCGTCATCCTCGTGACCGCTTTGGGTCATCACAATGACCGGGATCAGGGAAAGCTCCGGGTTCTCCTTCAGCTTGTCCAGGAAGGTAAACCCGTCCATCACCGGCATCATAAGGTCCAAAAGAATAAGAGAGATGCTGTCGCTGTTCTGCTTCAGAATCTCCAGCGCCTGCTGACCGTCCCCGGCCTCCAGCACCTCATATTCCCCGGACAGAATCTCCCGCAGCATCTCCCGATTGAGTTCGTTATCCTCCGCAACCAGAATCCGTTTATGCAGAACGCTCACCAGCTCCTCTATTTCTTTTATCCAGCGCCATTAGAAGCGTAAAATACTACCAACTTTATAGTATCATTGCCGTGTCAAAAAAGCAAGGGAAAGTTTTCCAGGCCAAAAGCGGGCAAATGCGCGGAGTTTAGCCGCCATCGGATGGGGAAAAGCGCCGCCCCGCGATCTGCAGAAACGACCGCAGCACGTCATCCCCGGGATAGGGTCGATAGAACACGCCGAAGGACAGCTCCGGGGCGTCCGTCAGCCGCAGAGCCGTCAACCTGCTGCTGCGCGGTACCAGGAATTCCGGGATCACGGCAGCGCCGAACCCGGCCCCCGCCAGCACGACGGCGGCTTCCACCGAGGCGCAAAAATGCAGCTCCCCGGGGCTTTTCCCCTCCGCAAGAGCCCATTGCAGCTTTGCCACCTCCGGGATCAGATTGATCGGGTCGCACAGGATCAGCGACTGCTCCTTCAGCTCCGCCATGGAGACGCTTTCCCGCGCCGCCAGGGGGTGGCTGCTTTCGCAGACGCAGACAATGGGGCTTTTCTGCAATTCCCGGAAGGTCAGCCTGCTGTCCGCTTTTGTGCCGTCATGGATGTCAAAAATCACGTCAGCGGTTCCGTTTTCCAGGAGCTGATAAAGCTGCTCATGGGGCACCACCACAAGGTGGGGATGGAGATTGGGATACTGGCTTCCCAGTTCCTTCAGGCTTTCGGGCAGGAGCAGCAGCTGGTTATAGCTGCTACATCCAATGGACAGCTTTTCGATCGGGCGCTCTTCGGGGCTGCGGAAGCGCAGCTTCGCCTGCGCCGCGATGGCGACCATGCTCTGGGCATCGGAGCGGAAGGACTGCCCCTCCGGCGTGATCTCCACCAGCCGTGTCGTCCGCCGGAACAGCTGCACGTTCAGCTCCGTCTCCAGGGACTTGATCTGATGGGTAATGGCAGGCTGGGAAATATGCATTTGCTCCGCCGCTCTGGCAAAATTCAGCGTGTTCGCCACAGCGAGAAAACAGCTTAACTGGAAGGTATTCATGGGGTTGGCTCCCTTCTGGCCTCTGCCGGGAAGAATGGTTTTCTCCATGATACCATGCGGGGCGGCCGATTTCAATCCGTACCGCGCCTGTTTCCACCAATTTAATAAATAATATTTATCGATACTAAAAAATATGGATTATGAATTTAGCACTCTGCCCTTGACAGTGCTAAAATTGGTGCTATAATACAATCAAACGATACATCTGCCGGGGCAATACCCCCATATGCTGAAAGGAGCAATCATTATGTTTACAACCTATGCGATCACGAGAAACCTGTTTGACGAAATTGCCGATTCCGCTTTTGGAAATCGCAACGTCACCGGCCTGATGAACACGGACATCCGGGAGACGGAGCAGGGCTTTGAAATGGCAGTGGATCTGCCCGGCGTTCAGAAGGAAAATGTGACTGCGGAGCTGAAGGATGGCTACCTGTACATCAGCGCCACCATCAACCGCGCCAACGAGCCGGAGAACACCAAGACCAGATACCTGCGCCGGGAGCGTTTTGTGGGCACCATGCGCCGCACTTTCTATGTGGGCGACAAGGTCACCCAAGAGGACATTCACGCACGGTTCCAGGATGGCGTCCTGTGCATCTTCATTCCCAAGAAGCAGCAGCCTGTGCTGGAGGACAAGAAGCTGATTGCCATTGAAGGCTGATCCTCCCAAGTTCACGTGCGACAAAGATACCCCGCACTTCCGGTTTTCGGAAATCCGGGAGATCTATGCCAACGCACCGGAAAAGTCCACGGAAGCCCTCCGGGAAACCGCCCGTCGGCTGTTTCCCAGCCGCGATCCGATTCTGTATGAAAACCTGATCCTGCGCGATGGGTGCGGCAGGGCGTTCCTCCACCATGGGGAATACACCCTGCCCAAGTGGACCATCGTCGTTCATCCCGTCTGGTATGGCGTGATGGAGGACGACACGATCTATCCCTTTTGCGACCTGTCGCTATACGCAGAGGAAGCAACGTAACACGCACAGCCGCAAACAAAGCCAATCTTGACTACCTCCTAACGTAAAACCTGCTTTTCTACCTCTCTCCCAGCGGGTATTACGATTCCCCGGCGGATTTGCCCAATCCCGCCGGGGATTTTGTTTTGCCAAAAAAGATAAGCGTATCACAATTTCTTGTGATACGCTTATCCTATTCAGCCGCTCATCCAGGTCTGTGAACGCTCTCACAGAGCGGCATTTCTTTCCGGATTTCCCTCTGCATGCTGCCCGTTAGCCTTCCGATCGGCTGCCGCCTGATGGGAAGCGAAGCAGCGACTGTCATAGGTCAAACTCATTCATCCTAAAAAGGGCAAATCCACGCATTCTCTCACCATCTCCCCATTTTTCCCTGATTTGTTCTCTTTTTCAGGTTTTATGAAGAATAGACTTTCCCATTATAATTATAGTTTTCTACAACTTTACGGGTAGGGATTTTTCCCTCTTTTTTCTTCTCTTTCTCTCAAAACTTTCCTATCATTTCCTGCCAGTTTCCTTCTTGGCTTCTCGCTCCCATCTCATTCATTCTCGTATCATAGGATGAATTAAACGAGGCTGCTATGAGGCTTTGCGAGGCCCTATAAGGCTCTTTTTTCTTCCATATCTCATTCTCCCTTTTCTCTCTAAAAAACGGGGAGAAAGCAAGATATGACCAGAGAAATAAAAGAAATTGATAGGAAACTACAGAGAAATGTTTGGAATAATTCAAGAAAGTTGCAGGGCCTTTTCTTGACCCTATCCTTTTCCCGTCAGAATCTCGAAGAGAAAAATACGGGGATTTCCCGCCCGTTATGAGGGGATGGAACGATAATATAATGGGGGAGAATTGGGGTTTG
>JAQXPK010000024.1 GCA_029100605.1 Bacillota bacterium | reverse complement strand
GCGGTTTGGCGGCGCAGCCGTCTTGCCTCTCCCTGTGGGAGAGGTGGCAAAAATCTTCGATTTTTGACGGAGAGGGTGCGCTGTACCGAGATACCCTCTCAGTCACCTGCGGTGACAGCTCTCCCAAAGGGAGAGCCAAGGGTGCTGCCGCACCAGTACGCCAAATTCCAGTTTGGCGGGCAAAAGCCTTCCCCTTTGGGGAAGGTGGCTCGCCGTCAGGCGAGACGGATGAGGGTTTCCCCAATATGAATTCGCGGAAACGCTCCGGATGATTGCTCCGCAGTACCGCCCCTCATCAGTCATAAATCAAAGATTTTTGCCAGCGGACATTATGGTATGATTGCCCCCGGCAATCATAATATTTCTGATTCGCTGCGCGGAGCACCACCCCAGAGGGGAAGCCTCGGGCGCTGCGCACCAAACTGCAATTTTTCGGTTACTGCGTTAAGCCGATAGGCATATTTCCAGAATGTGATCGTAGGAATCGATGAGAACATCGACCCGCCGTAACACAGAACCGTTCCTTAAGGCAATACCGCATAATGGGGCAAGGAGATTCGGCAAGAGATTTTGACACAAGCGAAAGTATCAAAAATGCGGGAATACTGGATGTATTTCCCATTTTTCATACTGCACGATTGGGACTTTAGATCTGCCGAAGCCCGCAGTTCCCACCCAGCGGTGTTGCCCAAGAATTAGTATCAGTCGTTTTCCTTCGCGTCTGCGATGATCTTGGCCTGGTTGGCTTTCGGAACTTCCTCGTAGCGGACGAAGTCCAGGGTGAAGCTGCCTCTGGCCTGGGTCATGGCTCGCAGGTCAATGGCGTAGCTGCTCATCTCCGCCATGGGAACCTCCGCCTCAATGACGGTGTCGCCGTCATGGTTGGGGGTCATGCCCATGGGACGACCCCGGCGCTTGCTCAGATCTCCCATCACATCGCCCACATAGGAATCGGGCACGGTGACGGTCAGCGCGCCGATAGGCTCCAGAATGGTGGGGTTGGCGTTGGGCATGGCTTCCTTGAAGGCCAGAATGGCAGCCATCTTGAAGGCCATTTCGTTGGAGTCAACGGGATGGTAGGAGCCGTCGTACAGGGTGGCCTTCAGGCCGACCATGGGATAGCCCGCCAGCGGACCCTTCTGCACCGCTTCCTGAATACCCTTTTCCACGGCGGGGTAGAAGTTCTTGGGCACGGAGCCGCCAAAGACCTCCTCGGCGAAGATCAGGCCGTCCTGCTCTTCCTGAGGCTCGAAGCGAATCCAGACATCGCCGAACTGACCGCTGCCGCCGGTCTGCTTCTTGTGACGACCGTGAGCCTCCACCTTTTTCTTGATCTTCTCCCGGTAGGCAACCTTCGCCGGGTACAGCACGGCGTCCAAGCCGAAGCGGCTCTTCAGCTTGGAGACCAGCACGTCCAGCTGCTGATCGCCGGTGCCGGAGATGATCTGCTGCTTGGTCTCGGCGTTGTTGGTCAGGGTGAAGGAGGGGTCTTCCTCGTTCAGCCGGTTCAGACCCGCGCCCACCTTGTCCTCCTGACCCTTGACCTTGGGGGCAATCGCCATGGAGTAGCAGGCCTTCGGATAGGGAATCTGCTTCAGGGAGACGACCTTTCTGGGATCGCACAGGGTGTCGCCGGTCTTGACCTTATCCATCTTGCCGATGGCGCCGATGTCGCCACAGCCCAGAGCCTTGACCTCGGTAGCCTTCTTGCCGCACATACTGTACAGACGACCCAGCTTCTCGGTGTCGCCGGTGCGGGCGTTGACCAGGGTGGTGTCGGGGGTGATCTCACCGGAGAGTACCTTGATGTAGGAGTATTTTCCGTACTGGTCGGAGACAGTCTTCCACACGAAGGCGGAGGGCACGCCGCCGGGAGACACCACGAATTCCTCGGTCTTGCCGTCGGCGGTGGTGGCTTTGTGGTAGTTGCCCTGGACGGGGTTGGGCAGCAGATCGATGATGTGATCCATCAGCATCAGGCTGCCGAGGCAGGTAACGCCGGAGCCGCAGAGCACAGGGAACAGGCTCAGCTCCTTCACACCCTGGTGCAGACCGGTGATCATTTCCCGGTAGGTGAAGTCGTCGCCCTCGAAGAAGCGATCCATCAGCGCCTCGTCAGTCTCGGCAACGGCCTCCTTCAGGGCGTCGTTGAACTCCTCAATGACGGAGAGCTTATCCTCGGGAACGTCAATCTCCACCCGCTTCAAATTCTTCATCTCATAGGCGCGCTTATTCAGCACGTCGATGATGCCGGTAACCTTGCGGCTGCCGTCCCAGATGGGGACGACCACAGGGGCGATCTTGTTGCCGTACTTCTCCCGCAGGGCGTTGAAGGTGGCGTTGTAGTCGGAATTGTCCTCATCCACCTTGGAGATGTAGATAAAGCGGGGCATATTGCGCTCTTCGCAGTATTTCCAGGCTTTTTCAAAGCCCACGGTGATGCCGTCCTTGGCCGAGCACACCAGAATCGCGGCGTCGGCGGCGCGCAACGCCTCCATCACAGCGCCGGAGAAGTCGAAGGCACCGGGGGTATCCAGCAGATTAATCTTCACATTGTGGTACTCCAGGGGTACAACGGAGGTGGAGATGGAAATATGGCGGCGAATCTCCTCGGGATCGTAGTCGCAGACGGTATTGCCGTCGGCGTTCTTGCCGATGCGGTCGATGGCGCCGGTCATGTAAAGCAGGCTCTCAGCCAGCGCGGTCTTGCCGCTGCCGCTGTGACCCAGCAGACAGATGTTGCGAATGGAATTAACAGTGTACATGGTGGTCAATACTCCTTTCGGGAAGGGTCTCCCGCCCATGAGGGGCGCGGACACCCGAATAGTGACATTATACACGAAAGGAAGCGCAAATGCAATGCTTATTTTCGTCACATTGCAAAATTGTGTACATGGTTGGATAGACGCTTGTATTTCTGTGTAAAACATATAAATTCTCGCCCGAAATTGCAGCAGGGTGTACAAGAAACCCGCCCCCGGGCGAAAGCCGCCGGGGACGGGCTGCTGCTTCAAGGGAAGTGGGTCACCACGACAGACCGGCCTGATCCTGCACGTCGATCAGGATTTTCATGGAGGTCTCCCGATTTTCATCGATGTACTCGTAGGCCTGCTTGTACTGGCTGAAGGGGAAGGTCTTGCTCATCAGAGGCCGCAGGTGGATTTTCCCTGCCTCCACCATTTCGATGGCCTTGACATAGTCCTCGTGCCGGTACATCATGGTGGTGTTCAGATCCAGCTCGTGGTCGTTCAGCACCGCCAGATCCACCGACGCCATGCCGGCGAACACCGCCACCAAAATGATGGTGCTGCCCTTCCGGGCACACCGGATGGCCTGGTTCATGGTCACGTCGTTGCCTGCGCAGTCGTAGATAATGTCCGCCTTGTCCGGGCCGAAGTGCTCTACCATGGCGGCTCCGAACTCGTGGTCACGGGTATTCACGGCAAAATCCGCACCGCATTTCTTTGCCAGTTCCAGACGATAATCGGATACATCCGTCACCATGACCTGAGCCGCGCCCATGCCCTTCGCAACCTGAGACACCAGGTTGCCAATGGGGCCTGCGCCGATCACCACGATTTTCTTGCCGGTCACATCCCCGGCTCGGCGGACGGCGTGAACGGCTACGGAAAGGGGCTCGATCATGGCACCCTCTTCAAAGGGCATATCCTGGGGCAGCGGGGTGATCTTGGCGGCGTCCACCGCGAAATAGGTGGAGGCGGTGCCGGTGGTCTGAAAGCCCATGACCTTCAGCTCCTCGCAGAGGTTGTACTTCCCATGGGTGCAGGGATAGCAGTGACCGCAGACAACCTGCGGCTCGATGGTCACCTTTTGACCCACCGTCAGCCCTGTTACACCTTCGCCCAGGGCGGCGATTTCGCCGGAGACCTCGTGCCCTTGGGTTACGGGGTAGGAGGTGAAGGGATGCTTGCCGTGGTACACGTGGATGTCGCTGCCGCAGATGCCGATCATCCGAATCCGCACCAGCACCTGTCCGGGGGCGGGCACCGGAACCGGGATCCGGCGGAAGGTGATTTCGCCGGGGGCCGTCATGACCTGCTGAACCATACTTGTTTCCATTGAGATCCTCCTTTTATGACGTGATTTATAGGGCAGCACCGCATAATGAGAACCGCGGGCTTCGGCGGATCTTTTGCCCCAATCGCACGGTATGAAAAATGGAAAAACCATACCGTATTCCCCCGTTTTTCATACTTTCGCTTGTGTCAAAATCTCTCGCCGGTTCTCCTTGCCTCATTATGCGGTACTGCCATTGCATTTCTATCCGTAGTATAAATCGCTACCGCCCGTTCGTCAACACCTTTTCCGGGGCACCCGGGGAACAAAATACCGTCGGCGGACAGGATGCCCGCCGACGGTTTGTGGGAGAGGAAGGTTAGACGGCTCTCGTCCACTCGGTGACGAGGAAGCCGGGAATCAGCCATACCAGCTGGTAGAGCAGCACATTGGTGGGGGTGAGCAGTTCCGTGGCACCCAGGTAGCCCAGAACCAGCATGATCAGCATTCCCAAAATGCCGCCGATCAGGTGGATGGTGACGCCCAGGCGGGTCGCGGTGCGCAGACTCTGGGCACCGCCCACGGCATAGGCCGCGCTCACCAGATCCTCCCGGGTGGTGATGGCAAGAACGGGGGTTTCCGAATCGGGCTGGCAGGCCTGAAGCGCTGTCCGCTCCTCCCGGGTGGGGAATACAATCCGGCGGGTTTTGATGCCGAATTTGGAACGGATGAAGCTCTCCGTGAGCATGAAATCGCCGCATAGAACCACAGGGGTGATCTTCTTGTGACCGCAGAGGGTAACGAGACCCGCCGAGGCCGAGCGCATTCTGGCGTAGGAAATGGCGAACACCGCGCTGAGCTGACCGTCGATGGCGGCGTACACCGCCTGGTTGACCATGGTTCCCTCGGGGATAACCACGCCCATATCCTGCAGAAAGCTCAGGCTACCAAGCAGCACCGGCTCGTCACAGACCTCGCCGCCGATGCCGCCGGTGCCGTAGTTCTGGAAGTTCTTCACGGGCTGCTGGGCACAGTTCCGGCTTCTCAGCAGCTGCTGGAACACCGGCACGAGACCGCCTCCGGCGGCGATGATCAGGGAGGCGGTATCGCAGACCACCTCGTCCGGGTCGCGCTTGCCATAGAATTTTACGCCGTTGAGTTTTGTGCTGCCCAGGGGGAACAGATCCTCGTCCCGCAGGGGAAAGGCGGTTTTTCCGCACAGACCCTTTACGCCCTGCCAGCCGCACAGAACGGTTCCCACCATATGCAGCCGTTTTTCCAGAATCGCCATGGGACGGGAGATGGAGATAAAGAAGCTGGCGGGCATGGCTACCAGAAGACTGGTGGCAAAGATCTGCACGCCCAGGTGCAGACCGCCGCGCAACCCCGTAAAGACGGCGATGGCGATGCAGGCAAGAAGGCACACAAAGGCGTAAACGCTTTGCAGTTTCTCCGGAGCGGAGGGCGTCTGGTAGGTGTCCATAAAGTCCTCCACCTCGCCCTCGGTGCGCAGAAGGCCGGTGTTTCCTTCATAGTAGCCGGGCACCTTGGTCAGACCGGTGAGGTGGACGGCCTTGCGCAGGGTATCCATCTGCCCCATTTCCGTGGAGCGCCGCTGATAGCGGCTCAGCAGCGCCATGGTCATTTCCAGGCAGAAGGCGGCACAGCAGGGCACCCGCAGATCCATCAGGCAGAACACGCTGTCTACGCAGCAGGCGGCGAAGGTGACGGTCAGAAGGGTATTGGCGGTGAAGCGTCCCTTGGTCAGATCGCCCAGGCCATCCAGCATTTGCTGGCTGCCCAGCAGTCCGGAAATCAGCATCGCCAGCACCTGGCTGAAAATCACCAGCCGCAGCCGGCTTTCCGGCACCATGCCCAGTACGAACAGCGCGGTCACACCGGCGCACAACAGCACGATGATAACATTGATCAAAATGGCGATTTGCAGCTTTCCCAGACCCACCTCTGCCAGCGCATAGTACCGCTTTTCGGGGCCGGAGACCAGCTTCTTTTTTAATTCCCGCAGACGTTGGCGGGGGTTGAACTCGATGGGGGACGCGCTCTCCGGCTTAGCTTTTTCGCCGCTCTCGGCGGCAATGGCTTCCGCAATCAGCTCATCGATGGGCCTTTCCTCTGCCGGAGCCGCTTCCGTCTCCGCCGCCAGCTCCTCGGAGGGATCAAAGCGGAGGGTATCGTCGTCGGTGACCGGGGGGCTCGCTTCCCCATCGGCGGCGGTCTCCTCCCCGTCGAGGGCTGATGCCTCCGTCTCAAAGGAAAGGGCGGCTGCTTCGGCGAAGGAGACCTCTTCTGGCTCTCCGGTCGGCGCTTCCGCCAATTGTTCGGCGTCACTCGGCTCCACGGTGGTGGTCACCTCAGCCAGAAGCGCTTCCAGTTCCCCGTCGGTTTCCCCGGGTTCTTCCGGATTCTCTTCGGGGTGGTCGCCAAACTCCTTCAAAATGTCGTCCAGGTCAAATTCCTGGGGCTCATTGGTATTGTCCATATGGATTTCCTCCTGGTGAAATTCGCTTCTCATCCAAGTCTCTGCCGCACCGCCTCGTACAGCAGAATCGACGCGGCGGCGGAGGCGTTCAGGGAACTGATGCGCCCCTTCATGGGGATACTGACCATGACATCACAGTTTTTCCGCACCAGCTGGCTCAAGCCATCGCCCTCGTTGCCGATGACGATAGCGGCGGGAACGGTGAGGTCGGCCTGGTACATGGGGATGGAGCCTTCCGCGGCAGTGCCGAAAACCCACACGCCCTTGCCCTTCAGCTCGGCGATGGCGGCGTTCATATTGGTTACCCGGGCGACCTTCATATATTCCACCGCCCCGGCGGAGGCCTTGGACACGGTGGCGGTCAGGCCCACGCTGCGGCGCTTGGGAATGACAACGCCGTGGGCGCCGGCGCACTCGGCGCTGCGGAGAATCGCCCCCAGATTGTGGGGGTCGGACAGCTCGTCACAGAGGACAATCAGGGGCGTCTCCCCTCGGCTTGCTGCCTCCTCCAGAATGTCGTCAATGGTATAGTAGACGTGGGCGGCAGCCTGGGCGATGACGCCCTGGTGGGCATGGGTGAAGGACATGGCGTCCAGCTTCCGCCGGTCGACGGGAACCACCACGGCTCCGGCTTCCTTCGCCTGGGCGGCAAGACGCTGCAGCCCCCGGTCGGTATCGCCCTCGGCGATAAAGACCTTATCAATGGTGCGCCCGCTTTTCAGAGCTTCCTGGAGGGCGTTGCGGCCCTCAATCTGACCCTCTGTTTCCTCCGGCGCGGCTTCCGCGCGGCGGAAAGCGGGGGTTGGAGCCTGGGGACGGCGTTTTTCATTCATATACGCAGATTCCTTTCTGGAATTATGCCGCAGCATATTGATAGACCGTATCATTATATCAGATTTTTCCCGGTTTCACAACTCTTATTTTTCCGCTCTGGGGAATCAAATGTCTCATTTTGCCGGAAATTCACAGAAAATTTACTGCCCAACCCGGAATCCTTCGTTGCCTACTGCGGGAAAATGTGATATGATAGCCCAAAACGCAAGGCGTCAGGAGGCGAGAGACATGGATCTCAATCGCAACGATACCCCCAACAACAATCAAAATAACAATGGGAAAAAGCCGGAGGGCAACCGCCCCAAGGGCAGCATCGGCACGGCACTGCTGATCACCCTGGCAATTGTGCTTCTCATCAACTGGATTTATGGTAGCATCTCCAAGAGCCAGTACACCGAAACCAGCTTCTCGGATTTTCTCGAGGCCAAGGAGGCGGGGCAGCTCACCGAGGTGGAGATGCAGTATGACCGGATCATCTACATGACCAAGGAAGAAGCCGCCAAGCCGGCGTCCGCCCAGAAGGCCTGTTACACCGGCCTGCCCAGCGGCGGCGATATGCTGGCGCTGGAGCAGGAGCTTCATGCCGCGGGCGTGACGGTGAAAAACGAAATCGTAGAGGACAACTCCGTTATCATGATGATTTTGTCCTACGCTCTGATGATTGGCGGACTGTTCTTGGTGATGAATCTGCTCACCAAGCGGATGGGCGGCGACGGCATGATGGGCGGCATGGGTAAGTCCAAGGCCAAGGTCTACATGGAAAAGCAGACCGGCGTCACCTTCAAGGATGTTGCCGGTCAGGACGAGGCCAAGGAATCCCTGCAGGAGATCATCGATTTTCTCCACAATCCCCAGAAGTACACCGCCATCGGCGCGAAGCTGCCCAAGGGCGCGCTGCTGGTGGGCTCCCCCGGTACCGGCAAGACGCTGCTTGCCAAGGCCGTGGCGGGGGAGGCCAACGTGCCCTTCTTCTCCATCTCCGGTTCGGATTTCGTGGAGATGTTCGTGGGCATGGGTGCCAGCCGCGTCCGGGATCTGTTCCAGCAGGCGGCGAAGGTCGCGCCCTGCATCATTTTCATCGATGAAATCGACGCCGTGGGTCGCTCCCGGGACAACCGCTACGGCAACAACTCCGAGCAGGAGCAGACATTGAACCAGCTGCTCAGCGAGATCGACGGCTTCGAGCCCTCCAAGGGCATTGTGTGTCTCGCCGCTACCAACCGACCCGAAATTCTGGACAAGGCGCTGCTCCGCCCCGGCCGGTTTGACCGCCGGATCATCGTGGATCGTCCCAATCTCCAGGGTCGTCTGGACACCCTGAAGGTGCACACCCGGAAGATCAAGCTCAGCGATGACGTGGATCTGCGGAAGATCGCCCAGGCAACCGCCGGCGCGGTGGGCGCGGATCTGGCGAACCTGGTGAACGAGGCCGCTCTGCGGGCTGTCCGCATGGGTCGTCAGGCGGTGAATCAGGAGGATCTGCTGGTGTCCTTCGAGACGGTCATCGCCGGCACAGAGAAGAAAAACACCGTGCTCACCGACATGGAGAAACGGCTGGTTGCCTACCATGAGGTGGGTCACGCCCTGATCGCGGCGCTGGAAAAGCACGCCCAGCCTGTGTCCAAGATTACCATTGTTCCCCACACCTCCGGCGCGCTGGGCTACACCATGCAGATGCCCGAGGAGGAGAAGTTCCTGTCCACCGCCGAAGAGCTGCGCACGGAGCTGCGGACACTGGTTGGCGGCAGAGCCGCAGAGCAGGTGGTGTTCGGTGTGCAGACCACCGGCGCCGCCAACGACATCCAGCGGGCGACCTCCCTGGCGCGGAACATGGTCACCCAGTACGGCATGAGCGAAAAGTTCGGCCTCATGTCCACCGCCAGTGTGGAAAATCAGTACCTGGACGGGCAGGCCTACATGGACTGCTCCCAGGAGACCGCCGCCGAGGTGGACAAGGAGGTTATGCAGATCTTGCAGCAGGCCTATACCGACGCCAAGCGGATTCTCACAGAGCACCGGGGACTGTTGGATGAGATTTCCGAATTCCTGCTGGTGAAGGAGACCATCACCGGCGACGAGCTGATGGCCTACGTCAACGCAGACAAAAACGCCCTCCCCGCCCCGGGCGTGGAAGCGCCCAAGGACGAAGAGGCGGAATAAGCATCATTTCTGCACAAAATCACCCGGTACGGTTTTGCTTTCCGTACCGGGTGTTGTCTTTTACTTCAGGAAATCCTTTGTCACTTCCACGATGTGCTCCGCACTCAGACCGAAGGCTTTCAGCACCTCGGCAGCGGGGCCGGAGAAGCCAAACTGATCGTCTACGCCGATGCGCCTGACCGGGGTAGGGTAGGTTTCGGACAGGTAGCTGCACACCGCTTCGCCCAGACCGCCGATGACGCTGTGCTCCTCGCAGGTGATGATCCTGCCGCATTCCTGGGCGCACTTCAGCACCAGTTCCTCGTCCAGGGGCTTGATGGTGGACATATTGACGATCCGGGCGTGGATGCCCATGGCCTCCAGCTGCTCGCCGGCCTTCATGGCCTCGTAGACCATCAGGCCGTTGGCAATGATGGCGATGTCGGTACCCTCCCGGAGAATCTCACCCTTGCCGATCCGGAAGATAAAGCCCTCCTCGTGGAACACGGGCACTGCCAGACGACCCATGCGCAGATACACAGGGCCCTGATATTCGTAGACGGCCTTGGTTGCCGCTTCCGCTTCCACGGCGTCGGCGGGGCAGATGACCACCATGCCGGGGATGGAGCGCATGAGAGCGAAATCCTCACAGCATTGGTGGCTGGCGCCGTCCTCGCCCACGGACATACCGCCGTGGGACGCGCCGATCTTGACATTCAGGTGGGGATAGCCGATGGAGTTGCGAATCTGCTCATAGGCTCGCCCGGAGGCAAACATGGCAAAGGAGGAGGCGAAGGGGGTCAGGCCGCTGGCAGCCAGTCCCGCCGCCACGCACATCATATCCGCCTCGGCGATGCCGCAGTTGAAATGACGGCCGGGATACGCCTTGGCGAACATACCGGTTTTGGTGGAGCCTGCCAGATCGGCATCCAGCACCACAACGTCCCCGTGCTCCGCGCCCAGGGCAACCAGTCCCCTGCCGTAGCCCTCACGGGTGGCCATTTTTTTCACGTCTGCCATCTTACATACCCTCCAGTTCGCCCAGTGTCTGCTTCAGCTCCGCCATGGCCTGGGCATACTGCTCGTCGTTGGGCGCGACGCCGTGCCATCCGGCCTGGTTTTCCATGAAGGATACGCCCTTGCCCTTGATGGTCTTCATCACAATGGCGCTGGGACGGCCCTTGACGGTTTTGGCGGTGTTGACGGCGGCCTCAATGGCGTCAAAATCATGACCGTCGATGGTTTCCACATGGAAACCGAAGGCCGCCAGCTTTTCGTCGATGGGGTAGGGGCTCATGACCTTGGCGATGTCGCCGTCGATCTGCAGGCCGTTGTTGTCGATGAAGATGCACAGATTGTCCAGCTTGTAGTGGGATGCGAACATACAGGCCTCCCACACCTGACCCTCCTGAATCTCACCGTCGCCCAGCAGGGCGTAGACCCGGACATCCTGCTTTTTCAGCCGGGCGGCCAGCGCCATGCCGCAGGCACAGGAGATGCCCTGACCCAGACTGCCCGTGGACATATCCACGCCGGGGACGCTGTTCATATTGGGATGCCCCTGCAGGTAGCTCCCCACCTTGCGCAACGTCAGCAGATCCTCCACCGGGAAAAAGCCCCGGAGCGCCAGAGCGGAATACAGTCCCGGCGCGGTGTGACCCTTGCTCAGGACGAACCGATCCCGGTCGTCCCACCGGGGATTTTTGGGGTCTATCCGCAGTTCCTTGAAATACAGATAGGTAAACAGATCCGCGGCGGACAGGCTTCCGCCCGGGTGTCCGCATTTGGCGGCGTGGGTGCTTTCGATGATGCCCATGCGCACTTTGCAGGCAGTGATTTGCAGCTGCTTTTTCTCCTGGGATGTCATAGTATCCTCCTTGAAAATTGAAAATGCGGAATACGCGCATGCTGAGCCAATATACGCCCATTATACATGGGTGGGCGGTGCTTTGTCAACTGTGGGGGATGGAAAAAGGACGGCGCTTTTGCTCCGCCGATTTGTTCATCCTACAAAAAGGATTTTCCCCGGATTTGGGACAATCCGACGACAAAACTGGTTGCAGGGTTTCCCGAAATGTGGTATTATAAAAGTATCTCACTCCGCCTCCGCCAGCGTCCGGGCCATGACGCCCAGCAGCTGTCGGGAGGGGTCGTTTCCGTGCTCCCAGTACATGATACCCAAAAGACGCTGCTTTTTTACATATTCGCACTTGCGCCGGATTGCCTCGGGGGATTCATAGCTGACCAGGGTTTTCCCGTTCCACAGGTAGTTTGCCTCCGCGTCGGCATCCCAATAAACCGAAAAGCCGTTTTCCCGGAGGTAGCCTTCCGTGATTTCTCCATAGACAGGGCCGGGTAGACCGCCGCCGGAGCTTTGGAGCAGGCCGTGATTTTTGCCGCTGGTCACCGCGAAGTGCCGCCCGTAAAGGGCAGCGCCGATGATCATTTTCCCATAGGGCGCCCCGGCGGCGTGGCAGCGTTCCACGGTATCCCGGGTGTTCAGGCCGGAGGTGTCGCCTTTGGCCGCCCCAAGGGCGGCGTGGTGTCCGGCGCGGGTGCCTTGGAGCATATCGTAGGTCATGAGCTGCACATAGTCCACAATCCGGGCAACCTTGCCCATTTCGATCCCCGCCAGGCAGGAAGCGTCCGCGCCCACGGCGACGGAGAGAATGCGCCGGTTTCCCAGAACCGCCCGGAGCGTCCGCAGAAGGGCGGTAAAGTTCTCCCTGTCCCGGGGATCGGCGTCGATCCCCGCCGCGTCGCTGCAAGGGTACTCCCAATCGATGTCGATGCCGTCCAGACCATGAGCCTCTACAGCGTCCAGGCAGGAGCGGGCAAAACGGTATCGTCCGTCGTCAGTCATTGCCATTTGAGAAAAGCCGCCGGCGCCCCAGCCGCCCACGGATAGGACGATCTTCAGCGACGGGTTCCACAGCCGCAGTTTCGGCAGCAGATGCAGAAACGAAAGCTGAGACAAATCCAAAACGCCGTCCCGAATCAGCCCGAAGGCCAGATTCACATGGGTCAGGCGCAGAGCGTCCTCCCGGGTCATCCCCGCCAGCGAATCGTTTCGGACGTAGCCGATGATATGGTATTTCATACACATTCCCCTTTCCCGGACTGTAGTACTATCCTATAACACCGGAGCGGAAATGTCAAAGCCCGGTGCGAGGATCCTTTGACAGCGGACACCGGGAGTGCGCCGTAAGACGCGCCCGTGTTTCTGCCGGCGCAAGGGACAGTCCCGCCATGGGGGAGCTGCAATCCATGACATTTTATCCGGCGCAAGGCCGGGAGAGGAGAGAAGAACCCATGATTCACTTTGGAACCGGTGGATGGCGGGCAATCATTGCCGACGAATTCACCAAGGAAAATATCCGCCTGGTGGTAGCGGGGCTATGTAAGCTGATGCTGCTGGAGGGTCACGAGGGCAAGGAGATCTGCGTGGGCTACGACCGGCGCTTTCTGTCCAAGGAATCCGCCCACTGGGCATCGGAGGTGCTGGCGGGGTATGGCTTCCACGTCTTTGTCGTGGCTCGTTCCGCGCCCACGCCGCTGATCATGTTCACTGTCAAGCAGATGCAGATTCCCTATGGCCTGGCGGTCACCGCCAGCCACAACCCTGCCATTTACAACGGCATCAAGGTGTTCACCGCCGGCGGCAGGGACGCGGATCAGGTGGTCACCGGGAAGATCGAGGCGCAGATCGCCCAGCTGAAGCCGGAGGAGGTCAAGTCCATCGACTACGACGAAGCCATGGACATGGGACTCATCCGGGAGGGCTATCCCTTCAACGAGTACATCGACAGCATTCTGCAGGTGGTGGACACGAAAAAGATCAAGCGCGCCCGCCTGCGCATTGCCATCGACCCCATGTACGGCGTCAGCCAGAGCAGCCTTCGCACCATCCTGCTGACCTGCCGCTGTGACGTTGACGTGATCCATGAGCAGCACGACACCCTTTTCGGCGGCAAAATGCCCGCCCCCAGCGCCGACACCCTAAAGCTGCTGAGCGACTACGTGGTGGATAACGGCTGCAACCTGGGTATTGCCACTGACGGCGACGCCGACCGCCTGGGGGTCATCGACGAAAAAGGCGCGTTCCTCCATGCCAACACCCTGTTGGTGCTGCTCTACTATTACCTGCTGAAATACCGGGGCTGGTCCGGCCCCTGCGTGCGCAACAACTCCACCACCCATCTGCTGGATCGGGTGGCGAAGGACATGGGGCAGGAATGCTACGAGGTGCCGGTGGGCTTTAAGTACATTTCCGCCAAGATGGCGGAAACCGACGCCATCATCGGCGGGGAATCCTCCGGCGGCCTGGCGGTTCGGGGACATATCGCGGGGAAGGACGGCATCTACGCCGCGACGCTGCTGGTGGAGATGCTGGCGGTCACCGGCAAGTCCGTCTCTCAGCTGTATCAGGAGATTACGGACAAGTACGGAAAGCTCTACTATGAGGACGCTGCCTTCGCCATGACCCCCGCCCGGAAGGCGGAGCTGCAGGAAACCCTCTTCGTTCGGGAGGAGGTACCGGACTTTGGAAAGCCGGTGGAGAAAATCAGCCGCGCTGACGGCTGTAAGGTCTACTTTACCGACGGGAGCTGGGTCGTCTGCCGCTTTTCCGGCACAGAGCCGCTGCTGCGGATGGCGGCGGAGGGCGAAAGCCAGTCCCAGGCAAAGTCCTACCTGCGCATCTGGCGGGAGGCGCTGGCACTGTAAAAGAGTGCGCAAAAATCGGCCAGCCCGCGCATGATATGTACCCCCAATACGGGACATCCAGTATTGGGGGTATTTTCATGAAGTACAGCTATGCATACAGACGGATGTGTGTCGGGTTATATCGACGAGGAGAGTGGCCTGAGACAATAGAGATAGCGGGGGTAGCAAAGTTAAGGCAATACCGCATAATAGGGCAAGGAGATTCGGCGAGAGATTTTGACACAAGCGAAAGTATGGAAAATGCGGGAATACTGGATGTATATCCCATTTTTCATACTGCACGGTTGGGTCAAAAGATCCGCCAAAGCCCGCAGCTCCTATTG
>JAQXPK010000023.1 GCA_029100605.1 Bacillota bacterium | reverse complement strand
TGACGGCTGCGGGCTTCTTGTGTTATCCTGTTCATGAGAAGTCTCCTTTTGCGGTTTGGTGGTTTGTGGTGAATTCACTATACCACATCGAGGATGACTTCTCATCTTTTTTTGGTTCACATCATTTTAGCACATACATTTGTCAACTGAATTTCCAAAATATTTATATACCATTGCGTCGTTTCCGTCAAATCAACCGACTGTCACGCGCTTGCACGGGATGGATGCAGCGTAATTCACAGTCCCGGGCGACGGAGAGGCCAGCCGGGCTTCCCCCAGGTCGATGGTCACAAAAACGTTACAGGATAACGCTCCCCGGAGGAGGACTGCTTCTTGACAAGACCGCGCAGACGGGCTATAATCATAATCGGGTGTATTATGCCATTTTATGGGTTTTCCTGTCTTTTTTGCCAGAACCGGCTGCAGAAAACAACGGTACACCGACCATTTCCAAAATGAGCGATCAGGCAGAGGAGGCGGTCAGCTATGCAAAATCATCAGGAACCGGTGCGGCGGCTGCGCCGCCGATTCCGCCTGGCGGTGCTGGGCCTTTTGATCGCCCTTACCGCCACCGTGGCAGCCACCTTCGCGTGGTATATCTACAACACCAGCGCCCACACCACCAAGGTCAAGCTGGCGGCGGGCACCTCCATCAATCTGCAAATCTCCAACCAGCGGGAGGGCCGGTACGAAAGCGCCACCACCCTGTCCCCCGCCGGTCAGGATGAATCCTTCGTTGGCATTCTGACGCCGGTTTCCACCAACGATGTCCGCAAGGGCTTCCAGAAGGCCACCAATTTTGAGCCTCTCGGCACCGGCACGGGGCTGGACGCCCTGTGGGCCAACGCCTTCGGCTTCAGCAGTCCGGAAGAGCAGGACTATTACAAAACCGCGCTGTATCTGCGAACCAACGCCCCATCGGCGGATGTTTATATCGCCAACATGGACTACGGTCAACCCAGCGCAGACGGCACTGCCAGTACCAAAACCGAACAGGACAGACTGATGTCCAGCGCCATGCGCATCGGCTTCGCGGTTTACGCCTCCGGCAGCGACGAGCAGGTGATTGCCCAGTACATCTTCTCCTTGAATGAGGACGACCACATCGACAATCCCCTCAACAACACCGCGCCGGGGCAGGATCAGCCCGGCAGCTTCGTCATGGATCCGACCAACCCGGGTCAGACCGTGGCCTTTACGCCTTTGAACACGGAAAATTACTGCCTGTACGATCCGGACACCTCCGCCGCCTCCGCCACGGAGAAGAGCACCAAGCTGTGCACCCTCACCGGCCTGGGCAGCGACTACGGGGAAGCCACCCGGATGGACGTGTACCTGTGGCTGGAGGGCTGCGACCCGGACTGCACCAACGAGCTTTGCAGCATGACCCTGCACAACCTGTCCATCATCTTTGCCGGCGTCTCGTCGGAGGAGGAGGGTACGCAGTGAAACGAGAAGCGCGAAAAAAGTCCCATCTGCTGCCAATCTCCCTGTTTCTTCTGCTGCTGTCCCTGCTGGCTCTCGGCAGCGCCACCTTCGCGTGGTTTACCTTCAACAATTCCACCCGGGTCGAACCGATGGCCGGTTCGGTGGGCGACGGGGATGTCAGCCTGCTGATCTCGGACAGCGCGACTGGCCCCTTTGACAAGGAGTGCCAGCTCCCGCTGGTCAACAACACCCAGGAGCTGCAGCCCCTTTCCACTGCCGATCTGAAAAAGTTTTACGCCGCCGCGGCTCAGAACCGGCAGGGCATCACCCTGAGCTACCGGGACGTGACGGATACCGCCGAAAAGTGTATGCTCCATGGCACCGTCTATCTGCAAAGCAAAAACCGGAGCTGCGATGTCTACTTTTTCGCCCCCCAGCTGAATTTCGGCACGGACGGTCAGGTGCTGTCCTCCCTGCGGCTGGCGCTGCGCATCCAAAGCCGGACGGACGGTGAAAAGACCCGGTTTTTCCGCTTGGATGACCTGGGCGGCGCCGGAGCCGAGACGCGCGCAACGGTGTCGGAGGACAATGTGGTTGTCTCCTCAGCCAATGCCGCGGGCGCTCCTGTCTACGTCGCCGATCCCGCTGAGAACATCAGCGCCTATCTGGCGCAGGCCGATGGCGAGACGGACACGAAGCCCCGGGCCGGACAGCAGCGGCTGTGCGCCCTGGAGGCCGACGAGGTCGCCAGCGTGGAATTCTGGCTGTATCTGGAGGGCTGTGACCCCAACTGCTTTAATTCCGTCCAAACCCGCGACCTGAGCCTGCAGCTGGCCTTTGCCGGCGTGGCAGGGGAACAGCAGGATGAATAAATGACCTTTTGAAAGGAGGGTGCCGCTATGGAGCAAACGCGTCTGCGCCGCCAGCTGCTGCTGACGGCGGTCACAATGGCGCTCATGACCGTGACCCTGTGCGGCGCTACCTTCGCCTGGTTCTCCTCCAACCGAAAGGTCAATACCAGCCGAGCCGAGGCCCGCACCGGCACCGGGGATCTGAAGCTGCTGGTCAGCACCAGCGAAAACGGCCCCTTTGCCGAAACCTGCGAGATCGTCCAGGTCAACGCCACCAAGCCCGAGAAGCTGATGCCCGTCTCCACCGCCGATCTCAAGACCTTCTATTACTGCCCCGCCACCGAAGGGGAAATTGCCAAAAAGTTCGCCCGGGTCACGGACGAAGCGTATTACTACCACGGTCGGGTGTATCTGCAGGCGGTTGCCGAGGGCGGCGGCTGGGACGGCGCGCAGATGCTGGTCTACCTGGATGCCAGCTCAGACACCGGCCCGCTGACTACGGCGCAGGGCGATCTGCTCACCGCCGCGCGGCTGGGGCTTTCCTCAGAACAGGGCGGGAACCAGCCGGTGATCTTCAAGCTGAGCGACGCCAGGAATTCCCATAGATCCGAGATGAATACCGCCGGCGCTTCCGAAGGCATGGTGCTGGACAGCACCGGCACCGCCACAGCCGACCCGGCGGTGAGCCTGGAGACCTGTACGCTCCAGCCCAACGCCGACCGCCTGCCCGAAACTCCTGTGCTGCGGATGACGCTGAACACCGTCTACCAGCTGGACGTTTACTTCTATCTGGAGGGCTGCGACCCCGACTGCAACGAGACCATATCCACCGAAGAATGTGAGCTTTATCTTGGGTTCTTCGGCGTGCTGGACAGCGGAGGTGAGGCAGGATGAAAGAACACCGCGCCCCACCGGGACGCTCCGCCCGGGAGCTTGCCATCGCGCTGCTGCTTCTGCTCCTGGCTGTGGGCTGCGTGACGGCGGCTACCACGGCCTGGCTGAGCATCGCCGACTATGCCCGCGTGCGCAGCATGAACCTGGACGTTACCACCGGCGCGAATCTTCGCTTCGATCTGGATCCCCATCCGGTGCTGGAGGATTACGTCACCACCCTGAAATTCAGGCAGATTGCCGATCGTGTCCAGCGGGATCGGGGATTCGACCCCGCCGTGACCCCTCTGGAGCCTGTGACTACCGATGATTATGACCGCTTCACCTACGAGGAGGGCGACGAGGCTGACCCCAACGGCGGCGATTACCTGGAATTTACCCTGCATTTCATGTCCGCCAAGGATATGTACGTCCACCTGACCAGCGCCAACAGCAAAGACAAGCAGGACGGCACTTCGGTAACGGGCAATCCGCCCCAGCTGCTTCAGGCTATGCGCATCGCCTTTACGGTGGGGGATACCACCATCATTTATACGCCGGGCTCCGCCGCCGCTGCCGCGAACCCCGGGGGCGCCAAGCTCTTCGACCTGCCTTCCGCGGATCGGATGGTGCTGAACGACGCGAACCAGATGTTCTTTCTGCCTGCCAACACCAACGTGCCCGTGAAGGTACAGGTCTGGCTGGAGGGCACGGACAACGCCTGCGACGATGAGCTGATCGGCGCGGAATACAGTATCCAGCTGCGCTTTGTGGGCGCGGACGAGAACCACAATCTGATGGAATAAAGCTACGGAGGAATCACAATGAATATGCTGAAAAAGGCAGGCAGTATCCTGCTGAGCGTTCTGCTTTGGGCCGTTATCCTGCTGGCGGCGCTGTACACGGTGGTCACCCTGTCCACCCGGGACGAGACCAGCGTCTCCAGCATCGCGGGGTATACGCCTCTGGTCGTCAAGACGGATTCCATGGCTCCCACCTTCCGGGCGGACGACCTGATTCTGATCCGCCGTACCGATACCAGCAAGCTGGAGGTGGGCGACATTATCACCTTCCACACCATCATTAACAATGAGTACGCCCTCAACACCCACCGCATCGCCGACATTGCCGACATGGGCGGCGGCGTGCGCAGCTACACCACCAAGGGCGACAACAACGCCATCGCCGACCAACACGTCATCTCCGACGGCGACATCGTGGGCAAGTACGTCGGTCGTGTACCCGGCCTGGGCAAGGTTATCAGCTTCCTGTCCAGCAGCGTGGGCTTCCTGGTTGTGATCGTGCTGCCAATGCTGATTTTCTTCATCTATCAGGTGTACAACCTGATCATGGTCAGTTTGCACCTGCGCAAGGCGATACAGACGGAGGAAGCCGGGGAGGCCAAAGCAGCCAGCCAGGAGGCGCAGGACGCCGAAAAGGCCAGGGCTGAGGCAATGGCAGCCCTTGAGGAAGCCAAACGCCTGAAGGCGGAGGCGGAAGCCGTCCTCCAAAAGGCAAACAAGACAGACAACACCGAACAGGGAGAAAACCATGAGTGAATTTTTGAAGCTGGCCTGGGAGCTGATCTCCAAATTCATCTACAATATCGCGGAGTGGGTCTACAACTTTGTCCGGGGCTTTATTCAGGTCTTTATCACCGGATGGGTGGATTACTTTGTGATTTTCCGCACCTATTTTGTGGGCTTCAGCTGGCCGGTTCGGATTCTGTCCATCCTGCTGGCGCTGATCCTCATCGCCATTCCGGTGCTGGTCATCGTGCTGGTGGTGCGCAAGGTGATTCTCCACTTCCAGTTGAAGGCCGATAAGGGCGACAATACCGTGCTGTACAAGGAGATCGGACGCCTCAACCGCCAGGTGCTCAACCTGATGGACGAAAAGAACAAGATTCTGGCGCTGAAGGTCAACTCCATGGGCGGCGTGGGTCGGATTCCCTACGTGGGCGCTTCGGCACTGACCGACGACACCATCCCCACCGTGGAAAATGTGGTGGGCACAGGCGCGCCGGCGGAGGGCACGGCAGGCGGCGCAGCTGCCGCTGCCGGAACTGTGGCGTCTGCCGGAACTGTGGCGGCAGGCGGCACCCTGGAGATCAGCGAGAAGAGCGCCGCTGCGGCGGCTACCGCCATGGTCAAGGCCAAGCAGGAGGCTGAGCACGGCCCGCTGGATCAGACCAGCCGCTTCCCCAAACTGGCCCTGGTGGATCAGAAATATGTGGATTACGTTCCGCCCCAGTTCGACAACGAGATTACCCTGGAGGAATTCACCGAGAATTTCCGCCTCTTCGCCTGCAGCCGGATGCACCTATACTATACGCCGGAAATCATCCGCCGCTTTGTCGCCGGTATGGCCTCCAGCCGCCTGCTGATTCTGGAAGGCATTTCCGGTACCGGTAAAACCAGCCTTCCCTATTCCTTCAGCCGCTATCTGAACAATCCATCCACCATTGTTTCGGTGCAGCCGTCCTACCGGGATCGCACCGAGCTGCTGGGTTACTTCAACGAATTTTCCAAGCGGTTTAACGAAACCGAGTTCCTCCGCGCCCTGTACGAGGCCAACTACCGGCAGGAGCCCAGCTTCATCGTCCTGGACGAAATGAACCTGGCGCGTATCGAATACTATTTTGCTGAGATGCTGTCCGTGCTGGAAATGCCCAGCCACGACGAATGGGTGCTGGATCTGGTGCCCACCGCCTGGCCTGGAGATCCCAAGCTGCTGAACGACGGCAAAATCCATGTGCCCGACACATTGTGGTTTGTGGGCACCGCCAACAACGACGACTCCACCTTCACCATCACCGATAAGGTGTACGACCGTGCCATCCCCATCGAGCTGAACGAGCGGGCCGATGCCTTTGAATGCGCGGACACCCCGCCCAGCATCGTGACCGCCGCTCACCTGGAGCAGATGTTCCAGCAGGCGAAGCAGCAGCATCCCATCAGTCAGGCCACCCTGGACAAGATGAACAAGCTCAACGAATACCTGATGACCCGCTTCAAGCTGACCTTCGGCAACCGTATCATCAAGCAGATGCACGATTTCATCCCGGTCTACGTGGCCTGCGGCGGGACCGAGCTTGGCGGACTGGACTATATCATCGCCCGCAAGGTGTTGAAGAAGTTTGAAAGCCTGAACGTGGTCTTTGTGCGTGACGAGATCAAGGGCCTGATCGCCTACATGGACAAGGTCTGTGGACGCACCGCCATGCCGGACAGCAAGGCTTACCTCACCCGCATCCAGAATTTGTATTGATTGCATTTTGAAGGGGCTGCATCATGGCAAACACCATCAATGACCTGTATCTGAAATACGTCAACCGCGTGGGCAAGACCCTGGAAAACGACCGTTATTTCCAGTATCTGTTTGAAATGGCTCAGGCGGGGAAAACCAATCTGCAGCAGAAAAATGTGGTACTGCATAAGGCGGTGGACGAGCGCTGGCTGACCATCATCGAGGACAGCCTGGACGCCATCAACACCATCATCGAAAATCCCCGCCGCTTTGTGACCACCAAGGAGGAGGTCGTGCCCGTCGGCCTGGCGAAGAAAATCACCGCCGACAGCGTCCGCCACTTAAGCCAGAACACCCAGTTCATTGCCAGCAGTGAGGACGGGGATATCCAGCCCACCCGGATTCTCAACGTCTCCACCGAGGAGACCTACGACCTGTACGAAAACCGCTTCATCTACCACCTGATCCAGCGGCTGGTCACCTTCATCGATAAGCGCACGGATGTCATTTTCTGGTCTACCGGGGACGAAACCGAGCACGACCTGCACATGGACTGCAATGTGGACGATGCCTATGAGCAAATCACCTACAGCATCGACATGAAGATCAAGAACAGGCAGAACATCCTGGAAAACGACACCGACCACATGAGCGTCTTTATGCGCATCGACCGGGTGCGCCGTCTGGTGATGGCTCTGCGGCAGAGCTCGTTTTGCCAGATCATGGCCGGGTGCGCCAAGGTGCGCAGCCCTATCCAGCGCACCAACCTGATTATGAAGGACCCCAACTACCGCACCTGCTACAAGCTGTGGCAGTTTTTGGAGAGCTACGACGAAGTGGGCTATACCATCGAAGCCCAGGATTCCACGCTGGAATTCGACGAAGAGTACCTGGTGCAGATGTACACCAACTTCATCGCCAACTACACGGTGTTCAAGACCCTGCTGGAGACCGACGCCCGAAAAATTGAGGAAGCGCCGGCTCGCCATCGGAAGACCGTGAAGCCCAAGTTCATCAAGCAGGTTCAGGAGCTGGTGGTGGACAACCGGGATCTGCCCGATGTGGAGATCCGCCGGGTTTTCGTGGAGGAGGTTACCCAGGCGCAGCTGGACGCCGAGGCCGCGCTGGCGGAGGAAAAGGCCAAAAATGAGGAGCTGGAGCAGACCAACGCCGAGCTGCAGGGGCAGCTGTTTGAGGCGCAGCGGCAGTCCTCCGAGGCCATGACCGCCATGCTGGACGCCCAGGATCAGGCCGAGGCGGCGATGCAGGCAAAGCAGGCCGCCGAGGAAGCCCAGTCCGCCGCCGAAGCCGCCCGGATCAGAGCCGAGGAGCAGACAGCCCAGGCTAACGCTGCCCAGGCCGCCGCGGAAACCGCCGCCGCCGAGGCACGCGAGGCGCGGGAAGAGGCCGAGGCCGCCGCTGCCCAGGCCGAGGAGAAGCGGCAGCAGGCGGAAGCCGCCGCTGCGGCAGCAGCCGCCGCCCGGGAGCAGACCCGGCAGGAGGCGGAGGCGCAGCAGCAGGCCATGGAGCGTCAACTGGAACAGCAGAAGGCGGAAGCCGCCGAAGCCCAGCGTCAGGCAGCCCAGGAGGCGGAGACCCGGCAGCAGGCCATGGAGCGGCAGTTGGAGCAGCAGAAGGCCGAAGCCGAACAGGCGCGGCAGCAGGCGGTTGCCGCCGCCCGGCAGGAGGAGCAGGCGCAGGCCGCTCAGGCGCGCCAGACCCTCAACGAGCAGTTTGCCGCCGAGCGTGCCAAGCTGGACACCCAGCATAAGAAGGAACAGAAGCAGCTCACCCAGCGCTACCTCTCCGAGCGCCAGAAGATGGAGCAGGAGTATAAGGCCGAACGGCAGCAGACCGCCGCCGCCCAGGCCGCCTGGGAGCGGGATCGCCGGAATGAACAGAAGGCAGCCGCCCTCCGTCAAGCGCAGCTGGAGCAGCAGCGTCAGGCGGAGCGGCAGCAGGCCGAGGACGCCCGGCAGAAGCTGATCGACGACGGCAATGCCCGCCAGGCGGAGGCCGACGCCAAGCTGACCGCCTTGCAGCAGGCCTATGACCGTCTGCAGCAGACCCTGCGGGAAAACGCCGAGCAGTACGAAGCCACCCTGAAGCGGGAGCGGGAGCAGTCTGCGGCGGCGCTGGAAAAAGCCCACCAGGCTCGTGCCGAAGCCGAACGGCAGGCGCGGGAGGAAAGCGTCCTGCGGGGCAAGGTAGAGGAGCGCGCCGGAGCGGCGAGCCTGACCGAGTTTGTCCGCGCCTCCTATGCCGAGCGCCGGGAGCGCCGGCGTCAGGCTTCCCAGAACCGCAAAACTGACCAGTAAAGGCGCGATACCATGTTCAAGAAAATTGTCTCGAAACTGTTGAATCTCTTTTCGGTGCTGGTCTGCCTGCTGGCTGTGGTCATCCTGCTGGGGGTGCTCACCACCCGTTCGGGGCAGGTGCCCAGCATCGGGGGATATTCCATGCTCCGGGTGCTCACCGCCAGCATGGAGCCTGCCATCCCGGTGGACTCCCTGCTCATCGTCCACGAAACGCCCCCGGAGCAGATTCAGCCCGGAGACGTGATCTCCTTCTATTCCCCCGACCCCGATTTGCAGGGGGCGGTGAACACCCACCGGGTTACGGCGGTGTCGGAGCAGGACGGCAGCCTCCGGTTTACCACCCAGGGCGACGCCAACGCCGTGTCGGATGAATACCCGGTGTCCGCCGAGGACATGATCGGCAAGGTTATCTTCGTCAGCCCCTGGCTGGGGAAGCTCATTCGTCTGATCGGCAACCCGCTGATCTATTTTCCCATGATTTTCATTCCTCTGGGACTGCTGGTGTTTTTTGAAATCAAAAATATCATTTCCACCTCAAAGCAGATCATGGAGGAGGAAGACGATCCATAATCCATCCCCAGGGGGATGGGCGAAAGGCAGGTGAACCCCATGGCTCGCAAAAAAAAGGAGGAGACCTCCAACAATATCGCCGCCTACCGGATGGAATTCTGGTACCGGATCGCAATGATCCTGCTGGCGCTGGTCGTGATGATCTCGGTGGGTCTTGCGTGGTTCGCCAACAACCGGGAGGTCAACGCCACCCAGATGTCCGTCCGAACCTCCCCCGGTCCCTTTGAACTGGCGGCGGAGGGAAGCAGCGGCAGTTACGATACCTACATCGAGAATGGTGAGACAAAAAACCGCCTTTCCGACGGTTTCTACGTCCCGACGGAAACCGTTGAATTTACAGCGTATGATAAACCCCACACCGGCTACAAGACCTCCGGCAGCGCGACCTCCATTTCGTGGGCTGTCAGTAGTTACAGCAATCTTAATAACAACACGCAATCCGGCGTCGATCCCGGCGCCTCGGGTTCCATCACCTTTTATATCATCCCCAGCGAGGACGGC
>JAQXPK010000022.1 GCA_029100605.1 Bacillota bacterium | reverse complement strand
GTACACTTGGAGAACGGATTGCCACACCAGCCTGCGGGCTGGTTCGCAATGACATCGCTGTTATGGGACTTTTTTGACACGCTGTCTTGGCTCTCCCTTTGGGAGAGCTGTCACCGCAGGTGACTGAGAGGGTATATCGGTGCAGCGTACCCTCTCCGTCAAAAATCGAAGATTTTTGCCACCTCTCCCATAGGGAGAGGCAAGGCGACTGCGCCGCCAAACTGCAATTTGGCGGACAAAAGCCTTCCCCTTCGGGGAAGGTGGCTCGCCGTCAGGCGAGACGGATGAGGGAATGCCGCAGTACGAATTCGCCAAAGTGCCCGGAAATTTTTTGGCAGTACCGCCCCTCATCAGTCAAAAATCGAAGATTTTTGCCAGCTTCCCCAAAGGGGAAGCCTTTTGTACTCCGTAACGAATCGAGCCGTGCCCAATGGCGTAACGATGATAGACCACCCGGGCACGCATTGTCTGCGGCCACTGGCCGCCCCGCCGCAAAAAATTCAAAAATTGGGGGCAGACAAGCGGCGACAAATGTGTTATACTATAAAAATCTATAAGCATGTCTATAAGGGAGGTATTTCCTTTGAAATATTGGTTCGGTTACCTGACCGCCGGAATCTTCGGCGCCATCACCTGGGTGCTGATGCACTTCGGCGAGCGGTTCGCAACGCTGGTGGATATGGTCTACCCCTATGTCATACGCACGTTGCAGTCCATTCTTGCTCAGTGGTCGGGCGGCGTGGATTTCCCCATCTGGCAGCTGCTGGCTGTGGTGCTGGGGGTGCTCATCCTTGCCAGCATCGTGCTGATGATCGTCCTCAAATGGAACCCCATTCAGTGGGCTGGCTGGGTGCTGGCGGTTTTTGCGGGTATTTATATGCTCCATACCGCCCTGTGGGGTCTGAACTACTATGCCGGCGACCTGGCGGACGATATGCGCATGGAAGTCAGCAGCTATAATCTGGAGGAGCTGACGGAGGCCACCGAGTTTTACCGGGACAAGGCCAACGCCCTTGCCCTCCAGATGAACCGGGACAGCAGCGGAAATGTGACCTTTTCCGACTTTGACACCCTGGCGCAGGAGGCCGGAGCGGGCTTCCAGACCTTGACCTACGACTATTTCTACCCCGTTTTCGCCGGCTCCACCCTGCCGGTGAAGAAGCTGGGCTGGGCGGATATGTATACCTCCATGGGCATCACCGGCGTCACCTTCGGCCTGACCGGCGAGGCCTGCGTCAATCCTCAGATTCCCGATGTGGCGCTGCCCTTTACCATGTGCCACGAAATGGCCCACCGGATGTGCATCGCCCCGGAGCGGGACGCGAATTTTGCCGGATTCCTCGCCGCCTCCGTGAATGAAGATCCCCAGTTCCAGTACAGCGCCTACTTCATGGCCTTCCGCTACTGCTACAGCGCCCTGAGCAGCGTGAATACCCAGTCCGCCGCGGCGGCGGCTGCCCGGGTCAGCGACGGCATCAACGACTACCTGAAATTCGACATGAACGCTTACAACCAGTTCTTCCGCTCCCGGAAGAGCAATTCCGCCACGAAACTCGCCGACGCCGCCAACGACACCTACCTGAAGGTCAGCGGCGACGAAAGCGGCATCGCCTCCTACGGCGAGGTCTGCGATCTGCTGGTAAACTGGCACATTCAGACCGTGGTGCTGCCCTCCATCACCGTGGAGGAATCCCCCTTCGATCCCTACGACGAGACCCAGGTGGATTTGAGCGGCATCGTCAACGCAAGGTGACGGCAATGATGAGACAGACGCTGGACGCGGGGCTTGCGCAGCTGGGGCTGTCCCTGCCGGAAGCCGCCCGGGAAACACTCTGCGCCTTCGGCGAGGCGGTAGTGAAGCAGAACGAGGTGATGAACCTCACCGCCATCACCCAGCCGGATCAGGTGGCGAAGCTGCACCTGCTGGACAGCCTGACGGTGCTGTCCTGCGCGGAGCTTCCGGGCAAGCGCCTCATTGACGTGGGCTGCGGCGGGGGATTCCCCGGGGTGCCCCTGGCGATTGCCTGCCCGGAGGCCAGCATCACCCTGCTGGACAGCCTGGGCAAGCGGATGAAATGGCTGGAGGAAATCCTGCCCACACTGGGCATTTCCGCCGAGTGCGTCACCGCCCGGGCGGAGGAGGCAGTGGCGCAGCGTCGGGAGAGCTACGACTACGCTACCTCCCGGGCAGTCGCCCGGCTGAACATTCTGCTGGAGCTGACCGCCCCCTATGTAAAGGTAGGCGGCGCGGTGCTGGCAATGAAGGGCGCGGCGGCGCGGCAGGAGCTGGCGGAGTGCGGCGGTGCTATCCGAAAGCTGGGGTTACAGCTGGAAGCGGTGCGGGAATTTCCCATTGACGGCGCGTCCCACGCGGTGATCGTTCTGCGGAAGATCGCGCCCACACCCAGGCAGTACCCCCGGCGCTACGCGAAGATCAAGCAGTCCCCCCTGTAACGTGGAGCAAAGATGGAAAGGGAGGTCTTTATGGAGGCAGTTCTTAGTATCGGTTTGGGGTATCTGTTCGGCTCCCTCAGCCCATCCGCTCTGGTGGGCCGGCTGAACAAGACCGACGTCCGAAAGGCGGGCACCGGCAATCTGGGCGCTACCAACACCATGCTGGTGCTGGGCTGGCGCGCGGGGATCTTCGTCATGGTGTTCGACCTGATGAAGTCGTTCCTCTCGGGCAAGCTGGCGCAGTTGCTGTTTCCTGAACTGGGCGTCGCCGGAATGCTGGCCTGTATCGGCTCCATGGTGGGGCATTGCTTCCCGGTATTTCATCATTTCCGGGGCGGCAAGGGTCTTGCCACCTTCGGCGGTCTGGCGATCTACTGCGGAGCGCGGTATGTACCCATCCTGCTGGCGGCGGGGCTGGCGATGATGCTGCTGTTTGACAGAACCGTGGCCTTTCCTCTGACGGTGAGCGCCCTGCTTCCGCTGCTTCTGTACGGCTTCGGCAGATCCACCGCCGAAATCTGGGCGGCGGTGGTGGCGGGGGTCGTGCTCGTCCTCATGCACATCGGCAATCTGAAAAAGTCCATCGCCGGAGAGGAAATCACCCATGTCCGGGGGTATCTGAAAGAAAAACTGTTCCATAAGCGCTGAGACAGCACCCCGCAGCTCCTATTATGCGGTATTGCCCTAAGGCAACACCGCACAATAGGAGCTGCGGGCTTTGGCGGATCTTTTGACCCAACCGTGCAGTATGAAAAATGGGATATACATCCAGTATTCCCGCATTTTCCATACTTTCGCTTGTGTCAAAATCTCTCGCCGAATCTCCTTGCCCTATTATGCG
>JAQXPK010000021.1 GCA_029100605.1 Bacillota bacterium | reverse complement strand
CTGGCACCCGTTTCGTAGGGCTTATGTCATGACCCCGCCGACGACGTTGGATTCTACGCAATGTAAATTTGGGTGAATACCGGCAATTCCGGAGAAATCCGGGCAAAAGCAGCTCGATACCTGGGCGGCGGGGTCATGACCCCGCCCGACGGAGGGCTTACGCCAAAATACTATTTGTTGGACAGCTGAGTAAAACATATGAGCACTTTTTATAAAAGTCAAGTCCCGGCAGAAGAATCGAAGAATCCCTGCCGCAGAGGCCCGGCTTGATTGACAATTTGGAGGAAACTACGTATAATGGAATGTGCTTATCAGGGTAACTCAGAAAAGAGATAAATTCCAATTTGGCACACCAAAGCCTTCCCCTTCGGGGAAGGTGGCTCGCCGTCAGGCGAGACGGATGAGGGGTGCCCGGTACAAATTCGCCAAAACGCTCCGGATAATTGCTCCGCAGTACCGCCCCTCATCAGTCAAAAATCAAAGATTTTTGCCAGCGGACATTATGGTATGATTGCCCCGGCAATCATAATATTTCTGATTCGCTGCGCGGAGCACCACCCCAGAGGGGAAGCCTTGGGCACTGCGCGCCAAACTGCAATTTTCTGCTCTGTAACGAATCGAGCGGTACCCAATGGCGTGACGATTATAGACCACCCGGGCACGCATTGTCAGCGGCCACTGGCCGCCACCTCATCAGTCAAAAATCAAAGATTTTTGCCAGCTTCCCCTCAAGGGGAAGCCTTTGGTCTCCCGTAACGAACCGAGCCGTACCCAATGGCGTAACGAGGATAGACCGCCTGGGCACGCATTGTCAGCGGCCACTGGCCGCCAAATTCCAATTTATCAAACCAGCCGAGGCTCTGCCTTGGCGGTATCAGGAGGTGATTATCGTGTTGGAACTTCGGGAACTGACCGTTACCGGGATCGTCCTGCGGATTCTGGTGTCCGTGGTTTTGGGCGGCATTATCGGCATGGAGCGGGGGATGAAGAACCGCCCCGCCGGTCTACGCACCTATATGCTGGTGTGCGTGGGTGCCTGCGTGGTAATGATGATCAACCAGTTTACCTATCAGGTGTACGGCACGGGAGACCCGGTGCGCCTGGGCGCTCAGGTGGTCAGCGGCATCGGCTTTTTGGGCGCCGGCACCATCATCGTCACCTCCCACAATCAGATCAAGGGTCTGACCACGGCAGCCGGGCTTTGGGCATCGGCCTGCATTGGGCTTGCCATCGGCATCGGACTGTACGAGGTGGCGCTGGTTGGCGGCGCGGCAGTTTTCCTGTCGCTGACGGTGCTCCACGAGTGGGATTTCTATATGCGCAGCAAAACCAGGGTCATCGACGCCTATATCGAGCTGGAGCCGGGGGCGACCCTGGGCAGCTTTCTGCGGAATGCCCGGGACTGTGATTTAGCCGTGAGCGACATCCAGCTGGAGCGGGAGCCGGGCTTTCCCGAGGAGGCCACAGCCTTCCTCGCCACCGTCAAGGGCAAGAAAAAAATGAGCCAGATCCAGCTGATTCAGACCTTGAAAAAGATGGAGGGCGTCAAATACCTGGAGGTTTTATAGCAAACCCGCACCGAATTTGCCCCGTTACGCGGCAGCGGGTTTACAGTTCCCAGGCCATCTGCGCCGCGCCCCACAGGGCGTCGTGAGCCGGGGCGATCACCTCTCCCAGCGGCGACAGCCGTTGCGCGACGCTGCGGCGGTAGGCGTTGTCCCCGCTCAGCAGCCCGCCCAGCAGAGCGATGGGCTGCTTCTCCAGCCCCAGCCGCCGCTGGACAGCCTCCACCATACGATACAACTCCCCTGCCCCCCGGTTCAGGATCTGCTGAGCCTGGGGGTTTCCCTGTTCCGCCAGGGTCAGGGCGAGGTTGGAAAACCGGGCAATGGTGGCTTTATCCGTCTTTTCACTGTAGACAAACGCCACAATCGCCCCCGGGTCACGGACGCCCAAGCGGTGATACACCGCCTCCAAAATCGCTCCGTCACAGATCCGTCCGTCCAGCGCCTGAACCGCCGCGGACAGTACGTCCCGCCCCAAGGCGTAGCCACTGCCGCCGTCGTCGATCAGGTGGCCGTAACCGCCGCTGCGGGCGGTCTGACCCGCCCGGTTTTTTCCAAAGCAGATGGAGCCGGTGCCCGCGATCACCGCCGTGCCGGGACAGTCCATGGCTCCCCGCAGCGCGATCTCCTGGTCGCCGCAGAGCTTCCAGGTTCCGGTGAAGCCCGCGTTCTTCAGCTCCTGCTCCAAAATTTCCCCCACGGCGGGGTTGGAAACGCCCGCCCCGCCGACGCAGAGCTTACCGCATTCGCCCATGCCGCCGCAGGCGGCGAACACCGCCCGCAGCAGGCGGCGAAAAGCCGCTTCGCCAATGGAATTTACGTTGAACGCGCCGAATTCCGCCCGGCGCAGGAAGCGGTTATCCCCGTCCCGAAGCTCCAGCCGGGTGTGGGTGCCGCCGCCGTCAATCCCCGCGATGAACATGGCGACGCCTCACAGGCAGACCGGGCAGACGCCCTCTGCCCTGCCGCCCCGGAACACGTCCTCCAGGCCGCGCAGCGCCGGTTCCGTGTAGTCGTAGACCGCCAGCTTCCAGACATCGTCCGGCAGTGCCGCCAGGTCGTAGGGGTCGCGCAGCGCTGCCACTGCCATGGGCTTGCCAGTCGCCGCCAGCGCCTCCGCCAGCTTCAACTGACCCGGAAACAGATGAGCGTTGCAGGTGCCGAGAACGATCTTGCCGCAGCGCTCCGCCTGGCGCACCGCCTGTTGAATGTCCTCCTGCGTGGGATCCTCCGGGGTGACAAGCCCCTTCCCGCCGAAGGCATGAGCCATGAACCCCGGGAAGGTGAAGCCGCTGCCCTGCTCGTTGCCAGCGCCGGAGGCGCGGCAGTCGGCGCAGCCGCAGAAAAAGGTGGTTTCATCCACCGGAAACGCCCTTCCGCCCACCTGGCTCACCGCCTGGCGGGCCATTTTTTCCACAACCGCCCGGTCGCTGTCCCAGTTGCACACCGATGGGTCGGGAGCAGCGAACAGCGACTTCTTATACCGCAGAATCTTCTCCACGGACTGCCGGATTTCCGCCAGGTCGAATTCCCCCCGCTCCGCCGCTTCGTTTACCGCTTTCGCCGCTTTGAGCTGCAGATCAAAGCGGCTGGAGATTTCCGCCAGATCGACACCCGCCCGGATGGAGGCGACCACGCCCTCCGGGGTTCCGAAATGGGACTGAATCGCGCCCATTTCCATACAGTCCGTGAGAACCAGACCCTGAAAGCCCAGCTTTTCCTTGAGCAGGCCGGTGATCATTCGGCGGGACATGGTGCAGGGAAGCTGCTCCGGCTCGATTTTGGGAAACAGGACATGGCTCATCATCACCGCGGGCACCCCCGCTTCGATGGCCCGGCGGAAGGGAATCAGCTCCAGCTGCTCCAGCTCTTCCTCGGTTTTGTCCACTCTGGGCAGCCCCAGATGGCTGTCCACCGCCGTGTCGCCGTGACCGGGGAAATGCTTGACGCAGCACAGCACGCCGCTTCCGGCGTAGGGCGCGATGGCGGCGCAGCCGAAGTCCGCGACTCTTTGCGCCTGGTCGCCGAAGCTGCGGACGCCGATCACCGGGTTGGCAGGATTGCTGTTGACATCCAGCACCGGCGCCATGTTGAAGTTCGCTCCCACGCCCCGGAGCTGACGGATGGTGATTTCGGAGGCCAGACGGGCGTTATCCGGATTGCCCGTAGCCGCCACAGCCATGGCTCCGGGAACGTCCACCGCGTCCTCTGGCAGCCGGGACACCATGCCCCCCTCCTGATCGATGATGATAAAGGCGGGGTAGCCGGTCTCCTCCCGGATCAAATTCTGAATCTCCCCGCAGAGGGTACGCAGCTGCTCGGCGCTCTGTGCGTTGCGCAGAAACAGGATCACGTTGCCGATTTTGTATTCCCGGATCAGATCCCGGAACTCCGGGGACAGCTTCGTGCCGTGGAAGCCGAACACCAGCTTCTGGCCCAGCATTTCTTTCATAGTCATTTCCATATTTGTCACTCCTTTGGATACCGTTCGTAGGATTTTTTTCTCAGGCGGAAGGCCTGGCCTTCCTGTTCATAGCGCCGCAGCAGTTCGTCCGCGTCCCAGTCGGGACGCTCAAAATCCCGGTGCCCTGCCAGCAGGGAGAGAAAGGGCTTTCCGTCCGGGCGCACCGGGGGCAGGAATTGGAAGTCTCCGGGGTACATTTGCCGCAGCAGCGCCAGCAGCTTCACACCCATCGCCACCGGCTCCAGGCGGTTTTCGTCGGTGATGTGCAGCTGCACGCCGCCGCAGAGCGTTCCCTGGTGCTTGGAGGTGGTTGGGGTAAAATACACCGGCGTAGCCTCCACACCGGGACAGCCCAGGCTGTTGAATTCCCGGCAGAACGCCTCCGCCCGGATAAAGGGCGCGCCCAGAATGGCAAAGGGATCGGCGGTGCCCCGACCCTCGGACAGGTTCGTGCCCTCGATCAGGCAGGTGCCGGGATACAGCAGCGCCGTTTCAAACCGGGGAATGCCCAGGCTGGGCATCACCCAGCAGTGCCCCCAGTCCCGGAAGGTCATGCTCCGGGTCAGGCCGCTGCAGGGCACGATCTGCAGATCGCATCCGCAGCCAAGCTCGTCGTTCATCATCTGTGCCAGCTCTCCGCAGGTCAGCCCATAGCACACGGGCATTGGGTAGCCGCCAACAAAGCTCATCGTCTCCTGCCGCAGCAAACCGCCCTCCACCCGGTCGCCCAGGGGATTGGGTCGATCCAGCACCACCAGCCGCTTTCCGGCGGCGGCGCAGTCCTCGATGCAGTAGCGCAGGGTCGTGAGGTAGGTGTAGTAGCGGCAGCCCACGTCGGCGATGTCGTACACCAGGGTATCAAACTGCGCCAGGGTCTCCGGGGACAGGCGCTTGGAGGTTTTGGTGTACAGACTGCGCACCGGAAGGCCGCTTTCCAAATCGATCTCGTCCGCGAACAGCGCCCCGGCGGCCTTGTCCCCCCGGACGCCGTGCTCCGGCGCCAGTAAAAGCCGCAGATCGCAGCAGCGCTTCAGCACGTCGATGGTGGGTTCGTTTCCGCTGGTGCGCCCGGATGGGCCGGTGAGCAGCGCCGTGCGCCCGACAAACAGGTGCCGGTATTCCGCCGCCCGGTCAGCGCCGAATAAAACCATGTCCTTTGCCTCCTTGACAACCGGCTGTACGCCGGGTAAACTAGTGATACTATCCTTTATGTCGATCGGCTTAACGCAGTAAACCGGCAAGTTGCAGTTTTGCGGCGCAACCGCCTTGCCTCTCCCTATGGGAGAGGTGGCAAAAATCTTCGATTTTTGACGGAGAGGGAACGCTGTACCGAGATACCTTCTCAGTCACCTGCGGTGACAGCTCTCCCTTTGGGAGAGCCAAGGGTGCTGCCGCACCAATTTGTCGGGAAGCTGCGTAAAACCGATCAGCACCAAATCTTTTTCCTCAAAAGGAGGAATCTCTATGACGCATCCGTTTCTTTCCCTCTGGGAGCAGCCCTCCCGCCTGGTGGTGGGGCTGATGAGCGGCACCTCCGCCGACGGCGTGGACGCGGCTCTCACCCGAATCACCGGCTATGGTCTGGATACCAAAGTGGAGCAGCTGGGCTTTTTCTTTCAGCCCTTTGATAACGCCACCCGGCAGCGGATTCTTGCCCTCTGCGGCGGGGACGTGGGCGGCAGCCGGGAGCTGTGCCTGCTGAGCACTCACCTGGGGAAGCTCTACGCCCAGGCTGTCCGGGCGCTTCTGGAAACAACCGGAACCGCACAGATCGATCTCATTGGCTGCCATGGGCAGACCGTCTACCACATTCCCGAGGAAACGCCCTACCTGGGCGGCAGGATCCGGGGCACACTTCAGATCGGCGACCCGTCATATCTGGCTGAGGAATTCTTCTGTCCGGTGGTCAGCGACTTCCGCATCCGGGACATGGCGGCGGGGGGACTGGGTGCTCCTCTGGTGCCCTACACCGAATTTCTGCTCTACCGCAGTGAAACCGAGGACGTAGCTCTTCAGAACATCGGCGGCATCGGCAATATCACGCTGCTTCCCGCCGGATGCGCTCTGGAGGATGTAACGGCCTTCGACACCGGCCCCGGCAACATGGTCATGGACGCCCTGGCTGCCAAAATCACCGGAGGTGCCCTGCCCTATGACGATGGGGGCAGGCTCGCCGCCTCCGGCAAGGTCATTCCGAGGCTGCTGGAGAAAATGCTGGACGACCCTTACCTTGCCAAGCAGCCCCCCAAAACCACAGGCCGGGAATACTACGGGGCGTCGTATGTGGAAACGCTCCTGTCCTTCGGGGACTATCCCCTTACGGACGTGCTTGCCACCGCCACTCGGTTCACGGCGGAATCCATCGCCCTGAGTCTGCGGCGGTTTGCCCCCCGGATGCCCGCCCGGCTGGTGGTGGGCGGCGGCGGGAGCCGGAATCCCACCCTGCTGCGGTTTCTGCGGGAAGCCCTCCCGGACTGCCAGGTGCAGATTCAGGAGGATCTGGGGCTGGACAGCGACGCGAAGGAAGCCGTGGCCTTTGCCATTCTGGCAAACGAAGCCCTCTTTGGCAGCTGCAACAACGCCCCCTCCGCCACCGGCGCAAAGCACGGTGTGGTAATGGGCCGCATCAATCTGTAAATTCTCCCCCCCTACCCTGCCGGCAGGGGGGTTGTCTTGATCACAACGCTGCCCCTCGGGAAACCGTCTTTGCCCTTATTTCTTTCCCCACAGCCAGTTCATGCAGTCCTGGATGGATTGATCCCAGAACTCCCAGGCGTGGCCGCCGGGACGGTGGTCGAAGCGGTAATCCGCCCCCAGGCTTTCCAGCAACGCGGCAAAAGCCGTGTTCATGGGGTACAGTCCATCCTGCTCGCCGCAGGACAGGTAAATAGGCGGCAGCGCCGCCGCCTTTTTCGCCAGGGCGAACAGGTCGTTTTCCTCCCCTGTCCCCTTTCCGACCCCCAGCAGGGCGTCGAATTCCCATTGGTGCAGGGGCGTCTGAGGAAGGGTGCGGAACCCTTCCAGGCTCACGACCCCGGAGAAGCTGCCGCAGCCGGCGTACCGCTCCGGGTAGGTCAGGGCACATTTCAACGCGCCGTAACCGCCCATAGACAGACCCATGACGTAGCTTTTTTTCCGCTCCAGGCTCAGACCGAACATCCGGTGGACGGCCTGGGGCAGCTCCTGGGATACATAGGTAAAGTAATTCAGCCCGTACACCCCATCGATGTAGAAGCTGCGCTGCACCTCGGGAATCACCAGGGCAGCGCCCCGTTCCCGGGCGTACCGCTCACAGGAGGAATACCGGGTCCAGCCGGTGCAGTTGTCCGTAAGGCCGTGAAACAGATACACGACCTTTGCCTCGTCCAAAGACCCCTCGTCGGGAAGCACCACCTGAAAGGAGGTGGTCATCTCCAGCGCCTTGGACGGGTACTCCACTTTCAGCAGCGCCATCCGTCACGCCTCCAGTACCTTCGCCACCCGACCCCCGGCAGCTTCCAGCATCCGGCAGGCGGTCTCGGCGTCCACGCCCCGCAGAATCATGATGATGGCGACTTTGGGGCGGTAATCGCATTTTTCCAGGGCGGCGGTGGCTTCCGCCTCGGAGCATTCCGCGGCGGTGCATACGATGGTCACGCAGCGCCGCACCAGCTTTTCGTTGGAGGGCTTCACGTCCACCATCAGGTTGCCGTAGACCTTCCCCAGCTTGATCATCGCGCCGGTGGAGAGCATATTGAGCACCATTTTCTGGGCGGTGCCGGACTTCATCCGGGTGGAGCCGGTGACCACCTCCGGGCCGGGCGCCGGGGCGATGCCGATGTCGGCGAAGCGATCCAGCTCGCTGCCCGGGCAGCAGGTGACGGAAATGGTGGGCGCGCCCAGCTCCTTGGCGTAGGCCATGCAGCCCAGAACATAGGGGGTGCGTCCGCTGGCGGCGATGCCCACCAGCACGTCCTTGCCGCTGAAGTGGATATTCTTCATATCCTGCACGCCCAGCTCCCGGCTGTCCTCCGCGCCCTCCACGGCCTTGAAGATCGCGCCGTAGCCGCCGGCCATCAGCGCCTGAACCATTTCCGGGTCGGTGGAGTAGGTCGGCGGACACTCAACGGCGTCCAGAATTCCCAGCCGTCCGGAGGTTCCCGCGCCGCAGTAGATCAGCCGCCCGCCCTCGGAAAGCCGCTGGGCGATCACGTCCACCGCCTGGGCGATCTGTTCGGTCACCAGCCCCACCGCGTCAGCCACCCGGTGATCCTCCTGATTGATGAGCTTCACCATGTCCAGGGTGGACAGGGTGTCGATGTTCATGGTATTGGGGTTTCGCTGTTCCGTGGCAATTTTCTGCAGTTCCACCATATCACAGTTCCTCCAACGTCTGCACCAGCTTGTACTGCTCTTTGGGAATCATGAAGCACTCGCAGTAGCCCTTCCGACCCTGGATGCCCCGCAGGCGCTTTAAGTGGGAATAGTATTCCTTGTAGGGAAAGCTGGTGGAGTGCACCGCGAACCAGTGATGGTCGATGGCCTTTTCCCACAGGGGGTATCCGTCTGTCACGTCAAGATACACATAGGGTTCAAAGCCCGGAGAATCCTCCCAGTTTTCGGCAAAGTAGAGCTTCCGGGCAAAATGCTTCGGCAGTTCCCGCTGGAAGCCCTCGATGGCGGCATAGAACCAGGCGTCCACCACGATCTTGTGGCAGACCGCGTGATCCTTGTGCATACTGTTTTCGTGGTGGGTGACGATGATGTCCGGCTTGACCTTGCGGATGATGTCGCAGACAGCGAAGCGAACCTCGTCGTTGTCCGGGAGAAGGCCGTCCTTGTAGGGCAGAACATAGGCCTCTCCCCCCAGCTCCCGGACAAAGGCCTCGGCCTGAGCGATTTTGTCCCGGCGGTATTCGGCAATATCCGCCCCGGCGGGCGCGCCTTTTTCCCCCGCGGTCAGCGCCAGCGTCACCGCCTTGCCGCCGTGAACGGCGCAGGTTGCCAGCAGTGCCCCGGCGGTCAGCTCCGCGTCGCCCACATGGGCGCCGATGGCGAGTACAGTTTGTGTATTCATACCCTCACAGCTCCTTCAGCATGACGCCGAATGTCCGGACAATCCGGAACCCCGCGCCGAGATAGATAAACCGGGCGTGATTGTCCTCCCCGGTAAACAGGGACATATATTGCGCGCCCACCTGCTTTTCCCGCTCCAGGAGGCGGTAAAACAGCAGCGTGCCCAGGCCGTGACCCTCATACTGGGGCGCGACCCCCAGCCCCGCGAAATAGCCCCGTCCGGTCTGCTCCGGGTACACCGGCCCGGTGAAGCCCGCGCAGATATTGTCCTTCAGTCCGACCAGCAGATCCATTCCGGCCTTTCCCGCCGCAGGAATCTCCGCCGACCACATGGAATTGTCCAGCGCCGCCACCATCTGCTCCAGACCAACGTGCCGCGAGGCGTCGTAGCGAGCCACATGGTAGCCCTCCCTGGCCATTTTCTCGGCTTTTTCCGCCACCCACGCCGGGGTCTCATAGTCGGCGAGATTGAGGTACATGGCACACTCCCGGGTGGATTCCCGGTATCCCAGAGACAGCATCCGATCATGCAAAGGAAGATCCAGGGCGATGCCCGGGGCGTTGTTGTGCTGATGTCCCGGGGTGCCGGGGATGATCCAGGGCAGCCGCATGGGATTGAAGAAGGTGACGGCGCTGTAGATCCGCCCCGCCTTTCGGAACGCGTCCTCCAGCGCGGACAGAAGCAGCCGGGTGTTTTCTTCGGAATCCGCTTCCTTCGACAGAATCAGACAGCTGACATAGCCCCGCACATTCCCCTTGGGAATCTCGTCGCCGGTGCAGCCGTTGACAAAGCCGCAGACGGCTCCCTTTTCTTCCAGCACGAAGGTGTAATCGGGGGAGAAATTGGGGTGACGGGTCAGCAGGCGGCGAAAGTCCTCCAGCGTCAGCGGGGCGTAGCCCATCGCGGTGCCCGCCGTGTTCCACAGGGACAGCATGGCGCTTTCATCAGCAGGTGTATAAGATCGAATCATAATTTCATTACCTCTACACAACAGCATCCCCCACCGGGAAGTGGGGGCCGCAGCTTAGGACAGCACCGCATCATGGGGCAAGGCGCTTCGGCGAAACCCTCAGCTCCCATTGTGCGGTGTTGCCTTAGAAAATCAGCCCTTGACGGCGCCAATGGTGACGCCTTCCATAAAGTACTTCTGCAGCGCGAAGAACAGGACGAACATGGGCAGCGCGGAGATGGTGGCGCCAGCCATCATCGGCGCGAACAGGGTTTCGTTAGCGAACTTGAACTGCTTCAGACCCACCTGAATGGTGTACATGGACGGGTCGTTGGTCACGAGGAAGGGCCAGAAGAAGTCGTTCCAGCTGGACATGAAGGTGTTGATTGCCATAACCGCCAGCACGGTTTTGGACAGGGGCAGGATGATTTTTGTGAAGATCTGGAACTGATTGCAGCCCTCGATCTTGGCGCTCTCAATCAGCGGCGTGGGCAGTCCCGTGAAGAACTGCTTGCACAGAAAGATGTTGTAAGCGGTGCACAGGCCGGGCAGGATCATGGCGGCGTAGGTGTTGGTCATGGAGAACTTCTGCACCATCAGGATGTACAGCGGCACCTGGGTCACCTGGTAGGGAATCATCATCGCCACCAGGATCAGGCCGAACAGAACCTTCGAACCCTTAAAGCGGATCTTGGCGAAGGCGTAGCCTGCCATGGAGGCAAAGATCACGTTGCCGACGACGACCCCCGCCGCCACAACAAAGCTGTTGAGGATCCAGCGCAGAGAATAGTCGCTGAAGTGAAAGAAGGCCTTGAAGGATTCCAGAGTGAACCGGGAGGGAAAAATGGTACGCATGTTGCCCGCCGTGGACACGTTGGGGCCGAAAGCAGACAGAATCATGTAGCAGATGGGAAACAAAGTCGCCGCCGCCAGAACCACCAGGACAATGGTAATGACGGTATTGCGCAGGTAAAGCACCTTTTTGTTGTGCAGGTGCTGGGAATACAAACCGGTAGTAGCCATTGTTTTCCCTCCTTAGTACTCAACGTCCACGCCCATCAGCTTGAACTGGAACAGGGACATGATGGCAATGGCAATTGCCAGAATGATCGCCTGGGCACAGGCAAGACCGTATTTGCCGTACACGAAAGCGTTGTTGTAGATCAGCAGGCCGATCATGGTGGTGGAGTTGTCCGGGCCGCCGCCGGTCATCATGTAGGCGTTCATGAACACCTGGAAGGAGCCGATGACGCCGGTGACCAGTAGAAACAAGGTAGTGGGCTTGACCAGGGGCCAGACGATGTAACGCACCTTCTGGAAGAAGGTGGCGCCGTCCAGCTCGGCAGCTTCAAAATAGCTGTTGTCAATGCCGAGAAGCGCGGCGATATAAGTAATAATCCGAACGCCATGGCTGGAAAGCAGCGCCATGATGATCAGAGAAAGCATCGAGGTTTTGGTGGAGGACAGCCAGTTCTGGGCAGGAATGCCAAACACACCCAGCAGCCGGTTGAAAATGCCGTCCGGAGAGGAATCATACAGCCAAAGCCACACCACGGACAGCGCCACGCCGGAGGCAATGCCCGGCAGATAATACATGGCCTTGAAAACGGACTGGGTTTTCTTCTTGAAGGGCAGGATCATGATGGCGATGCAGAAGGACATCAGCAGGGACAGGGGCACGACCACGGCGGTATAAACAAGCGTGTTCAGCGCCGCCTTGTAGAAGAGGTTGAACTTGGAGTATTTCAGGGTCTCCACATAGTTCTGCAGACCGACAAATTCCGAGCCGAAGGGCTTGTAATTGAAAAAGCTGGTGTAAACCGCGCTGAACACGGGATACAGCGTAAATACACAGAAAATAATCAATGCGGCAGCAATGAAAATATACCCCCACAGATCTTCATTGGTAAATCTCAGTTTGTGGTGGACCTGCTGCCGTTTCAGCTTTGTGCTGTTCATAGTCTACCTCCCAGGGTAAAATACCCACCCCACCAAGGTGGGGTGGGTTTCCGTTATACTCAGCTGAGTCTGCCGGAGACGCAGTTCTCTTCGCCGAAGGCGGCGTAGGCTGCCTCACAGATGTGGTCGTACACTTCCTGTGCGGTGGTCTCACCAGCCAGCAGCAGCTGGAACTTGGGCACGATCTGCTCGTCCATCAGCTTCTTGGCGGTGGCGGTCATCTCCGCGGTGACACCCTCGGGAGGCGCCTGCACCATGGCGATGCAGCGGGCGGCGGTAGCGAGGTTGTCCTCGTCACGGCCTTCCTCCAGCACCAGCGCGTCACGACCGGACTGGCACACGGGATCCAGGTACAGCTCGTTCATGCAGGCGGCGATGCGGTCGCCGGAGCAGATGTAGTCCATGAACAGCAGGACGTTCTTCAGGTGCTCATCGGTGGTGTTCTTGTTGCGCATGGCGATCAGGCCGTCCACGGTGCCGTAGCAGGATTCCTGGCAGCCCATCATAGTGGGCACGGGCAGGAAGGCGTAATCCATGGGCAGGGAGTTCTCAACGGCAGTGCCGTCGTTGGCCGCCAAGGCGGCGTTGTTCTTCTTGAAGTTGGCCTCGAACAGGGGCATTGCCTTACCGAAGATCATGGCGTTGCCGGTCTGGCACATGACCATACGCTGACCGGCTTCCACGCCGTAGTTGGGCATATAGCCGGACTGGGTCATCTCTTCAACGGCGCTGAGCAGGGTCAGCATATTCTCGGAGGTGAAGGTGTACTTCAGATCAGGGGTGAAGGTATTGCTCAGGCCAGCGCCAGCGCCGAACATATACAGCATATCGGAAGCGGTGACGCCGGAGTTGGCGAAGACGAAGCCGTAGCAGCCGTCCTTGGTGCCCTTCTTGATGACATCCAGGAACTCCTCATAGGTCCAGCCTTCCTTCTGGATCTTGGCAACGTCGATGCCCAGCTCTTCCATCATGGTCTTGTTGGCGCCGATGGACTGAATGGTCAGATACAGGGGCAGGCCGTAGACGGTGCCTTCCAGGGACAGGTATTTCAGCGCGTTCTCGTCATAGTCCGCCAGACGCTCAGCGGGCATATACTTGGCGATATCGATGGCAACGCCCATCTCCACGTAAGTACCCAGGGCGTTGGCGGAGATCTCCGCGATGTCAGGAGCCTCACCGGCCTGAGCCATGGTGGACATCTTGTCGTTGTGGTCGCCCCAGGAGGTTTCGATGACCTCAACGGTCAGGTTGGGATACATCTCATGGAAATCGGCAGCCCAGGTCTTCAGGTTCTCCAGATAGTTGCCGGTGACGGGAGGCGCCATAATGGTGATGGTGTCGGGAGCCGCTTCCGTGGCAGCCTCGGTGGCATCGCCGGCGGCGGTTGTAGGGGCAGCTGCCGCAGCCGTGGTCTCGGTGGTGGTTTTCCCGCCGCCGCAGCCGGCAAGCATACCCAGAACCATAACACAGGTCAGCAGCAGTGCAATGATCTTCTTCATTTTTGTTTCCTCCTAATGTATCAGATTGGGCATATTGGGCTTTTTCCGGTATCGCCGGAAAAAACTCTCAGCGTTGCCACTATTATAATGTGGAATATATTTTGTGTCAAGGAATTTGTAAAGTAATGAAACATTATTTCAACCAGTGGTTGGAAACGACGGCTTTTGTTGGTTATAGTGAAACAAAAGCTGTAATATTTCCAGGTTAATGTACAATTTATACAAATTCTGATTTTCTTTTTTAGTGACATCGTGAATGGTCTTTCCCTCCGGAAAACGGTACAATGTTATGGTAGGCGTTATTTTCAGGAAAGGCGGAATATAATGTGAGCAGCGCATTGCTTCGGCTTCGGGAAAGTTCCGAGCGGTTTTCCGCCACGGAACGGGGTGTGGCGGAAAAAATCCTTGCCGATCCCCAGATGGTGGTGGATCTCAGCGTCCACGAGCTAGCCCAAAAGACCTTTTCCTCCGCCTCCACCATTGTCCGTATGTGCAGCCACACAGGGTATTCTGGCTATAAGGAATTCCGCCGCGCCGTGACCTATGAGCTGGCCCGGCGGGAGCAGACCCGGCGGGACGAGCAGAAGGAGCTCTGCCGCTCGGATTCTATGGAACAGATCATCGACAAAATTACCTACGCCAACATTCTGTCCCTGGAGGAAACCCGGGATCTGATGGACGTGTCGGTGCTGCGCGATTGCGTGGAGCTGCTGCGCGGCGCTCAGGTAATTTATCTGTTCGGCATGGGGGCGTCGCTGTGCGCCGCCAAGGATGCGTATCTCAAGTTTCTCCGGCTGAATAAGCTGTGCGTCATTAACGAGGACTGGCACTCCCAGCTGGTGCAGTCCTGCAACGCCACCTCCCGGGACGCAGCGCTGGTGTTCTCCTACTCCGGCAACACGGTGGAGGTCATCGAGTGCATGAAAAAACTGAAGAAAAACGGCACGCCCATCATCGCCATCACCCGGTGCGTGCAGTCCCCGGTTTCCGAGCTGGCCGACCATCGTCTCTACACCGCTGCCAACGAATCCCTGTTCCGCAGCGGTGCCATGTCCTCCCGGATGTCCCAGCTGAACGTGGTGGATATTCTGTTCACAGCCCTTGCCAACGAGAATTATGAGCAGTCGGTAAACCAGCTGTCGAAAAACTACATTCAAAAGCCCGGAAAACTGGCTAGATAAATCACAATATTCTGACATTTCCTCCGTTTTTCCCTGTGCCAAATGGGTTTTACGGGATAACGCAGTCAAGCGATCAATTGCAATTTGGCACACCAAAGCCTTCCCCTTCGGGGAAGGTGGCTCGCCGTCAGGCGAGACGGATGAGGGGTGCCCGGTACAAATTCGCCGCAGCGTATCGATTCCCGGAGTGACGTACCGCCCCTCATCAGTCAAAAATCAAAGATTTTTGCCAGCGGACATTATGGTATGATTGCCCCCGGCAATCATAATATTTCTGATTCGCTGCGCGGAGCACCACCCCGGAGGGGAAGCCTTGGGCGCTGCGCGTCAAAT
>JAQXPK010000020.1 GCA_029100605.1 Bacillota bacterium | reverse complement strand
GCCGCTTGGACACGGTTACTATAACACTCTTCCCTTTTATTGTAAAGGCTTTGTTTGAATTTCGGCAAATAGCTGATTGTATATCGCAGTATTTTGTGCAGTTTGCCCATATTCCGGTTGGTTTTTCGTTTCCTGCCCGGTGCCGGGAGTTTCGCAGAAAATGACAATTCCCGCCCCCGCAGTACAGCCGGGTTTTCCCCATTCTCCGGCGTTTCTCCGATGACAGGCAATCGTTCCAACCCGCAAAAAACGGACTTGTGTCCGCGCCGAAGGGCGCATTCACAAGTCCTTGTTTTGTTCCCACGGGAAGGGTTTTCCCAGCAGAACCGATTCCCGGATATAGGCGAAGGTTTCCGCCTCTCCTTTTTCCGCCAGCATCTGCAAGATGTAATGCAGCTGTCGAAGGGTCTCCGGGTGCATCAGATCCTTTTCCCGGCTGTTTTCCAGATAGTGAAGAGCGGAATCGTCCCGGTAGTTCTTTCCCTGGTAGGTCATGCAGGCCGCCCGGCGATCCATCACCATTTCCACCAGGTATCGCCGGGGCATCTGTACCGGCTCATAGCGCTTCGTCTGCCGGTTCATGTCCGTCCAGTACTCATAGTGGTGGCGATTGCGGCCCTTGTGGTGCATCCAAGCCTCGCTGTAGCCCTTGTCCTCCCGTTCGGCGGCGTTGGGGCTGCGGTTGCCCTGATAGTACCGTGCCCCCGTCCAGAACTCCGTGGGGGAGAATTTGCTCAGGTCGTGGGTCAGTCCCTGCCGGTAAAGCCCCACCCGGAAGCAGCCGCACAGCACCAGCCAGCGATGCTTGGAAATGGTCTTCAAATGCTGCCACGGCTTCACAAAAACACCCCCCGCAATAGATACGAGATAGAAGATAGAAGATATTTGGAATTCCCTATCTTATCTCCATAATCCACACCTTGTATCTCGTTTCTACTATCTCGTATCTCAGTCTTAGCCTTCCTCCACCACGATTTCGGACACCTTCAGTCCCGGGTTGCGGCGGCAGGTGAAGTCGATGGCCCAGAAGCTGCTGAACACCAGCAGACTGCGGCCCCGGTAGTCCTCCAGAAGCTCCGCGTCACTGCCCAGATTCAAGTCGCTCAGGTCGCCCGGGTATTCGTCGATCAGGCGGATTTCCTCGTAGGGCAGCATCTCCATGCGCAGCTCCACGCCGTACTCGTTTTTCATCCGGTACTCGAACACGTCAAACTGCAGCGTGCCCACCACACCCACGATGACCTCCTCCATGCCGGAGTTGGGCACCTTGAAGATCTGGATGGCACCCTCCTGGGCGATCTGCTCCGTGCCCTTAACGAACTGCTTGCGCTTCATGGAATCCTTGGCGGAAACCCGGCAGAAATGCTCCGGCGCGAAAGTGGGAATGCCGGAATAGCGGAACTTCTTCCCGGGAACGGTGATGGTGTCGCCGATGGCGAAAATGCCCGGGTCAAAGACGCCGATCACGTCTCCCGCGTAGGCCTCCTCCACGATCTCCCGCTCGGCAGCCATGAGCTGCTGGGGCTGGGAAAGGCGCATTTTCTTATTGCCCTGAACGTGGAAATACTCGGCGTCCCGCTGGAATTTGCCGGAGCAGATGCGCATAAAGGCCAGCCGATCCCGGTGAGCCTTATTCATGTTGGCCTGGATCTTGAACACAAAAGCGGAGAAGTCCGGGCTGAAGGGGTCGATGACCCCGCAGTCGGCGGTACGGGCCAGCGGCGGCGGTGTCAGCTTCAGAAACGCCTCCAAAAACGGCTCGATGCCGAAGTTGGTCAGCGCGGAGCCGAAGAACACAGGGGACAGCTGCCCCTCCCGGACGGCCTGGATGTCCATCTCCCGACCGGCGGAGAGCAGTTCCACGTCGTCGATGAGCTGGCGGTGCTTTTCCTCCGAACCCAGCAGCTCCGCCACCTGGGGATCGTACAGGTCAACCTCCATTTTGTCCGCCCGTTTCTTCCCGGAAACGCCGGAGAAGAACAGCAGCTCGGCCTTTTCCCGGTCGTAAACGCCCTGGAAGTCCTTGCCGGAGCCGATGGGCCAGTTCATGGCGTAGGTCTCGATGCCCAGCTCCCGCTCCACCTCGTCCAAAAGGTCAAAGGGATCCTTTGCCTCCCGATCCATTTTGTTGACGAAGGTGAAGATGGGAATGTGCCGCATGGCACAGACCTTAAAGAGCTTCCGGGTCTGAGGCTCCACGCCTTTTGCGCCGTCGATGACCATGACAGCGGAATCGGCCGCCATGAGGGTGCGGTAGGTATCCTCGGAGAAGTCCTGGTGACCGGGGGTATCCAGAATGTTGATGCAGAAGCCGTTATACTGAAACTGCATCACGGAAGAGGTCACGGAGATACCGCGCTGTTTTTCTATCTCCATCCAGTCGGAGGTGGCGGCGCGGGCGTTTTTCTTGCCCTTGACCACGCCGGCCTGGGCGATGGCGCCGCCGTAGAGCAGGAATTTTTCGGTTAAGGTGGTTTTACCGGCGTCGGGGTGTGAAATGATGGCAAAGGTGCGACGGCGGCTGATTTCTTCAACTAAATTGGACAAAAGTCATCCCTCCATATCCTATCGTCAAAACACGCCGGAATGACTAATGGGGACCATGGTACATCATAGCAGCCTCCAGAATCGGATCCGTTTTTCTCAGACAGCGCCGCACAGGAAACGCCGCGGATCTTTGTCCGCCCGCCACAGCGGCTCCCCCGCGGCATTTCTTGTGCGGTTTTGCACGAAACGAATTTAGTCTATCATAGGATGCCGTCGCTGGCAAGGGGTTTTTTACTCCACCGTGAATTTTGTCCATTCCACGTGGTTGTATTCCATCACGTCGTCGGCTTTCCCCATTCCCAGCTTCTCATAAAATGGCACCGCCTTGGTGTTGGCGATCAGGTAGACGGCGATGTCCGCCTCCCCGCCTGCGATTTCCAGTGCCCGTTTCATAAGCTGCGTTCCGATGCCCTGAGCGCAGTAGTCCCGGTCCACGCCCAGGTCCGTTACATACAGCCAGTAGGCAAAATCCGTCAAACCCAGCAGCACACCGACGATGGTTCCGGCCTCATTTCTTGCCACCAAACTGACAGAGGCGTTGCTCAGCAGCTTCTCGATCCGCTGCCGGAACCGCTCCTTGGGATACTGGGAGCCCAGATCGGTGCGCTTCAAAAAATCAATATAGGTGTCCGGGGACAGCCTCTGCTGCTCATACTGAATCGTCATCTTTGGTTCGTCCATCAGAGGCTAAACGTCTTTCGCCCAGCCGTAGGCGCAGCGGACAGCCTTGTTCCAGCCTTTTATCCGGGATTCCCGCTGGGCTTCGTCGATGGCGGGGGTAAAGGTACGGTCGATGGCCCAGTTTTGGGTTACCGCTTCCCTGCTCTTCCAGTAGCCCACAGCCAGACCCGCCAGATATGCCGCGCCCATGGCGGTGGTCTCCACGCACCGGGGACGCTGGACAGGGGCGTTGATGATGTCGGCCTGGGTCTGCATCAGATAGTTGTTGGCGCTGGCGCCGCCGTCCACCTTCAGCGCCGCCAGCCGGATGCCGGAGTCGGCTTCCATGGCCTTCAGCACGTCGCCCGTCTGGTAGCATAGGCTGTCCAGAGTTGCCCGGATGATGTGGTACTTGTTGACGCCCCGGGTCAGACCCACAATGGTGCCCCGGGCGTACTGATCCCAGTGGGGTGCGCCCAGACCGGTAAAGGCGGGCACCACGTAGCAGCCGTTGGTATCCTCGACCTTCCCCGCCATGTACTCCGAATCCTGGGCGGAATCGATGAGGCGCATTTCATCCCGCAGCCACTGGATGGCGGCGCCCGCCACGAAAATGGAGCCCTCCAGGGCGTAGGTCACCTTCCCGTCCAGGCCCCAGGCGATGGTGGTCACCAGGCCGTTGCGGCTGAAAACGGGGGTCTCGCCGGTGTTCATCAGCAAAAAGCAGCCGGTGCCGTAGGTGTTTTTTGCCTCGCCCGGGAGGAAGCAGGTCTGCCCGAAGAGAGCCGACTGCTGGTCTCCCGCCGCCCCGGCGATGGGGATGGGCGCACCGAAAAACTGAGCCAGGGTCTCGCCGTACACGCAGCTGCTGGGCTTGACCTCCGGGAGCATACACCTAGGGATGTCCAGCTCCGCGAGAATCTCCTCGTCCCAACCCAGGGTGTTGATGTTGAAGAGCATGGTGCGGGAGGCATTGGAATAATCCGTCACATGAGCCTTGCCCCCGGTGAGCTTCCAAATCAGCCAGGTCTCCACGGTGCCAAACAGTAGCTGGCCCCGTTCCGCCCGTTCCCGGGCACCTGGCACGTTCTCCAGAATCCAGCGCAGCTTGGTGCCGGAAAAGTAGGCGTCGATCGTCAGGCCGGTTTTGGCCTGGAACGTCTCCGCCAACCCCTTCTCCTTCAGGCTGTCGCAGTAGGCGCTGGTGCGGCGGCACTGCCAGACAATGGCATGGCACACCGGCTCGCCGGTGGCCTTGTCCCAGACAATGGTGGTTTCCCGCTGGTTGGTAATGCCGATGGCGGCGATGTCAGCGGCGGTGGCGTCAATGTTCGCCATGGCCCGCTGGGCGACCTCCAGCTGCGTAGACCATATTTCATTGGCGTCGTGCTCCACCCAGCCGGGCTTCGGAAAATACTGGGTAAACTCCTTCTGGGCAACGGAGCACATTTCCCCCTGTTCGTTGAAGAGAATGCAGCGGTTGGACGTGGTGCCGGCGTCCAGCGCCATGATGTACTTTGCCATATGGGATTCCTCCTTGGATGGAACGGTTTTTTCCATTATACCGGCTTGCTGAATGCTTGGCAACGTCCGGCGGGGACAGAGCGCAGAAAATCTCCAAAAAGCATAAACATTCCCTGCGCTTTTTGGAGATTTTGTCATTACAAAAACGGGAGCATACCCCATGGATATGCTCCCGAAATTGTTACGCCTCGTATTTTCCTTTTTTCTGCGCGGGCAGGCGCTCCGCGATTTTCCCTGCCAGGGCATTGCCGATGAAGGCGAAGAGCGTGCCGACAATGATGGAGAAGATCACGTCGGTGGGGTAGTGTACGTACAGGTACAGCCGGGAGAAGGTCACCAGCACGGCGATGACCATGGCTGGAATGCCCATGCGCTTGTCGTTCAGCAGCAGAGCCACCGCTGCCTCAAAGGAGGCAATGGTGTGCCCGGAGGGGAAGGAATAGTCGTGCTGGGCATCGATAAGCAGCTTGATGGTGACGCCGAAGTTTTCCGCCTGAAAATCATAGGGTCGTGGGCGCTGCACCAGGGGCTTCAGGGTCACGTTGCAGATCAGCAGACCCATCACCAGGGCGATGCCCATGGCAATGCCGGTCTTGCGGGTCTTGGGGAAGATCAGCATGAGCACAGCCCAGGCGATCCAGAAGATGCCCCCCTCGCCAAACAGGGTCACAATGGGCATGACCGCGTCCAGAAAGCCGCACTGCAAATGCGCCTGGATCCAGTCCAGAATCGGCAGGTCAAAGCTGACCGCCAGTTGGTTCAATATCGCCAGCATATTACGCTCCTTCCGTTTCAGTGGCAGTAGAGGGATCCTCGTACAGGGCGTACAGAGTCATTGGCTCCAGGGTGGTGCCAGCGGGGATGGTGACGTGTCCGTTCTCGTCTGGGTCAAAAACCATGGTGTAGGTGGTGCCGTTTTCGTACTCATCGATGCGGTACCAGCCGCTGAATACCTTGCCTTCGGGAGCGGAGACCAGCGGGGTAGTCAGCTCGGTGGCATCGGTCTGGAAGAAATCGCTGCTCAGCTCCGTGGTGCCGTCCATGAAGGTCAGGCGCACCTTGCCCACGGGGGCGTTGACATCCACGTTGGTGGATTCGTACACCAGCCACTTGCCGGTGTTCTGCTTCCGGAAGAACAGAGTCTGGTCGTAGTCGTAATCCTTGGTGGTGCCGTCGGTACGGGTGACATTCATCGTCAGAGCCACCCGCACGGAGAACAGGTCGTCGCTGTAGCGGGCGTAGTCGGAAATCTCTTCCTTGGTGAAGCGGTAGCCGTTATTGCCCTGCATCCACAGGCCGTCCTGCTTGACCTTCGCCAGCACGGCGTAGGTGTCGGAGGAGGTGTCAAAATACTTGGCAATGTCCGCGGTTCCGGCCTTCTCGATCATAAACAGGCAGTAAGTCTTGGCAGCGTTCAGCGCCGTCTCCTTCTCCTCGTCGGGGATGGTGTTGGCCTTGGTCTGCTCGGTGAAGGTGCGGCTTTCCGCGTCGTAGCTGACCTCCATGGGATTGCCCTTCTCATCGGTGATTGTGACGGTGGGCACCGCCATCAGGTTGGAGATCTGCTGGGTACACATGCTCACGCCGGTGACACCGATGGGCAGATACTTTTCCGCCGCCACGGTGGTGGCGATCTGGATCACATGGCTGTCGTCCAGGGGCACGTCGTTGACCTTCACGGTGTGACCGTCCACATTCTGGATGTAGAAGGTCTCGCCACGGTCGAAGTACAGCTCAATGCTCCCCAGCTCCCAGTCGGGGATGTCGGTGATAGCAGCCGTCTGACCGGACAGGGTGAAAGCGGCAATCTTCTCGTCGCCCAGAAAGACGAAGTACTTCTTATCTCCGGACAGGCCGGCGGAGGTCTCCTTGTAGGTCAGCGTGGAATCGCCCACCTTGTTTTCCATGTAGGCGACGAACTGCGCCTTGCCCTCGTAGGGGGTGTCCTCCACATTGGCGGCGTCATACAGCGCGTCCCAGTCCGGATGGGAGAAGAGCTGCTCAAAGACCTCCTGGCTCTTGGTGGTGGGCTGGGCAGCCTGGTAATCCACCAGCCAGCCCCGGAGCCACTGCAGCCCGAAGAATACTGCCACAAAGAACAGCAGGATGAACATAAAATAAAAGGTATAGAAGATCACGCCGCCCAGGCGGGGCCCCCGGCGGGTTTCGGGAACCGGCTGGGGCGCGGGCTGCCTTTTCCCCGTGGTCTGCGTCTGACGGGCAGGCTGGGGCTGACGGGCGGGGGTGGTCTGCGGGCGGGACGGCGGTGTCTGCCGGGCAGCGGACGCGGTTTTGGAAGCCGCCTGCTGGGAGGTACGGGCAGCGGAGGCGTCCGCCTGGTTCCGCTGGGCGACCAGCTCCGAGACGTTCACCGTGGTTTTCTTATTCTTGGAATCGAATTTACCTTGATACATGATTTCCCTCACTTCCTTACGGCGCGACCATCCAGAAGGTGGGCATCTTTCTGGGCTGCTCCTGCAGCAGGGAATAGTTGTTAATCATCTGCACGGTGCCGGCCTCGCCGAACAGGCCGTAGGTGTCCCGGTAGAGCATGACGGAGGAAGAGCCGCCGTCCATGTTGCAGGCGTTCACCACACCGTACTCGATCATGATGTCGATGACATCCTTGTAGGTGCCGCCGGGGGAGCCTGCCTGACGACCGTCAATGCACACGAACACCACCGCGCCGTCCTTACGCTGACCCAGGGCGGTACGTGGGTTCCAGCCGGAGTTGGAGTTGTAGGCTTCCTGATTGATTTCCCCGTTCATGATGAGCACAGGTCCGAAGCAGCAGCCGTCCCGGATGTTCAGTTCCTCCGCCTGGGCCTGGGTCAGGTTGTCCTGGGCGACCACCAGGATGTTGTCCTTGTTGAAGCCCGCGAAGCCCTTAATGCCGTTGGGGGGAGAACCGGTGGTCCACTTGCAGTCCCCCTTGGAGTACACCAGACCCTCAGGCACGGAGCCGACGGAGGGGTCGGAGGTGCCGTTGTCGAAGAACGCGCCGGCGTTGACGGCGGCGATGGCGCCTTCGGTCTCAATCTGGTTGTTGATTCGGGTGCCGGGGATGGAGGTGGAGAATTTGTCCGTGGAGGTGGCAAGGTAGACCTTGCTGGGATCCCGGACGATCATGATGTGGGCGTTGTAGGTGTCGCCCGCGTGGGACTCAAAGCGGATGCCGTCGGGATACTTCGCCCACTCGTCGGTACCGGCGGAGATGGCGGTATCCTTGTTGATGACGATGTCGGAGGTGTTGGAGAACTCCTCCGTCAGGTTGGTATCCACCCGGGTGCGGATGGAATCCAGCGTAGCGTCATCCAGGAAAAGCCCCGGAATCCACTTGGTTCCGCTGGGCTCCAGCAGGGACATGGTCAGCACGTCCCGGGCGGCGGGAGAGGGGCCGTTGAAGATCAGGTTCAGCATCAGGCAGGCCGCCACCAGGATCAGCGCGATGATGGTGAACAGCAGCAGGAAGAACCGCCGGATCACCCTTCCGACCACGCCGCTGCCCTTCTTTTTCTTCTTTGGCTGCTTCACAGCCGCGCCGCCTCCGGCGGGAGGGGCATACTCAACATTACGTTTGCTCATTTTTCTCAACCTCGGGATTCAGTTTGTTTCTTGGGGGCAAAGACCCAGCGCTGCTGGATCATATAGCTGACCACATACAGCACCAGCATCACAATGACATAAATCAGCGTATGCAGCGCGCCGGTGCTGCTGATGTGGAAGAGTGTGTACACGCCCTGGGTCAGCAAAATCTGCAGGAGCATCTGGGGCACCGCCAGGCAGTAGTAGCGGAGCATAGAGCTGCCGGTATTCGAGCGGCTCTGAAACACCAGCTTCTTATTCAAAAAGAAGTTCAGCAGGGAAGACAGCACTCTCGCGCCTGCCCCTGCGGCGGCGGTGAGGGCGAGACCCTGCAGGCAGCCCTTCAGTCCGGCGCTGAACAGGGCAAAGGCGACCGTATCTACCGCGGCGCAGGTCAGCGAACTTAAGGTGTACCGGAAAAAGTGAGCCAGGAGCAGCTTGTAGATCCGCCAGGAATCCGTAAACGTCCGGAAATGGGAGCTTTTGTTCTCCTCAATGTACACGGTACGGATCTTGAGCTCCTCAAAGGGAATGGCATTGTCCTTGAAGGCCAGAAGCATATTGGTCTCGTATTCAAACCGGTCTCCCTTGACGTTCACCAGGGTCTCCACCGCGCTTCGGGGCAGCGCCCGCAGACCGGTCTGGGTGTCGGAGATGGTCATGCCCACGAAAATCTTGAACACCATGGAGGTGGTTCGGTTGCCAAAGCGGCTGCGGGCGGGGACGTTGTCCTGGGAGAAATCCCGGCAGCCGAGGACGCAGTGTCCGGTTTCCAGCATCCGCTCACAGCAGGCTCGGGTGTCCGCCGGGTGGTGCTGGTTGTCGCCGTCCACGGTGACAACACCCGCTCCCTCCGGGCGGTTGTCCAGGAAGTAGCGGAACGCGGTCTTTAACGCCGCGCCCTTGCCCCGGTTGACCTCATGGTGCAGCAGATGAATTTCCGGATGGGCCGCGGCGGCATCCGTAAAATAGTGCAGGTTTTCCGCTTTGCTTCCGTCGTTGACCAGAATGATGTCGGAAAAGCCGTATTCCAGCAGGCCGTCGATGACGGCGTTGAGCTTTTCGTCCGGGTCAAGGGAAGGCAGGACGACGGAGATTTTCGATAGGTCTTGCATCGCATTCGCCTTTCTATGTACATGCCCACAGGAATGGGCACGGATGGTCATAAGAAACTTAGTATACTATAGCATATTTCTTTTCATTTGCAAACACTTTTCATAAAAACTTAAGACAAAAAGTCGATGGGAATCCTTTCCTCCGCCCCCGCGCTTCTGGCAAACCTTGACACCTCCTGCCGGGTATGGTAAATTAGGGAACAGAAGACTCAAGGAAATTCCCCGGAAGCCATGCTTTTGGGGAGGCTCCGACTTTTCCCGCCGCCCCCGGCGCGGTGCTTTTTTCCCGGGAAATGTATGACGAAAGGATCTGTCCTATGTATACCACATTCCGCGGTCGGAAATCCGTCCTGTTGACGGAGGTCTTTTTCTTCTATTGTTGGCTCGTCAACCTGGTGGGTACCGAATGCTCTTACAGCACATACGTATTGTGCGCGGTGTGCGGCATTTTCTGTCTGATTGCCAACGCGAAGCGGGATGGTTCCCTCAGTAACAGAGAAAAAGTCTGGCTCTTTTTGATCGCTTCCCTGTTCTCCATCGCCGTGATGGTGGGAAATTATGCGCTGTTTACGCCGTTAGGAAGTTTACGCACAAAAATTCGGATTATCTGCAGCTTTTTGGGCGGTTTCTTCCTCTGCTGGAACATTTTGATTTGGCTGCTGAATCGGGCTGTCGATCCGGATGCCGCCAAAATCGTTTCTTCCCCTTACAGCCCAAGAGCGGTGTTTTTTGCGTCCTTTCTGGCGATTTCCCTGGTTGACCTGGTGTACCTGTTCAGTTCCGCCTATCCCGGGGTCGCGTCAGCCGATTCTCTGTCCACCATTGGACAGATCCTCAGTGGGCAATACAACAATACCATGCCGTTTTGGCATACGATGACCTTCCGGGTTTTCTTCGATGCCGGCATGGCCCTGTTTGGAAATATCAACGCGGCGGTGGCGTTCTTCAGCTGCGGGCAGATTCTGTTCCTGTCGGCCTGCCTTGCGTACGCATTGGCAACCCTATATCAGGCAGGAGTCCCCAAGCCCGTATGGATCGCCGTTTTTCTCATCTCCGCTCTGACTCCCTACAATATTGTATACAGCGTCACGCTGTGGAAGGATGTTCTGTTTGGTGCCGCAGCGCTTCTGATGGTTACCGCAATGTATCGGATTTTGAGCGGCCTGGGCAGGAAAATGACCGTTCACTATGTCCTGTTTTCCATCGGGTGCATAGGCCTTTCTCTGTGGCGAACCAACGGCTGGTATGTGCTGCTCGTCTCCACTCTGCTGATGTCCTTCTTCCTGGTCAAACGCAATCCAAAGCTTTTGCTGGTCATGGTCGCCGTACTGGTGATTAGTTGGGTGCTGATTCAGCCCCTGCTCGCATTCCTGCATATTGCTAAAACCGACCTGGTGGAGGCATTTGCCGTTCCCTTCCAGCAGTTCGCCCGCTATATTGCGGAGGACGGATGGATGGACGAGGTTGAACGGGAACTGCTGTCCATGGCCTTTGATCTGGAAAAGGCGAAGGAGGTATATTCGCCCTATTGCGTGGATCCCGTGAAATTCCAGGCCTTCCGCAGGGAAAACCTCGCCTTTATTGAAGGGAACCTGAGTGCCTATGTCCGGCTGTATCTGCAGTTCTTTGAACGCCGCCCCGATCTATTCCTTCAGGCCTGGGTGGATGAAACCAAGGGCTTCTGGGCAGGCGGTTTCCCAGATCCGGTGTATGATCTTGGCATTGTGCCCAACGATTTTGGTTTGGTTCAGACAGCAGGCGGCAATTTCATCTCCCATGTGTTTGACCGGCTGTTCAGTATCCTGGTGTGGACGGATATGTTCCATCCCCTGTTCAGCATCGGCCTTGCTGTTTGGGGCATCATCGCCTGCTGCGTGGTGAACGCCCTTAAGAAGCACAGCACGTTTTTGCTGAGCATTCCCCTGATTGTGATTTCTGTGGGGCTGTGGTTTGGGACCCCGGTGGTAGCGGAATTCCGGTATGGGTATCCCATGATGCTCACTGCGCCGTTTCTGCTGGCGGTCACCTTGTTCCCAAACAAATCCAAAGTCGGAAGTGTCCCGCCGGATACCCCGTAAAGCCGACCGTATCGTCAGCATATCTTGTGGAAGGAGACGGTTTTATGCCCAATGTGCTCACAACTCCCCGGGGAGAAGCCCTCCAGGGCGATCCCTGGCAGAGCTATCCCCGGCCTCAGCTGCGGCGGGATGCCTGGATCAATCTCAACGGCTGGTGGGAGTTTGCCGTTTCGCCCTCGGAACCGGAGACCTTTGACCGGCGCATACGGGTGCCCTTCTGCCCGGAATCCCGCCTTTCCGGGCTGGAAACCCATTTCCCGGAGGGCGCCTGTCTGTGGTATCGCCGCCGGGTGACGCTTCCGGAGGATTTCCGCCGGGGGCGGGTGCTGCTCCACGTTGGCGCGGCGGATCAAGTTGCGGATGTCTACGTCGGCGGAAAGCACCTGTGCCACCACGAGGGCGGCTACGAAGCCTTTACTGTGGACATCACCCGGCAGGCCCAGGCGGAGACGGAGATCCGCATCCGCTGCACCGACGATCTGACCGATTCCGCCTTCCCCTACGGCAAGCAGGTTCAGCACCGGGGCGGTATGTGGTACACCCCGGTATCCGGCATCTGGCAGACGGTCTGGCTGGAAAGCGTACCGGAAACCTACATAGAAAAACTGAACATCGAAAACCGGGGCGCGTCCGTGACCTTGTCCCTGGTTCCGCCGCTTTCGGGAACCGTCGCCGTGGATGGTTTGGGGCAGTTTCCGCTGGAAAACGGCAGCGTGACCATCACCCCGGAAAATCCCCATTTCTGGAGCCCGGAAGACCCGTATCTCTACGAATTCACCGTGGAAACGGAATCGGATAAGGTGGAATCCTATTTTGCCATCCGCTCTCTGGAAATCAAACAGGTCGGGGACTACCCCCGGCTGTGCCTTAACGGGAAGCCCTACTTCTTCCACGGTCTGCTGGATCAGGGCTACTGGCCGGAGAGTCTGCTCACCGCCCCCGCCCCCGGGAGCTACGCCGACGACATCCTCGCCATGAAGTGTCTGGGCTTCAACACCCTGCGCAAGCATATCAAAATCGAGCCGGAGGAATTCTACTATCAATGTGACCGTCTCGGCATGATCGTCTGGCAGGACATGGTAAATAACGGCGCGTACAGCTACCTCCGGGACACGGCGCTGCCCACCCTCGGCCTTCAGAAGCTGGACGACCGGCACCTCCACCGGGACGCGCGCAGCCGCAAGGCTTTCCGCCAAAACGCGGAGGCAGCGGTCAACCAGCTGAAAAACCACCCCTGCATCTGCTGCTGGACGATTTTCAACGAGGGCTGGGGGCAGTTTGACAGCGACAATGTGTGCCGCTGGTTCCGCACCCTGGACGACACTCGGTTCATTGACACCACCTCCGGGTGGTTCCGCCGGCGGGAGACCGACGTAGACAGCCGCCACCAGTATTTCGGGAAGCTGAAGCTCCGGGGGGACGGCGTAAAGCCGCTGGTCTTGTCGGAATTCGGCGGTAAAACCTGGCGGGTGGAAGGCCATATCTTCAACCCGGACAAAACCTACGGCTACGGTGCCTGCGAGACCCGGGAAGAACTGAACGCGGCAGTGGAAGCGCTCTATCGGGAAGCCATTCTCCCTGCCGTAGAGCGGGGGCTTTGTGCCGCCATCTACACCCAGGTCAGCGACGTGGAGGACGAGGTTAACGGCCTGCTCACCTACGATCGCAGGGTAGAAAAGCTGTCTGCGGAAACCATGCGCCCCATCGCCCAGGCGCTTCAGGCCGCCCTGGAAAAGAAAAAGGTTGCATCTTCCGAAGAATTGGGCTAGAATAAAGAAAATGCTAAACGCGGAAGGAAGGTGCCCGGATGGAAACGGTGCCGGAAAAAGAAACCATGGATGCCATTGCGGAGCTGTTCAAGGGCTTCGCGGATTCCACCCGGGTGCATATTCTGTCCCTGCTGGCACGGCGGGAGCTGTGCGTGACGGACATCGCCGAAGCGGTGGAGCTGAGCCAGAGCGCCATTTCCCACCAGCTGCGGCTGCTGAAGCAGATGCACCTGATCAAATTCCGCCGGGATGGGAAAAACATCCTCTACTCCCTGGCTGACGATCATGTAAAGACCATCCTGCAAATGGGTCTGGAACACGTTCTGGAATAACACAGCGAGGCAGCACGAAAGTGCTGCCTCGTGTTTCTCCTGCGCAAAGCGGGCGGAGCCTTTGGCTCCGCCCGCTTTGCTGATTCTCGCATCGAAAAACGTGCTTGAAAACTTTGGCAGTGCTCCGTGGACGTTATTTCGCCAGAGTGCCAAAATCGACCGAGGTGTCGCCCTGCTCGTTGGCGCCGAACTCATAGTCCTTGCCGGGCAGGATGGCGTTCATGAAGATACCCACCAGAGCCGCCACAGCCAGGCCGGACAGGCTGATGGTCACGGAGCCGATGGGGATGACGATGGAGCCGCTGTAGGTCACGCCCACGGCCAGACCCATAATCATGGCGGCGATGAGCACGTTGCGGCTCTTGGTGAAGTCAACCTGGTTCTCCACCACGTTCCGCACGCCCACGGCGGAGATCATGCCGTAGAGCACCAGGCTGACGCCGCCCATGGTAGCGGCGGGCATGGCCACAATCAGCGCGGCGAACTTGGGGCAGAAGGAGAGCACCATGGCGAACACGGCGGCCAGGCGGATGACCTTGGGGTCGTAGACCTTGGACAGAGCCAGAACGCCGGTGTTTTCACCGTAGGTGGTGTTGGCGGGAGCGCCGAACATGGCGGCAATGGCGGTTGCCAGGCCGTCGCCCACCAGAGTGCGATGCAGGCCGGGATCCGCCACGAAATTCTTACCCACGGTGGAGGAGATGGCGCACATATCGCCGATGTGCTCCACGATGGTAGCCAGGGAGATGGGGGCGATGGTGATGATGGCGGTAACCAGCATGCCGGCGTCAAAGTCCCTGCCGAAGATGGAGAAGGCGGTGTTGCCCCAGATCACGGGCAGCCCGAACCACTTTGCCTCGGCGACGGTCTTGGCGACGTTAGCCCGGGCGGCGGGATCGACGATCATGGCGAACAGGTAGGATGCCACTACGCCCAGCAGGATGGGGACGATCTTCACCATGCCCTTGCCCCAGATGTTGCACACCACAACCACCAGGATGGCCACCAGGGCGACCCACCAGTTGGTCTGGCAGTTATTGATGGCAGAGCCGGCAAGAGACAATCCGATGCAGATGATGATGGGGCCGGTGACGATGGGGGGGAAGTAACGCATGACCTTCTTCGCGCCGAAGAGCTTAAAGAAGAAGGCCAGCACCAGGTACACCAGGCCGGCAGCGGCGACGCCGAAGCAGGAGTAGGTCAGGGGAATGTCCTGCCCGGAGGCAGTGACCAGACCGTAAGCGCCCAGAAACGCGAAGGAGGAACCGAGGAACGCGGGAACCTTCCGACCGGTAATCAGGTGGAAGAGCAGGGTGCCGAGGCCGGCGAAAAGCAGGGTCGTGGATACGTTCAGGCCGGTGATGGCGGGAACCAGAACCGTGGCGCCGAACATGGCGAACAGGTGCTGCAGTCCCAGAACCAGCATTTTGGGCTTGCCCAGGGTACTGGCGTCATAGACCGCGTCGGTGTTCTTTTCGGGGGTAGCCATGAGGATCATCCTTTCTGTATTTTAGAAAAAGGAGGCCTCAGCAGCTTGCCAAGACCTCCTTGCCCCAGATTTATCTGTGACAGTATACCTCTTTTTTGCCCCAAATGCAAGAAAATATCCCGAATTGCGCCGCCAAAATATGAACGATCTGTGAAAAATTTTTTGTGGATTCTGCCATCGGCGCGTCCCGCAGGAAAACCCCCGGGTCTCCAAAAGGAAAGCCGGGGGGAATGTTATCTGCTTCCCTTGTCGTAGGGAATGCCCTCCGCCTTGGGGGCGCGGGACTTTTTCGAGGTGAACGCCAGCACGACCAGGGAAATGATATACGGCAGCATATTGTACACCACGCTGGGGATGTTCATATCCAGCAGGAAGCCGAAGCCAGAGTACACATTGCCCAGCGCCCGGCAGAAGCCGAAGAGCAGCGCCGCCAGGGCAATTTTCAGGGGGTGCCACGCGCCGAAGATCATGACCGCCAGAGCCAGGAAGCCGAAGCCCGCCACGCCGTTTTCAAATTTCCACACGCTGACACCCGCGGTGATATACACGATACCGCCCAGACCGCCGAGCAAACCGGAAATCAGGACGCCCGCGTAGCGCATTTTGTAGACGTTGATGCCCACGGAATCCGCCGCCTGGGGATGCTCGCCGCAGGCACGCAGCCGCAGGCCGAAGCGGGTCTTGTACAGCGCGATGTAGGCGGCGATCAGGCACAGCACCGCCACCAGCATGAACCAGTTGAACTCGAAGCCACCCACGCGCACCAGCAGCAGATCCTTGGTGTGGGTGTAGGCGATGTCGGAGGACACGTCGTTGCCGCCGGAAGCCGCGGTGTTCATGGCCTTCACCGCCACGGTGGCGGCGGCGGTCGCCAGCATATTCATGGCGGTGCCGGTGATGGTCTGGTCGGCCTTAAAGTTGATGGCAGCCACTGCCAGGAGCAGGGAAAAGAGCATCCCGAACAGCGCGCTGACAACCACGGTGGCAATTACCATAACCGGCGCGCCCACGGTGACAGGCAGGAATTTCAGCACCAGAGCGCCGCCCAGAGCGCCGATAACCATGATGCCCTCCAGACCGATGTTGATGACGCCGCTGTGTTCGGCGAAGCAGCCGCCCAGTGCGACCAGCATCAGAACGGAGGAGAAGATGAGAGTATACTGAATCAGAAGTGTCATTTCTCTTCGCCCCCTTCCTGAATTTGCGCGGCCTTGGCGGCTTTCCGCTCATCGGCCTTCCGCAGGCGGGTCTGGATGAAGAACTTGAAGAACGCCACAAAGGCGCACAGATAGATGATCAGGGCGGAAATCAGGCTGGAGATCTGAGAGCAGTACACCTGCAGATCCACGTTGCCGCCGCCGGTGGTGATATACTGGATAAAGAACGCGGACAAAATGGAGCCGATGGGGCTCAGGCCGCCCAGGAAAGCCACGGCGATGCCGTTAAAGCCCATGCCGGGGACGGAGGAAATGGTGGTCTCCCAATCCTCGATGCCGGTGAGGTACAGCAGTCCCGCGCCCAGACCCGCCAGCGCGCCGGCAATGACCATGGTGAGGATGATGTTCCGGTTTTCCTTCATGCCGCAGTATTTGGCGGCGTTGTAGTTGCTGCCGGTGGCCTTCAGCTCGTAGCCGAATTTGGTCTTGTTCAGCACCACCCAGACCACAATCGCCATAATGATCGCCAGAGGAATGGCGATGGTGACGCTCTTCTCGTTGTGGAAGAGCTTTTCCAGTCCCAGGCTGGGAATCAGCGCCCCGGGGTTGGTGGACTGGATGGTTTTGGTGTAGGGGCTGGTGGGGCTTTTCACCGTGCCCAGCACCAGGTTGGTCAGGTACAGGATGATCCAGTTGAGCATGATGCCGGAGATGACCACGTTGACGTTGAACAGCGTCCGCAGCAGACCCGCCAGCATTCCCAGCACCGCTCCCGCCGCCATGCCGAGAATCAGGCAGACATACCAGGGCAGATGCCAGGCCAGAGCGCCGTACAGCGCGGCGCAGGCGCCGGCGCAGTACTGTCCCGCGGCGCCGATGTTGAACATACCCACCTTATAGGCGAACAGCACCGACAGCGCGCACATCAGCAGCGGCGCGGTGCGCACCAGCACCTGACCGAAATACTTCATTTTCAGCGCGCCAGGGTAGCGGAAGAAGCTCTTCATCACCGCGACGATGGCTTCAAAGGCACCGCTGGGTTCGATCATCAGCAGCACCAGATACCCCACAATCAGACCGCCCAGGACACACACCAGAGACGCCAGCAGCGTCTGGACGCTGTCCCGGCGGAGCAGGGATTCCCGTTTCTTGTTCACTGACCCTTCGCCTCCTTCTTTGCGCCGGCCATGTACAGGCCCAGCTCTTCCACCGTGGTCTTCTTGGGATCCAGCTCACCGACGATCTCGCCCTCGTACATAACGAGAATCCGGTCGGACACGGTCATGACCTCGTCCAGTTCCAGAGAGACCAGCAGCACCGCCTTGCCCGCGTCCCGCTGAGCCACGATCTGCTTGTGAATATACTCGATAGCGCCCACGTCCAGGCCCCGGGTGGGCTGGACGGCAATGAGCAGCTGGGGATTTTTGTCGATTTCCCGGGCGATGATGGCCTTCTGCTGGTTGCCGCCGGACATGGAGCGGGCGATGGTGACAGGCCCCTGTCCGGAGCGAACGTCGTACTGTTCAATCAGCCGCTCGGCGTAGGCGCGGATGTTCTTCCGGCGCAGGAAGCCCAGCTTGTTGGTAAACTCCGGCTCAAAGTACCGCTGCAGGATCATGTTGTCCTCCAGGGTGTAATCCAGCACCAGACCGTGCTTATGGCGGTCTTCGGGAATGTGGCTCATGCCGAGAACGCTGCGGCGGCGGATGGGGGCGTGGGTGATGTCCTGACCGCACATGGTAACGGTGCCACCGGAGACGGGCTCCAGACCGGAGATGCCGTAGACCAGCTCGCTCTGGCCGTTGCCGTCGATGCCCGCGATGCAGACGATCTCTCCCGCGTGCACCTGGAAGCTGACGTTTTTCACGGCGTTGTTCTTATGGACTTTGGAGGGGACGGTGAGGTTCTGCACATCCAGCACCACCTCCGCCGGATGGGCTTTGCCCTTCTGCACGGCGAATTCCACGTCCCGACCCACCATCATCCGGGACAATTCCGCCTTGTTGGTATCCGCGATGTTCACGGTGCCGATGTACTTGCCCTTGCGCAGAACGGTGCAGCGGTCAGCCACCTCCATGATCTCGTTGAGCTTGTGGGAGATGAATAGGATGGACTTTCCTTCCGCCGCCAGATTCCGCATGATCTGCAGCAGCTCCTCAATTTCCTGGGGGGTCAGCACAGCGGTGGGCTCGTCAAAAATCAAAATCTCGTTGTCCCGGTAGAGCATTTTCAGGATTTCGGTTCTCTGCTGCATACCCACCGAGATGTCCTCGATCATGGCGTCGGGATTCACCCGCAGGCCGTACTTTTCCGACAGTGCCATCACCTTTTCCCGAGCCTGCGAGCGCTGGAGGAAGCCGTTTTTCGTGTCCTCCACGCCGAGAATGATGTTGTCCAGCACAGAGAAGCATTCCACCAGCTTGAAATGCTGGTGCACCATGCCGATGCCCAGGGCGTTGGCGTCGTTGGGGTTGTTGATCTTGACCTCCACGCCGTCCTTTTTGATGATGCCCTCCTCCGCCTGGTACAGGCCGAACAGAACGCTCATCAGCGTGGATTTGCCCGCGCCGTTTTCGCCCAGCAGAGCGTGGATCTCGCCCTTTTTCAGCTGAAGCGTCACGTGATCGTTGGCAATGATTCCGGGGAAGCGCTTGGTGATATTCACCATCTCGATTGCGTAAGGTGCTTCTTGCAATCCGATTACCTCCTTTGTGCGTTCAGAGACTGTCCCGCCGCGGGGCGGGACAGTCTCCCCGAGGAAATGCCGGTTTTCCGGCTGCAACTTTATTATACACGACCGCATATCAGAATTCAAATAAAATCCTCAGGAATTTGCAATTATTTTCGGCAGAAAACGCCCCGGGCGGTTTCCCGTCCGGGGTGATGTGTCAGCGCAGACGCTTTTGGAAGAAATCGTTGCCGTCGGTGGACTGGGTAGCGATCATGTAGGGCATGATGATGACATCGTCAATGCCGTATTCTTCCACCAGTTCCGCCACGCTCTTCTGATTGTACTTCCGGTAGTCGATGGCGTAGATGTGGTGGTAATTCTGGGTCAGGAAGGGAACATAGCAGTTGCCGAAGGAATCCTTGACCACCAGGCAGCTGGGCGCGTCGGGGAGACTGTCGTTGATGACATGAACCATGGGGCGGTCGCTGGCCAGGAACGCGGAATAGCGGGAATTCTTGCTTTCAGCCGTCCTGTCGGCGATCAGCGGCCACAGCGTGGGCTTGTCGGCGCCCTCAAAGTAGGCATACATGGTGATGTCCCCCCGGGGCACATAGCAGTCCATGGAGTCGATGGTCAGCCGGTTGGGCCAGCGCACCTTGCCGTAAAGGGAACCGGCGAAGTCCCCCTGATTCCACAGCGTAAAGGAATCCAGCGGCGCGGCTTCATAACCCATGGCATCGCAGTAGGCCTCGTAGGCATAGTATGCCCCCAGCGCTGTCCAGTGGTGATCCGTGCGGAAATAGATGTACTCGTCGTTGTGCTTGACCAGATTGGAGAAGGTGTCCACCTTGATGACGCTGTCGCTCATGTTGTCATGCAGATATCGGATAACCTCCCCCTGATTGGCGCAGCGGAGCTGTTCATAGTATTCCGGCGGAATCATGACGCCCACGGAGGTGGGAGCCGGAGCGCTTGCAACCCGGACGCCCTTTTCCGCCATCCGGTCGGCGAAGCCGCTGACGGAGGCGATATAGCGGTCGCTCTGCCGCTGGGAGAATCCGAACTGGTTATATCCGGCGTCGCCGATCTGAATAGCCGCGCCAAGGGAAATTTCGTTGCCCTCCACCTGTGCGCCGCCCCATTGCTGCTCCTCCGGTTCCGTTGTCTCCCCGGTTTCGGTGATTTCCTCCGGCGAGGTACTCTCGTCGGGAGCGGTTTGCTCACCGGGAAGCAGCGCCGACGGCTCCGGAGCATCGGAGCCCGGGTCGGCGGGGATCTCGTCGGAATCCGTCAGCACGCCGTCAATGGCAACCTCGGAGTAGCCGTGAAAGGAAGAAACCCGCTGAGACAGGGCAATCCACGTCTCCCGTCCGGGAAAGGTATCGGAAAACCAGAGGGTGATTTCGTCAAAATAGTCCCCGGAAACCAGCGCGGAGACGGAAAACTCCGGAAACCTGGTCAGCTCCCGCTTCTCGCTTTCGGAAAAGGTCGGCCGCAGGGGAATGATAAAGGAGGCCGCCGTCAGCACGGCCAGCACCAGCAGGAAAGGGAGTGTCAGGCAGAAACCCTTCCGGTTTTTGCGTTTCTCTTCAGACATATGCCACCTCAGAACTGGAAGTAGATAAACGGGTTATAGCTGTCGCCCACCAGGCAGGCGGTGGAAATCAGCAGCAGCGCGGCGGGCAGGACAGAGTAGAACAGAATATCCCATACCGTCCCCAAAGCGCCGTGGCTGTGGGCAAACGTCTCGATTCTTCTTTTCAGCACTTTCATCAGCGGCGTGCTGGCAACGGCTGCCACCGCAAGCAGGATCAGATTGCTCTGCAGCTGCATCCGGGAGGAAAAGGCCGTCAGGGGATTTCCGTTGCAGCCAAACAGGCTCCTGATGAGTGTCCAGCCCAGCCGGATGTCCGTAAAGCGGAAAATAACCCAGCCCAGCAGAACCACTGCCAGCAGATACAGGTTGGACAGGGCGGGTGCCTTCTCCAGCCATCGTTTCAGGACAAACCGCTCCAGCATGAGGAACGCGAAAAACCAAAGTCCCCACAGCAGGAAATTCCAGCTGGCGCCGTGCCACAGGCCGGTGAGCGCCCAGACCACAAGGGTGTTAAAAATCGCCCTTGGCAGCTTGCAGCGGCTGCCACCCAGGGGGATGTAAACGTAGTCCCGAAAGAAGGTGCTCAGTGAGATGTGCCACCGACGCCAGAACTCGGTAACCGTGCGGGAAATATAGGGATAGTTGAAATTCTCCGGATAGTGAAGTCCCAGCATCCATCCCATACCGATGGCCATGTCGGAGTAGGCGGAGAAGTCCAGATAAAGCTGCAGAGCGTAGGCCGCGATTCCCAGCCACGCGCCCTGAACCGACAGGGTGCTGAGCGCCTTCCAGTTCTCGGCAAACAGGGAGGTATCGGAGGCTGTGCTCTGCGCCAGAATCAGGGAATCTGCCAGGGCACCGCAGGGATTGGCCAGCAGCACCTTCTTGGCAAGGCCGGCGCAGAACCGGGAGACACCCGGTGCCCATTCCGGCTTTCTCGGCTCTCCGCTGAACAGCTCACGCTCAATGGTCTGGTAGCGCACAATGGGGCCGGCGATGCACTGGTGGAACAGCGCTGCGTACAGCAGCACGTTCCAGTAGCTCTTCTGGGCTTTTGCCTGCCCCCGGTATACGTCCACTACATAGGTCAGCAGCTGAAAGGTATAGAAGGAGATGCCAATGGGCAGGGCAATGCGCCGGACAAAGTCCGGAATCGTGCCAAACACACTGCAAATCAACCCGGCGTACTTAAAGTACCCGATCAGCCCGATGTCCACCGCGGCAGCGGCTGCCACCCATGCCCGGCGTCTGCCTCCCTCCGCCTGCTCCACCCGCAGCGCGCAGAACCAGGAGGATAACGCCATAAACATGAGCAGCAGCACATACTTCGGCTCGCCCCAGGCGTAGAAGATCAGCGAAAAGATCAGAAGCACGGTATTCTGCCCCCGCTGTCCCCGGCAAAGCCCGTAGCACAGCAGAGACAGGGAGAAAAAGCCATATAGGAAAATTAAACTGGAAAAAACCATGGATACAACTCCCGGCGTCAAATTCCTGCTCATGATACCATTTTTATTATGGAAATGCAACCCATTCGTTCCAAATCGATCCCATTTCTCTCTGATTCTCAGCACAAACCCGGACGTTTACATTTCGTCTATTTACTTTTTCCCGGAAGAATGGTATAATGGGAAACCATGATGGAAAGGAGGCGGTTGTATGCACCGATATTTGGACGAATTGAAGGATTTCCCGAAAAAAGGGGATATGTTTTTGCTGGTTCTGTGCCTGATTGTGGCGGGCTTCGGCTGCGTGTGCATCGCCAGTGCCACCTCCGCGGACAAGTTCGGCAGCAACTTCCGCTATATCGCCATTCAGCTGGTTTCTATCGGCCTGGGCGTTGTGATGTACGCCCTGGTCTCGTCCATCGACCTGGACTTTTTGTCAGAGCACCGGCTCGCCATGGTGATCTTTAACTGCGTGCTGCTGCTGATGCTGATCAGTCCCCTGGGCACGGACAACAATACCGGCAACCGGAGCTGGATCGGCCTGGGCATTATCAGTGTCCAGCCCGCCGAAATCTGCAAAATTACCTTTATTATCATCATGGCCTCGGTAATGGCCTCCCACCAAAACCGCATATCCCATCCGGTGTCGGTCATCCATATGTGCTTCCACCTGTTTCTGCTGGTGGGGCTGAACATGGCGGTGTCCAGTGACGCCGGCGTGTCTCTGATTTTCGTGTTCATCTTCATCGGCATGGCCTTTGCCGGCGGCGTGAGCATTTGGTGGTTTGTGCTGGCAATCGGTTTGATTGCCGTGGCCTTCCCCGTGCTGTGGCAATTTTTGGGGGATTACCAGAAAAACCGGATTCTGATTTTGTTTGACCCCACCATTGATCCCACCGGCATTAACGAGCGGTACCACTCCATGATGAACCTGAAGTCCCTTACCGGCGGCGGTCTGACTGGTCAGGGCCTGTTCCATGGGAACCGTACCCAGGGCGGCAACCTGTTTGCCCAGCACACGGACTATATTTTCTCCTCCATGGGCGAGGAGCTGGGCTTTTTGGGCTGCGTGGTCATCATGATTATGGAAATGCTGATCATCGGGCGGTGCGTTTACGTTGGTATGCACTGCCAGGACTATATGCGCCGGCTGGTGTGCTACGGCGCGGCGTCGGCGCTGATGTTCCAGGTGATGATCAACGTGGGTATGTGCATCGGCGTCATGCCCGTTATCGGCCTGACCCTGCCTCTGATCAGCTACGGCGGTTCCTCCGTGGTGACGATCTTCGCCATGCTGGGGCTTGTCTCCGGCGCCCATGCCCGACCGCAAAGCCTGAGCCACGAACGATATGTCCAGCCCTACAGGTGACGTTTTTCCGCCCCGCCGGGTCTCCGGCGGGGCAAGCCAAACAAAGGCAGGAGAATTTCAAGAAAAAACGGTTGACTTTCCGGAAAAATGTGTTATAATAATCCCTGCTCCGGTACGGAGGCATAGCTCAGCTGGTTAGAGCGCATGCTTCACACGCATGAGGTCACAGGTTCGAGTCCTGTTGTCTCCACCATGCGGCGAGTCGCCGCTGATATAGAGGATTTGTGTAACGGTAGCACACCGGACTCTGACTCCGTTTGCGGGGGTTCGAATCCCTCATCCTCTGCCAAAAACAGCAGATACCCAACCGGGTATCTGCTGTTTTTACCGTTGTGAGGGATTCGAACCCATCTAAATGCAACTGTCCGGTGGACAGTTGCTTGCCGGCGGCTTGACGGCGGCAACTCCTTGATATAATCGAATCCCTCATCCTCTGCCAAACAGAAAATCCTGTCGAAATTCGGCAGGATTTTCTGTTTTTATTCATTTTTCATTATTCATCCTTCATTTTTCATTTAGTGCTTATCGGTTTTACTCAGCTGTCCAACAAATAGGAATTTGGCGTAAGCCCTCCGTAGGGCGGAGTCATGACCCCGCCGCCCAGGTATCGAGCTGCTTTTGCCCGGATTTCTCCGGAATTGCCGGTATTCACCCAAATTTACATTGCGTAGAATCCAACGTCGTCGGCGGGGTCATGACATAAGCCCTACGAAACGGGTGCCAGATAA
>JAQXPK010000019.1 GCA_029100605.1 Bacillota bacterium | reverse complement strand
AAAGTTTTTAATCAAGAGTTAGTATGAGATCTTTCATATCAGCTTGGTCTGTTTGCGCAATACTGCGTTATCGTCACTTGCCATACATACAGTATGGCGGCGTTCCTCTGCCTTGTCTTGCACAAATATCCCTGCGCTGCTGATTAAACCTTTTAATCAAGAATTAGTATCAGGGGGAAGAAAGGCGTCCGTGTCACGGAAAGATGGTAAAAAATCCAGAAATAGATTTGCAACGGGCGACAGCTGGAAATATGACCAAAATAGGAACAGGGAAATTGTGGAATATGCAGAACTTTCAAAAACAGGGAAAATAGCGATTGAATTTTTATATAAAGTGCGCTATCATGATGGCATGGAAACATTGGAATCGTTTCCAAAACAAGTATCCGGCTCAGCCGGAAGTAAAATAGGAGGAAAAACAAATGAAAAAGCTGATCGCAATGCTGCTGGCAGTCGTCATGGTGATCGGTCTGGCTGCCTGCGGCGGTAACACCACAACCACCGAGACCAAGGCACCCACCGCCACTGAGGCTCCCGGCGCCACCGAAGCCAAGACGGATACCCCCGCTGCTGCCGGCTCCGTCTACTACCTGAACTTCAAGCCCGAGTTTGACGAGGCTCTGCAGGGTCTGGCTGCTACTTACACCGAGAAGACCGGCGTGCCTGTCAAGGTCGTCACCGCTGCTTCCGGCGACTACTCCACCACCCTGAACGCCCAGATGGGCAAGGATGGCGCTCCCACCATCTACAACATCGGCAATATGTCCGGCCTGAAGGACTGGGATGATTACGCACTGGATCTGACTGGCACGCCTCTGGCTGGCGAGCTGACCACCAACGACTTCAACCTCTACAATGAGGCTGGCGAGCTGAAGGCCATTGGCTACTGCTACGAGTCCTTCGGTATCATTGTCAACACCGCTCTGCTGGAGCAGGCTGGTCACTCCCTGGATGAGATCACCGACTTCGCTTCCCTGAAGACTGTCGCTGATGACATCCACGCCAACGCCGCCACCCTGGGCTTCGACGCCTTCTCCTCCGCCGGCCTGGACGGCTCTTCTTCCTGGCGGTTCTCCGGTCACCTGGCCAATATGCCCCTGTTCTACGAGTTCCGTGACGACGGCGTGACCGAGCAGCCCGCCGAGATCAAGGGCACCTACCTGGACAACTTCCGGAACATCTGGGATCTGTACATCACCGATTCCGCTGCCGATCCCACTTCTCTGTCCAGCGCCACCGGCGACCAGTCCGAGGCTGAGTTCGGCGAGGGCAAGGCTGTGTTCTATCAGAACGGTACCTGGGAGTACGCCAATCTGACCTCTGCGGACAAGTTTGGCATGAACCCCGACGACATCGCTATGATCCCCATCTACTGCGGTGTTGACGGCGAAGAGAAGGCCGGCCTGTGCTCCGGCACCGAGAACTGCTGGGCGATTAACAGCCAGGCCAAGGAAGAGGACATCCAGGCCTCTCTGGACTTCCTGTATTGGCTGGTCACCGATCCCGATGCCTCCGCTGTTCTGGTCGAGCAGCTGGGCGCTGTTCCCTTCAAGAACTGCCCCGCTTCCTCCAACAAGTTCATCGTTGACGGCAACGCGCTGCTGGCTGACGGCAAGTACGCTGTGACCTGGGCCTTCAACTACACCCCCAACGTGGACTCCTGGAGAGCCACCGTTGTCTCTGCTCTGACCGCCTACTCTGCCGATCCCACCGACGCCAACTGGGAAGCTGTTAAGACCGCTTTTGTTGACGGCTGGGCCATCGAGTATGCCACTGCGAACGGCTGATTGCCAAGCGAAAACTGAAACCCAAAGGGGCGGGCGGCAGCCCGCCCCTTTGAACCTTCCCCACGCGCAGGGCGGGAGGGTGCACCGGCACTGCTGCGGATGCAGCCTCCTGTCCTGGGCGAAACAAACGAATATTGGAAAGCGAGGGAATTTCATTGAGCAAAAAGTCTGACGGCGCCGGCTTGAACAGCCGCCTGATCCGCCGCCCCATTCAGCGGTGGGCGCCGCTGTTCATCCTGCCCGTGTTCGCCGCCTTCTGCATCGGCTTTGTGTGGCCGTTCCTGCAGGGCATTTACTTGTCATTCTGCACCTTCAATATTCCCAAGGACGCCAAATGGGTCGGTCTGGCAAACTATTCCAAGATCTGGACGGACGCGAGCTTCTGGAACGCATTTAAGAATACCGCCCTGTTTGCCGTTGTTTCCATCATCCTGATCAACGTTCTGGCGTTCACCATCGCCTACGCCCTGACCCAGAAAATGCGTGGCTCCAACCTGTTCCGCACCGTGTTCTTTATGCCGAACCTCATCGGCGGCGTGGTGCTGGGTTACATCTGGAGCATGATCTTCGACGGCATCCTGAGAGGCTACTCCACATATCTCACCGCCAACGCCACCTACGGCTTCTGGGGCCTGGTCATTCTGGTGGCCTGGCAGCAGATTGGCTATATGATGATTATTTACATCGCGGGTCTGCAGGCTGTGCCCGAGGATATGCTGGAAGCCGCTAAGATCGACGGCGCCAGCGGCAGCCAGACCCTGTTCAAGGTCATTATCCCCAACGTGATGCCCTCCATCACCACCTGCACCTTCCTGACCCTGACCAACTCCTTCAAGCTGTTCGATCAGAACCTGGCTCTGACCGGCGGCCTGCCCAGCGTCATTCAGAACGGCGCGAAATTCAACCAGACCGAGCTGCTGGCGCTGAACATTTACTCCACCTACAATATCAACAAGAACTGGCACGGTGTTGCCCAGGCAAAGGCTGTCATCTTCTTCATTCTGGTCGCTGTTCTTGCCATTGCCCAGCAGACCGCAACCCGCCGTAAGGAGGTACAGCAGTAATGAGCAAGGAATCTGTGAAGATCAAAAAGTATTCTACCGGCAGCACGGTGCTGACCGTTGTCTTTGTGTTTATCTGCCTGGCGTGGATCATGCCCATCTTTGAGGTGGTCATCAACTCCCTGAAGTCCAACAACGCCATCAACCTGGACGTGTTTGCCCTGCCCAAGTCCGATACCTTTGTGGGCATGGACAACTACATTAAGGGTCTGACCTTCGGCAACTACCCCTTTCTTAAATCCGCGGGCTACAGCCTGTTCATCAGCGTGGTTTCCACGGTGCTGATCCTGCTGTGCTGCTCCATGGCGGCGTGGTACATTGCCCGGGTGCAGAGCGGCTTTGCCAAGTTCTTCTACTACCTGTGCCTGTTCTCCATGATTGTTCCCTTCCAGATGGTGATGTTCACCCTGACCTCCACCGCTGACGCGCTGAAGCTGAACACCCCCTGGACGATCCCCATCATCTACCTGGGCTTTGGCGCGGGGCTTGCCATCTTCATGTTTGTGGGCTTTGTCAAGGGACTGCCCCTGGAAATCGAGGAGGCTGCCGCCATTGACGGCTGCGGCCCCGTCCGCACCTATTTTAATGTGGTGCTGCCCATGCTGAAGCCCACCCTGATTTCCGTGGGCATCCTGGAACTGATGTGGGTCTGGAACGACTATCTGCTGCCTTACCTGGTTCTGGACATCACCAAGTACCGCACCATCCCCATCCACGTCCAGTATCTGAAGGGCAGCTACGGCACCGTAGACCTGGGCGCGACCATGGCTGTTATCATGATGGCGATTCTGCCCATCATCATTGTGTACCTGTTCTGCCAGAAGTACATCATCAAGGGCGTCGCCGCCGGCGCGGTGAAGGGCTGATCTGCCCTGCCCAATTCCCCAGATGATACCCACCGGCCTCTCACCGGTGGGCATTTCCTAAGAAGAGAGAAGCTGGTGAAACGCCGTGACCATCAAAGACCTTGCCGCCAAGACGGGGTATGCCGTCGGCACCGTCTCCCGGGCGCTGAACAACCACCCCAATGTCAGCGAACGAGCCAGACAGGTGATTCTGGAGGCCGCTGCGGAGAGCGGTTTTCAGCTGAATATCAATGCCAAGCAGCTTAAACAGCATCACTCCACCACCATTCTTGTGGTGGTCAAGGGCATCGGAAACGAGCTGTTCGGAGAAATGGTGGAATCCATTCAGAATCTCATCGCTCAGACCCGCTATCAGCTGGTGGTGGATTACATGGACGAGGATGCCGACGAGGTGCTCCGGGCTCTGCAGCTGTGCCGTGAGAAAAAGCCCCTGGGAATCCTGTTCCTGGGGGGCAACAACGAGAACTTTACCCGGAGCTTTGACGGAATCGACGTTCCCTGTGTCATGGTGACCAACGACGCCTCCGAACTGACCTTCGGAAACCTCTCCAGCGTTTCCATTGACGACCGGGAGGCTGCCCGCCGAGCCATTGACGCGCTGATCGGCTTGGGACACGGCTGCATTGCCGTCATCGGCGGCGACCGGACGGTTTCTGACATCAGCCGCCTGCGCTATGAGGGCTGCCTGGAATCCTTCGCGGAGCACGGGATCAATTTTGACCCCCAGCTGGACTACCAGGGCGTGCGCTTTTCCTACCGCGACGGCTACCGGGCGACCCGGGTGCTTCTGAACAACAGCCGACCCTACACTGCCATCTTCGCAACAGCCGACGTGATGGCCATCGGCGCCATCCGCGCCCTGCGGGACAGCGGCCTTCGGGTGCCGGAGGACATCTCCGTGATGGGCTTGGACGGCCTGCCTCTCGGCAGCTTTTTGGTGCCCCAGCTGGCTACCGTCCGGCAGACCGTTTCCCTGCTTGCCAAGCGCAGTGTGGAGATTCTGCTGGACAGTATCGAGCGGGGAGCACCCGCCCACCATGAAACGGTTCCCTTCGAGGTGCTGCCCCGGGAGAGCGTGCGCTCTATTTCAAAATAAGGAGAACAAATCCATGCGCGAAAGCGGTATTCTGATGCATATTACCTCTCTGCCGGGACCTTACGGCATCGGTACGATGGGGAAGGAAGCCTATGCCTTCGTCGATTTCCTGGAGAAGGCGGGGCAGAGCTGCTGGCAGATCCTGCCCCTGACCCCCACCGGCTATGGCGATTCACCCTACCAGTCCTTTTCCGCCTGTGCCGGGAACCACTACCTCATCGACCTGGACACCCTGGCGGCGGAGGGATTGCTGAAAGAGCAGGAAATCCGGGACATCCCCTGGGGGGACGACCCGGAGCGGGTGAATTTCGGCGCGATGTACGCCTATCGGATGCAGGTGCTGAAGCTGGCCTGCCGGCGCTTTCAGCCCGATGCCGACTATGGGGCCTTCGTGGCGGAAAATCAGGACTGGCTGCCGGATTACGCCCTGTTCATGGCTCTGAAGGAGGCGAACGGCGGCGCGCCCTGGCTGGACTGGCCCTCGCCGCTGCGGCTGCGGGAAGCGGCGGCGCTGGACGAAAAGCGCCGGGAACTGTCCGAGGAGATCGAACTACAGTGCTTCGTTCAGTACGAATTCGACAAGCAGTGGAAGGCACTGCGGAAATACGCCGCCGGGAAGGGCATTCGGATCATCGGGGACGTGCCGATTTATGTGCCTCTGGATTCGGCGGATGTCTGGGCCAATCCGGAGCTGTTTCAGCTGGACGAGGAGCGCCGTCCGAAGAAGGTCGCGGGCTGCCCGCCGGATTCTTTCACCGCCGACGGTCAGCTGTGGGGCAATCCCATCTATGACTGGCAGAAAATGGCGGACACCGGCTATGCCTGGTGGATTCAGCGGCTGAAGGCCGCCGGAAAGCTCTACGATGTCATCCGCCTGGATCATTTTCGGGGCTTTGAAAGCTATTGGTCCGTGCCCGCCGGGGACAAAACCGCCCGCAACGGCACCTGGGTGAAAGGCCCGGGGGAGGACTTTATCCGTGCCATTCAGAAGGCTCTGCCGGGTCTGAACTTTATCGCGGAGGATCTGGGCTTTGTCACCCCGGAAGTGCGCCAACTCCAGCTGGATTCTGGCTATCCCGGCATGAAGGTGCTGGAATTTGCCTTCGATTCCCGGGAGGAAAGCGACTATATGCCCCACCTCTACCCGGTGGATTCCGTGTGCTACACCGGTACCCACGACAACGTGACCCTGAAGCAGTGGTTTGACGAAGCTGCGCCGGAGGATGTGGCCTGCGCCAAGGCCTATCTGGGGCTGAACCGGCAGGAGGGCTATATCCGGGGCATGATCCGGGGCTGCATGAGCTCCGTGTCCCGGCTGTGCGTGGTTCAGATGCAGGACTATCTGGAACTGGGGAAGGAAGCCCGGATGAATTTCCCAGGCACCCTGTCCAGCGACAACTGGACCTGGCGGGCAAAAAAAGGCTTTGATTCGGATAAACTGGCGCAGAGGATCCGGGAAACCACCCGCCTCTACGGTCGCCTGAAGAAATAGGTTCCACTGTCCCGACAAAATTCATGGGGACAGCCAGAAAATGGGAACATGATGAAAAAAGCCAAACTTTCACAGGAGGCGCTGAAGGGAATCGCCTGCCTGACCATGCTCGTTGACCATGTGGCGGCGACGATCCTATCGCAGGTGTACAGAGGGAACCCAACGTTGGGGCTGTATTGGCTGTACTGGGGAATGCGGATTGTCGGCCGGGCGGCATTTCCCATTTACTGCTTTCTGCTGGCGGAGGGAACACACTACACCAAAAATCCCCGGAAATACGCGCTGCGGCTGTTCGCCGGAGCGGTGCTGTCGGAGCTGCCCTTTGATCTGGCGCTCTACGGGGGCTGGACATGGGCGCATCAAAACGTGATGTTTACGCTGCTTTTGGGGCTTCTTCTGCTGGAAAGCATGGAAAAATGCCGCAGTCCTGTTGGGAAAGCGCTGCTTGTCCTTCCCTTTTCGCTGGCGGCGGAGTGCTTTCAGACGGACTACGGCGGGTATGGCGTTGCGCTGATTGCCCTGTTCAGCCTGACGCGGGAAATGCCCCGTCGGGGCTGGCTGCAGTTTGCGGGTATGGCGCTGATCTGCTGGGCGATGGACAGCGCGACGATCGTCATTGGCGGCACAACGGTGTCAGTAGAGCTATTCGCCCTGCTTGCCATGCTTCCCATTGCCCTGTATTCCGGACGGAAGGCCACCCAAAGCCGGGGCGCGCAGCTGGGATTCTATTTCTTCTACCCGGCACATCTGGCAATTCTGGCGGGGGTCACGGAATTCCTTGTTGGGTAAAAGCGGCATTGATTTGGCGCACCCGGGAGAACCCCTGGGTGCGCCGATTTTCTGCTATAAATCCATCAGCTCCGCTTTTTGCTGCTGGGATAAATGACGCTTTCTGCGCGTGGCGATAATCCCTCCACAGGGGAAACCATCTGCTGCCGGGTTACCAGTCTGAGCGCAGCGCCTCTGCCAGGGGAAGGGTATGGAAAATCTGGGCTGTGAGGGACTTGTATTCGGCAATGTCTGTGGTTTTGCGAAGTTGCTTGCCCAGCTTTTCGCTGTCCTCAAAGCGGCGAAGCAGGTAAAACCAGTTTTCCTTCAGCCGAAACATGGCGTTCCGGGAGCCCCCGAACAGGGCAGTGTAAGTTTCCAGAAGCTCGTCAAAGAAGGCTTCCAGCGCCGGAACCGTGGTGCCGCCGGGGGACAGCATACCCGGGTCGCCGATCAGACCCCTGCCGAGCATCACAGTGTCAACCTGGGGATATTGTTCGCAAAACGTCTGAAGCTGGGACAGAGTGCAAAGGTTTCCGTTGTAGCAAAGCGGATTTTTGCTGTTTTCCAGGGCGTAGCGAAACCAGTCCATGTGTACGTCATTGCTGTAGAATTCCTGCCGCACCCGGGGGTGAAGGGTCAGCTCCCGGATGGGGTAGCGGTTGAATACCTCCAGCAGAGCGGGAAACTCGTCGGGAGACTGCATTCCCAGCCGGGTTTTCACGGAAATGGCAATGGGACATTTTCTAAAAACCGCGTCCAGAAACCGGTCAAGGCTCTCAGGATCGGTCAGCATCCCGGCACCCTTGCCCTTGGCGGTCACCGTGCCGGAGGGGCATCCCAGGTTGAGATTGACCTCCTCATATCCCCGGTCGCGGATGACCTCAGCCGCCCAGAGAAAATCCTCAGGCACCTTGGTCAGAACCTGGGGAACGGCGGCAAAGGAAACACTGTCCGCCTCCGGCAGTTCCCGGCTCTCCCGGGCGGTGAGCTGGCGGTGGACGGTAGGGGAAAAGAAGGGCATGAAGTAGCGGTCAACGCCGGGGAAGTATTTGTGGTGCAGACGGCGGTACACACTGTCCGTCAGTCCCTCCATGGGGGCGAAGTAATAGCGCATGGGAAACCTCCTCCGGAAATTGCAATCGGCGGAAACCTTGCATTTCAGATGATTTGTCTTGCATTTCAGATGATTCATGTTATACTGAACATATACCGACGTTTTCTTGCAAAAATCGTCCAGTGGGATGCCGCGTTTTTCACTTGAGAACAGAAAGGAGCTATTTTGGATGGAACGGAAAACACTGCTGAAAAAGGTTTTGGTACTGGCGCTGCTGGTGCTTTGCGCCGGGGGTGCCGCCTGGGTATCCGGCGCGGTTGGCGCGGAGGTGCCCTTTCAGGTGTCGCTGAATCTCAGCGTAGCGGTGCTGCTCCGGCTGGCTCTGATGGTGTTCAGCGTGCTTCTGGTGGCAAATCTTCTGCTCTTGCTGCTGCGCTGCTGGAAGCCCAGAAGCCACAGAAGCCGTACCATGGTCACCCTGATTTCCAGCCTGACAAAGTACGCCGCCGCCCTGGTGATCCTGTGCTGGGGTCTCACCATTCTAGGGGTGGATGTATCCACCATTGTGGCAAGCGTGGGGATTTTGGCTTTGATCGTGGGTTTTGGCGCTGAAAGCCTGATTGCCGACGTAGTGACCGGCGTGTTCATGCTGTTTGAGAACCAGTATAATGTGGGGGACATTGTGGAAGTGGACGGCTTCCGGGGAACGGTTCGGGAGATCGGAATCCGAACCACCTCCGTGATGGATTCCGGAGGGAATGTTCGGATTATCAACAATTCCGAGATGAAGAACATTCTGAACCGTTCGGACAATGCCTCCTTCTCCGTCTGCGACATCGGGATTCCCTACGAAGCAGACCTGGAAGCGCTGGAGGAGCAGCTTCCCCAGCTGCTTGGGGAAATCTACGAGAAGCACCGGGATGTTCTGGAAGCGAAGCCGGAATATCTGGGCGTTCAGGCACTGGACGCCTCTGCGGTTGTTCTGCGGTTTGTGGCGGAGGTTTCCGAGAAGCAGATTTATGCCGCGCAGAGGCTGCTGAACCGGGAACTGCTGTTGGGGCTGAAAAAACGCGGTGTGGAATGCCCCTACCCGCAGCTCGATGTGCACAGCAGGTAACCCTATGGACGGCCGCAGCGACTATACCGAGCCGGGGCAGGAGTTTTCACGCCCTGGCGGAGAATTTACACCGCCTGGGGCGGAATTTCCCACTGCACCCTCCAGCGGAAAATCGACGAAGAAGAATCGGAAAAGGCGGAAGGCAATCTGGATGACAGCCGCTTTTCTGGTGGTTGCCGTGCTGGCGCTGCCGACGGCACAGCAGGAAGCACCGCCGGTGGAGACAACGCCGCCGACGACCCAGCCACCGGAAACAGAGCCGCCGGAAACGGAGCCGACGACGGCTCCCACTCAGGCCACCACTCTGCCCCCGGAAACACTGCCTGTCCTGGAGACATATCCTCTGGGAGACGGAACGATTGAGGTTACGGTTTACAATGGTTCTTTCGATATGGCAGCCGGGGGAGATCGGGTTCTGTTCCAGGGGAGCTTCCCTGAGGCGGAATTCACCGGGATGCCCATGCCGGAGCCGGAACCTCAGGAGGGCTTCCAGTTCCTGGGATTTGTGCTTTCCGGCGGAGAGGACATCGATTACACAGTGCAGGGAGAGCTGACACCCCAGGATGCTCAGCGTGTTGCCCCGGGGGCGGACGGCGTCCGGACGCTGAGGCTGTACGGCACCTGGGAAAAGGCGGATGGCGGGGAGCCATGGATGCCTTTGACTCTGGATGCCAACGGAGGAAATCCGACGGTCAGCGTTGATGCCACCGGGCCGCTGTATTCCGGAACTACCGTATATCTGGCGGCATACCCGGAGCCGGAGCGGATGGGTTACCGGTTCGCCGGGTGGTACCGGGAACCGGAATGCACCGGAGAGCCGGTAAAACGACTACAGGCAACGGAGTTCTTCACAAGAGACGCTGAGGGGAAAATCGACTGGAGCGTTCCATCCCCGGGAATTACGCTGTATGCCCGGTGGATTCCGGAATAAACACATCTCAACCAAAATGCGCGGCGCTGCCCTGAGACAGCGCCGCGCATTGCTCTTGGTATGACAGCGTTATGGCAACACCGGACAATGAGAACTGCGGGCTTCGGCGGATCTTTTGCCCCATTATGCGGTGACGCCTTAGATCTCCATAATCACGGGCAGGATCATGGGGTTGCGCTTGGTGGTCTTATAGAGGTAGCCGCTGAGGTCGTTCTTGATGGCGGTTTTGATGGCAGCCCAGTCCCGCACGCGCTTTCGCTGGCAGCGGTCGATGGCCTCCATGGCAACCTCCCGCAGCTCTCCCATCAGGTCTTCGGACTCCTTGACGTAGATGAAGCCCCGGGTGATGATGTCCGGGCCGGTGATGATGCTGCCGTCCTCGGCGCTGAGGTTCACGCAGACCACGATCATGCCGTCCTCGGCAAGGTGCTTCCGATCCCGCAGCACCACGCTGCCCACGTCGCCTACGCCGGTGCCGTCCACAAAGACCTTGCCCGCGGTGACGGCGCCCTTGAGCTTACAGCTCTTGGCGGTCAGCTCAAACACGGAGCCAATTTCTCCGATGAAGATGTTTTTGGGGGTCATGCCCATGGTCTGTGCCAGTTTGCTGTGAATTTGCAGATGCCGCTGCTCACCGTGAATGGGGATGAAGAACCGGGGCTTTACCAGACCGTGAATGATCTTCAGTTCTTCCTGACAGGCGTGACCGGATACGTGCAGCCCCTCGCTCTTTTCGTAGACCACATCGGCGCCCTTGCGGTACAATTCGTTAATGATCTTGGACACCGCCTTCTCGTTGCCGGGGATGGCGGAGGCGGAAATGATAATCCGATCGCCGGCGGTGATCTCCACCTGCTTGTGGGTGTTGAAAGCCATGCGGTACAGGGCGGACATATTTTCCCCCTGAGAACCGGTGGATACGATGACGATTTTGTTCTTAGGCAGGCTCTTGATGGAGGCAAGGTCCACGATGGTGCCTTGCTTTACCTTCAGATATCCCAGCTCCTGGGCCACCTTCAGCATATTTTCCATGCTCCGCCCGGTGACGGCTACCTTCCGCCCATGGCGCTGGGCTGTGGCGATGATGGACTGGATGCGGTGCATATTGGAGGCGAAGGTGGTGACGATGATTCGTTGGTCGCAGTTGCGGAACTGACGGTCCAGGCTTTCCGCCACCAGATTCTCGCTGGGGGTATAGCCGCTGCGCTCCACATTGGTGGAGTCGGACAGCATGGCAAGCACGCCCTGCTTTCCCAGCTCTCCCAGACGGGCCAGATCCATCATGCCGTCCTTGGAGGTGGGGTCGATCTTGAAGTCGCCGGTCATGACCACGGTGCCCACAGGGGTGTGGATGGCGAAGGCCACGGCGTCGGCGATGGAGTGGTTCACATGAATGAACTCCACCTGAAAGCACCCGGCCTTCACCACATCACCGGGCTTGTGGGTGATGAGCTTGACCTTGTCTGCCAGCTTATGCTCCTCCAGCTTGAGCTTAATCAGACCGTTGGTCATGGCGGTGCCGTGGATGGGGCAGTTTACCTCCCGCATGGCGTAGGGGATGGAGCCGATGTGGTCCTCGTGACCGTGGGTGATGAAGAAGCCCCGCAGCTTCTTCTGGTTGGCAACCAGATAGGAAAAATCCGGGATCACCAAATCCACGCCGTACATATCCTCCTCGGGGAAGCCTACGCCGCAGTCTACAACGATCATGTCCTTGCCGTATTCCAGCACGGTGATATTCTTGCCGATCTCATCCAGACCGCCAAGAGGGATAATCTTCAGTTTTTCAGCCAAAACAATACTCCTTTCAATTTCCGCAAAGAGGTTCTTC
>JAQXPK010000018.1 GCA_029100605.1 Bacillota bacterium | reverse complement strand
TTCTTCGGAGTCTTCCACTCCCAGCCGGGTTTTCTGAGATATGGGCAGGGGGGAGGATATGAAATTTGCATGCAGGTACCTTTCCAATCCATCCGGGTCACGCAGCATTCCGGAGCCCTTCCCTTTGGAAAATACCGTCCCCGAAGGGCAGCCCAGATTCAGGTTGACTTCGCCATAGCCTCTGTCCGCGCACTGCCGGGCCGCCCAGAGGAAATCCTCAGCGTTTTTGGTCAGCAGCTGGGGCACGGCGGTGAAGCTTTCGCTGTCTGCCAGAGGCAGCTCCCGGGCCTCCCGCTCTGTCAGGCTGCGGTGGACGGTAGGGGAGAAGAAGGGCATATAGTATTTGCCTATGCCCGAAAAATACTTGTGGTGCAAACGCCGGTAGACGCTGTCGGTCAGCCCCTCCATGGGGGCAAAATAGTATTCCATAGTACCTCATAAAAAGGGCTGCCGCAAATGTCGCTTGCAGCAGCCCTTTGTTATAGCATCAGATTTCCATGATAACAGGCAGGATCATGGGGTTGCGCTTGGTGGTCTTGAAGAGGTAGCCGCTGATGTCGTTTTTGATGGCGGACTTAATGGCGGACCAATCCCGGACACGCTTGCGCTGGCAGCGGTCGATGGCCTCCATGGCCACCTGCTTCAGCTCTTCCATCAGATCCTCGGATTCCTTCACATAAATGAAGCCCCGGGTGATGATGTCCGGGCCGGAGATCACACTGCCGTCCTCGCTGCTCAGGTTGACGCAGACCACGATCATGCCGTCCTCCGCCAGGTGCTTGCGATCCCGGAGCACCACGCTGCCCACGTCGCCCACGCCGCTGCCGTCCACGAACACCCGCCCGGCGGGCACGGTGCCGTTGACCTTGCAGGTCTTGCCGGTGAGTTCAAAGACCGTGCCGATTTCGCCGATGTGAATGTTCCGGGGATTCATGCCCATGGACTGGGCCAGCTTGGCGTGGAGCTGCAGATGCCGCTGTTCGCCGTGGACGGGGATGAAGAACTTGGGTCGCACCAGTCCGTGGACGATCTTCAGCTCTTCCTGACAGGCGTGACCGGAGACATGCAGCCCTTCGCTCTTTTCGTAGACCACGTCCGCGCCCTTACGGTACAGCTCGTTGATGATGTTGCTGATGGACTTCTCGTTGCCGGGGATGGCGGAGGCGGAAATGATGATTCGGTCGCCTGCCACAATCTCCACCTGCTTGTGAGTGCTGAAAGCCATCCGGTACAGGGCAGACATATTTTCACCCTGGGAGCCGGTGGAGACGATGACAATCTTGTTCTTGGGCAGGCTCTTGATGGAGGCCAGATCCACGATGGTGCCCTGCTTGACCTTCAGATAGCCCAACTCCTGGGCAACCTTCAGCATATTCTCCATGCTCCGCCCGGAGACGGCTACCTTCCGCCCGTAGCGCTGGGCGGTGGAGAGGATGGACTGAATGCGGTGCATATTGGAGGCGAAGGTGGTGACGATGATCCGCTGGTCGCAGTTGCGGAACTGCCGATCCAGACTGTCGGCTACCACATTTTCGCTGGGGGTGTAGCCCTGACGCTCCACGTTGGTGGAGTCCGCCAGCAGCGCGAGAACCCCTTGGTTGCCCAGCTCGCCCAGCCGCGCCAGATCCATCATGCCGTCCTTGGAGGTGGGATCAATTTTGAAGTCACCGGTGAACACCACGGTGCCCACGGGGGTGCGGATGGCGAAGGCCACGGCGTCGGGAATGGAATGGTTGACATGGATGAACTCCACGGTGAAGCACCCGGCCTTGACCACATCACCGGGCTTGTGGGTGATGAGCTTGACCTTGTCGGCGAGCTTGTGCTCCTCCAGCTTTAGCTTAATCAGGCCGTTGGTCATGGCGGTGCCGTGAATGGGACAGTTTAAGTCCCGCATGGCGTAGGGAATGGAACCGATATGATCCTCGTGTCCGTGAGTGATGAACATACCCCGCAGCTTCTTCTGGTTTGCCACCAGGTAGGAAAAATCGGGAATGACCAGATCTACGCCGTACATATCCTCCTCGGGGAAGCCCACGCCGCAGTCCACCACGATCATATCCTTGCCATATTCCAGGACGGTGCAGTTTTTACCGATTTCGTCCAGACCGCCCAGAGGGATAATTTTCAGTTTTTCAGCCAATTTTCTTGATTACTCCTTTCAAAATGTACATACAAAATGCCGTAAAGGCAAAACAAGCAGGCAGCCGCTCTCCCAAAATCCAGCCCCGAATCGCCTTTTTCGGGGAGAACGCCTGCTCATCTTTTCCTTTTTGAATGTGAAATGCCCGGGTAAAGCCCGTCCCCGGCGCTATCAACCATAGTATAACACAGTTTCGTGGAAAAGTATACAGGTTTTTTCCGGGCTTTTTTACACATTTCCAACGAAAAGGAGTTGCACCTTTTGGTTGGATTTGCTATAATAGCGGGTATAGTATGGATTACTGTAGCTAAGGCAACACCGCTGGGTGGGAGCTGCGGGCTTCGGCAGATCTTTTGCCCCAATCGCGCAGTATGAAAAATGGGAAATACATCCAGTATTCCCCCGTTTTTCATACTTTCGCTAAATCTCTCGCCGAATCTCCTTGCCCCATTATGCGGTATTGCCCTAACCGAGGTTCAAAGGAGGCTGTGTGAGCGTGAACCGAAAGCTGACAAGATTGCTCAGACCCGGAATGGGAGCCTACTTTTTCGTCATGGCGGCGTTTTGCGCCGCGGCGCTGCTGCTGGGACATTATTGGCTTGCCGCTGGTGAAATGGCTGTCACTGTAGTGGTTTTTCTGCTGTATATTCTGGACAGAACCCACCGGGAGCACCAGATTCAACGCTATATCCAGTCCGCTTCCAATACTCTGGAAGCCTCCAGCGGCGGGGAAGCGCCTCTTCCGGCGGTGATGATCCGCCTGGGCGACGGGGACATCGTCTGGGGCAACCACCGCTTCAGCGAGCTGACCGGGTATGCCGACACCATGACGGAGCTGCGGCTGGAGGAGATCCTCCCAGACTTTTCCCTGGACTGGCTCACCGCCGGCAAGAGCGAGTGCCCCGGAGATGTGGTTCTGGGCAATCGACGCTACCGGGTGTATGGCACCACCATCCGGGCGGAGGATACCAAGGGTACTCTGCTGGGGGTGCTGTATTTCTCTGACCTGACGGAGCTGTACCAGGTGCGGGACGAGTATATCCGCTCCCGCCCGGTGATTTCCATTATCCTCATCGACAACTACGAGGAATTGACCAAGAATCTGACGGAAAGCGCCATTTCCAGCCTGAACGCAAAACTCAACGACGCCATCACCCAGTGGACGGAGGGGTATAACGGACTGCTCCGGCGTTTGGAGCGCAACCGCTTCCTGTTTATCTTTGAGAAACGGGATCTGGAGCGGGCGAAGGAGGACAAATTCTCCCTGCTCGAGACCATCCACGAAATCGTCAGCCCCACGGGGCTGCCCGCTTCGGTCTCCATCGGCCTGGGCGTGGACGGAGTGAACTTTGAGGAAGGGTATAATTTCGCTGCTCTGGGCATTGAAATGGCCCTGAGCCGGGGCGGCGATCAGGCCGTCATTAAGGATCGGGTAAACTTCAATTTTTACGGCGGTCGAAACAAGGAAGCGGACTACCGAAGCAAGGTGCGTTCCCGGGTGACTGCCAACTCCCTGATGGAGCTGATCGGTCAGAGCGGTCGGGTGTTCATTATGGGGCACAAGAACGCCGATCTGGACTCTCTGGGTGCGGCGATGGGCGTCAGTTGCCTGTGCCGGAAGAAGGGAAAGAAAGCCAACATCGTCATCGACCTGGAGAACAATGCCGCCGGGAAGCTGATTCAGGCCATTCTGGCCGTGCCGGAATACCGGGATGTGTTCGTCTCCGGGCAGGACGCTCTGCTCATGGCGGACAACCGGAGCATCCTCATTGTGGTAGATACCAACCGACCGGATCAAGTGGAGTGCAAGCCCCTGCTGGAAGCCATTTCCAAGGTCTGCGTCATCGACCACCACCGCCGGGCGGCGGATTATATCAATCCCGTGGTTGTCAACCTCCACGAGCCTTACGCCTCCTCCACGGCGGAGCTGGTGACGGAGGTTCTCATGTACGCCGTGGAAACCAAGGATGTGCTGCCCATCGAGGCCGAGAGCCTGATGGCGGGCATCTGTCTGGACACCAAGTTCTTCAACGTCCGCACCGGCGAGCGCACCTTTGAGGCCGCCGCGGTGCTGCGGCGGCTGGGCGCGGATACCACTGAGGTCAAGAAGCTGCTGCAAAGCGACTTCCAGGATACCATGGCGAAGTACCAGATTATCAAATCCTCCCGGCTTTACCGGCAGGAGATTGCCATTGCCGCCCTGAATACCCCCACCACCCGGGTGCTGGCAGCCCAGGCGGCGGATGAACTGCTGAACATCTCCGGCATTACCGCCTCCTTCGTCCTCTATCCGGACGGCGATCAGGTGATCATTTCCGCCCGGAGCATCGGCAGCGCCAATGTACAGATGATTCTGGAGCCTCTGGGCGGCGGCGGCAATACCGCCACGGCGGGGGCGCAGGTGCCCAATACTACCGTCAAGGAGGCGCTGGACGCGCTGGTTGCCTCCATCGACAAATTCTACGAGGAATAAACCAATCGCAAGATACGAGATAGAAGATATTCTCCATTTTATGCCGTATATCTTGTATCTTCCAGTCCGTATTTGAAATTAAAGGAGATTTTATCATGAAGGTTATTTTATTGCAGGACGTGAAGGGCAAGGGCAAAAAGGGTCAGCTGATCGAGGTTTCTGACGGCTATGCTCGGAACTTCATGCTGCCCCGGAAGCTGGCGACGGAGGCGACCCCCGACGCCGTGAATACCATGCGCATGAACGACAAGGCCACCCAGGAGCGCATTGCCCGGGAGAAGGCGGAGGCCATGGAGACCGCACAGAAGCTGCGTGAGATGACCGTCACCGTCACCGCCAAGGGCGGCGGCGCGGGGCGGCTGTTCGGCTCCGTCACCAACCAGGAGATAGCCGACGCGCTGGCAAAGACCGGCATCCAGCTGGACAAGCGGAAGATTTCCATTGCCGAGCCTATCAAGAATGTTGGCACCTATACCGTCACCTGCAAGCTGGGCTATGAGATTTCCGCTCCGCTGACGGTGAAAATTGTGGAGGGCTGATTGCCGCATTTGTGCGCACCGAGAATTGACAGAGAAAGGAGAATTTGCCATGGATGAAGAACTCCTGTCCCGGCAGCAGCCCCAGTCGCTGGAGGCGGAGCAGGCCGTTTTGGGTTCCATCCTCATCGACAGCCGGTGCATCACCGACGTGGTGGGGATCTTGAAGCCGGAGGACTTCTACCTGCAGCAGAACCGGGAGATCTACGAGGCCATCTACACCATGTTCAATTTCTCCCAGACCATTGACCCGGTTACGGTTCTGGATAAGCTGAAAGAGCTGGGCTTCTACCACGACAACTCCCGGGACTACATTCTCCAACTGATGGAGATCACCCCCACCGCTGCCAACGTCACCCGCTATGCGGACATCGTACGGGAAAAGTCCATGCTTCGGGGACTGAACCAGGCAGCCACCGACATTCAACAGATGGTTGCCGAAGAGGTGGGCACCCCGGCAGAGATGCTGGAATCCGCCGAGAAGAAAATCTACGCCCTGCGTAAGGGCGAGCGGGGGGATTCCCTGGAGCACATCGGCACCACATTGCACAAGGTGTTTGACCACCTGACGGAGCTGAGCCAGTCCGATTCCATGATTCCCGGCCTGTCCACCGGACTTCGGGACTTGGATACCCGGATCAACGGCCTGAATAAATCCGATCTGCTGCTCATTGCCGCCCGCCCCGCCATGGGCAAATCTGCCTTTGCCCTGAACATCGGCGTGAACGTGGCGAAGAAGTACAAGAAGACCGTTGCCATTTTCAACCTGGAAATGTCCCGGGAACAGCTGGCAATGCGCCTTCTGTCCAGCGAGGGCTTTGTGGAGCTGCAAAAGCTGGCAACCGGCAAGCTGTCGGAGGAGGAGTGGAGCAAGCTATGCATGGCCTCCGCTGCTCTGAGCCAGACGGACATCCGCATTGATGACAACCCCTCCGTCACCGTGGCGGACATCAACGCCAAGTGCCGCAGACTGGACAACCTGGGGCTGGTCATCATCGATTACTTGCAGCTGATGCAGGGCTCTGGCTATGGGAAGAACAGCGACAACCGGGTGACGGTGGTGGGCGAGATCTCCCGCTCCCTAAAAATCATGGCGAAGGAGCTGGATGTGCCGGTGATCTGCCTGAGCCAGCTGTCCCGTGCGGTGGAGAGCCGCACCGACAAGCGGCCCATTCTGTCCGATCTCCGGGAATCCGGCGCCATCGAGCAGGACGCGGATTCCGTCATGTTCCTGTATCGGGATGAATACTATCATGAAAACACTGAGGACAAGGGCGTGGCGGAGTGCATTGTTGCGAAAAACCGCCATGGTGAAACCGGTGCTTTGAAGCTGCAATGGATTGGTCAGTACCAGACCTTTGCCGACCGGGAGTGGAAGCATGCAGAATAAGCTCCTGACGATGATCCGGCAGTACGATATGCTTTCGCCGGGAGATACGGTCGTCTGCGCCGTCTCCGGCGGGGCGGATTCCGTGGCGCTGCTGTTTGCTTTGTATCTTCTGAAGGACAAATTGGGCATCCGCCTGGAAGCCGCCCATTTTAACCACCGCCTCCGGGGGGAGGAATCCGACGGGGACGAGGCCTTCGTGAGGAAGCTGTGCGCGCAGTATGACATTCCCCTCCATGTGGGCTCGGCGGAGGTCAGACCCGGGAAAAAGGGCCTGGAAGCCGCCGCTCGGGACGCCCGGTATGGGTTTCTTCTGAGCTTGGAGGGAAAAATCGCCACTGCTCACACCGCCGACGACAACGCCGAGACGGTGCTGATGCGTTTAATCCGGGGTACCAGACTCAAGGGTCTGGGGGCAATTGCTCCGGTCAGCGGTAGAATTGTCCGACCCATGCTGCTTACGAATCGGCAGGAGGTGGAGGCGTTCCTGGAGAAGTGGAGCCTTCCCCACCGGGAGGACAGCTCCAACGCCTCCGACGCTTTTTTGCGTAACCGCGTCCGCCACGGTGTGATGCCCCTGCTGAAGGCCGAGAACCCGAAGCTGGCGGAGAATTTGTCCCGGATGGCGCTCCGGCTGCGGCAGGACGAGGACTATCTTCGGCAGCAGGCGGAGGCGGAGCCAAATCCCACTGCGGGGACGCTGAAAGCCATGCCCGAGGCGATTCGCGGGCGGTGCATTGAGGCGTTTTTGAAGAGGAACGGGGTTCCGGAACCGGAGGATTCTCATATTTCCGCGGTGGAGAGTATCCTTTCTTCCGATAGACCCTCTGCCCGGGTCAATCTCCCCGGCGGCGTGACGGTGACGCGGCAGTATGACCGCCTGGAAGCGGGGCGGGAAGAACCTGTGCCGGAGGCGATGATCCTGAACTGCCCCGGCGAGGTGCGATACGGAGATTTCCGAGTGACCTGTGCGCCAGCCCATGAAATCGTCAATACTTTGGACACCTTCACGGTGTGCCCGGTTGGGAGCCTGATGCTCCGTCCCCGGAAAAGCGGGGACACGATCCGTCTGAGAGGCGGAACCAAGAGCCTGAAAAAGCTATTCATCGATCGGAAAATTCCCGCCGCCCGGCGGGAGCGGATTCCGGTGATTTGCGACGAACAGGGCGTTTTGGGCGTGTATTCCATTGGCGTTCATGTTGATCGCGCCGCCGGGGCACTTCCCGGGGTGACGATCCATTTTGAAAAATACAGAGCGTAAGGGAGACAAAACTATGGAACAGGATATTCAGGAGATTCTGCTGACCGAGGAGCAGATCAAAACCCGCATCCGGGAGCTGGGTGAGGAACTGACGGCCCAATATGCGGGAAAAGACCCCGTCATCGTGGGCGTCTTGAAGGGCGTTGTGGTGTTCTATGCGGACATGATCCGGGAAATCAAGGTGCCCTGCCAGATGGACTTCATGTGGATTTCCTCCTATGCGGGAACCAGCTCCACCGGGAAGATGGAGGTCAAGCGGGACATTTCCGCAGACATAAAGGGCCGCCATGTGCTGATTCTGGAGGACATCTACGACACCGGTACTTCTCTGGACTTCACCTACCGGCATCTGCTTGCTCGGGAGCCGGCATCCCTGAAAATCTGTACCCTGCTGGATAAGCCGGAGCGCCGCCGCCCGGACATTCATCTGGTGCCGGACTACGTCGGCTTTACCATCCCCAACGCTTTTGTGGTGGGCTACGGCCTGGACTATAACGAGCACTACCGGAATCTGCCCTATGTGGGGGTGCTGAAGCCGGAGGCGTATGAAGAATAAGGAGAGCTTCCAAATTGAAAAACCGTAGATTGATCCCCATTCTTGTATATGTAGCCGTGCTGCTGGTGTTTTTTGCCTGGGCCAGCAACCTGTTTGGCGGCAGCCAGAGCGGCATTCCCTATTCCCAGGTGGTGGAGCTGTTCCAACAGGAGCAGGTGCGGCAGTTTGTGGTGGAGGATCAGACCATTACCCTGTATCTGCGCAGCCCCTACAATGGACAGACCACCGTTACCGCTCCGCTGGCGGATCGGGAGAGCTTCCGGCAGGAGATGAGCGGCTTGATTGCCCAGCAGCAGGAATCCGGCGTGCTGGAAAGCTACGATTTTGTCCCGGAAAAGGGCTTTTCGCCGTACACGCTGATTCTGCCGCTGCTGGTGGTTGGCATGGTGCTGCTGTTTGTGTGGGCGATGCTCATGGGCCGCATGAACAACGCTGGAAATCCCCTGAGTAATTTCGGCAAGGCGCGGACGGTTCTCGGCGTTCCCGGGGACAAAAAAGTGACCTTTGACGATGTTGCCGGAGCGGATGAAGAAAAGGAAGAGCTTCAGGAAATTGTGGACTTTCTGAAGAATCCTGAGAAATTCACCGAAATCGGCGCCCGGATTCCCCACGGCCTGCTGTTGGTAGGCCCTCCCGGCACCGGCAAGACCCTGCTGGCCCGGGCGGTGGCAGGGGAGGCCGGCGTGCAGTTTCTGTCCATATCCGGCTCGGATTTCGTGGAAATGTATGTGGGCGTAGGCGCCAGCCGTGTCCGTGACCTGTTTGAGCAGGCGAAAAAGATCGCCCCCGCCATCGTGTTCATTGATGAGATCGATGCTGTAGGTCGCAAACGCGGCTCCGGACTGGGGGGCGGACACGATGAAAAGGAGCAGACTCTGAACCAGCTGTTGGTGGAGATGGACGGCTTTACCCGCACGGAGGGCGTTATCGTTTTGGCGGCTACCAACCGCCCCGATATTCTTGACCCCGCGCTGCTGCGTCCGGGGCGCTTTGACCGGCAGATTCATGTGGGTCGTCCCGATGTGAAGGGGCGGGAGGAGATCCTGAAGGTTCACGCCAAGGACAAGAAGCTGGACACTTCCGTTGACCTGAAAACCGTCGCCCGCTCCACCGCCGGCTTCACCGGCGCGGATCTGAGCAATCTGCTCAACGAAGCGGCGATTCTGGCGGCAAGAGACAACCGCCCGGTGCTGAACATGGAGGACATGAACGAGGCGCTGATGAAAATCACCGCCGGCCCCGCCAAGAAGAGCCGAGTGCAGACCCGGAAGGATCTGAGGGAAACCGCTATCCACGAGGCCGGTCACGCCGTCGCCATGTACAATCTGCCAACCCATGATCCTGTGCGGCAGATCACCATCATTCCCCGGGGACAGTCCCTGGGGGCCACCTGGTATCTGCCCAAGGACGATTCCGCGAATCTGACCCGCAACGAAATGTATGAGCAGATTGTCTCCCTGCTGGGCGGACGGGTGGCGGAAGCCCTGTTCCTGGGGGATATTTCCGTGGGCGCGTCCAACGACATTGAACGGGCAACCAAGTTGGCGAAGGATATGGTGGCTCGCTACGGTATGTGCGAAAAGCTGGGCACGGTGTCCTACCTGGACGACGGCGAGGTTTTCATCGGCAGAGACTACCAGAACACCAAGAGCTACTCCGAAAAATACGCAGGCACCATCGACGACGAGGTGAAAGCCCTCATCGATAAGGCCTATGACCACTGTAAGCAGATCCTGACGGATAACAGCGACAAGCTCCACAAGGTGGTGGACTTCCTGCTGGAAAAGGAAACCATGACCGGCGAGCAGTTTGAAGCCGTGATGCAGGGCAGGGAAGTAGGCGAGGCCTCTGCAACCGCCATGTTTGACGGCTTTGCCGAAGAGCCGGAGAATTCCGAATCTGCGGAAGAAACGTAACGAAAAAACCCCACAAACGATAAAGAAACCCCGGAATCCGAAGAAGTTCGGATTCCGGGGATTTTCCATTACAGACCCGAAGCGACGCTCTTGCGCACCAGGGCACGGTGGAGCTTGGCTTCCGCCAGACGCAGCTCAGTGTCGGAGGCGTTCTCATCGTGGAGCACCTTCTCCGCTTTCTGATAGGCGGCTTCGGCTCGCTCCTTGTCGATTTTCTCAGCCCACTCAAAGGTGGTGGGAACCAGGGTGACTTCCCCCTTGCACACGCTGACCATACCGCCGATGCAGGCCGCCGTGCGGCGCTGCCCGCCGGAGACAATCACTGCCCGGCCCATGCCGAGAGGCGCCACATAGTCCATGTGCCGAGCCAAAATGCCCACGTCGCCGCCAGTGGTGCGGACAATCAGCTCCTCTGCCTGCCCGTCAAAGATCAGACCGTCTGGGGTGACGATTTTCAAGTGGAAGGGTGTCATGCCTTCTCACCGCCCCGGTACTTGGCAACCACATCGTCGATGGAGCCGGCGAACAGGAAGTAAGATTCGGGAATATCATCGTGCTTGCCGTCGATGATCTCCTGGAAGGAACGGATGGTCTCCTTCAGGGGAACGTACTTGCCCTTGTAGCCGGTGAACTGCTCAGCGACGTGGAAGGGTTGGCTGAGGAACCGCTGCACCTTCCGGGCACGGTTGACCGTCAGCTTGTCCTCATCGGACAGCTCGTCCATGCCCATGATGGCGATGATGTCCTGCAGCTCCTTATAGCGCTGGAGGATGCTCTGGACGGCACGGGCGGTCTCATAGTGCTCCTGACCCACGATCTCAGGGGTCAGAATCCGGGAGGTAGAGTCCAAGGGATCCACGGCGGGGTAAATGCCCAGAGAGGAAATACCACGATCCAACACGGTGGTGGCATCCAGATGGGCGAAGGTCGTGGCAGGGGCAGGGTCGGTCAGGTCGTCGGCAGGCACATAAACCGCCTGAACGGAGGTGATGGAGCCTTCCTTGGTGGAGGTGATGCGCTCCTGCAGGGCACCCATTTCCGTTGCCAGAGTGGGCTGGTAGCCAACGGCGGAGGGCATACGACCCAGCAGCGCGGAGACCTCGGAACCAGCCTGGGTGAAGCGGAAGATGTTGTCGATGAACAGCAGCACGTCCTGATGCTTCACATCCCGGAAGTACTCTGCCATGGTCAGACCGGACAGGCCAACGCGCATACGGGCTCCTGGGGGTTCGTTCATCTGACCAAAGACCATGGCGGTTTTGGCGATAACGCCGGACTCTGTCATTTCATTGTAAAGGTCGTTGCCCTCACGGGTACGCTCGCCGACGCCGGTGAAAACGGAGTAGCCGTTGTGGGCGGTGGCGATGTTGTAAATCAGCTCCTGGATCAGAACGGTCTTGCCCACGCCGGCACCGCCGAACAGACCGATCTTACCGCCCTTGGCATAGGGGCAGATCAGATCAATGACCTTGATACCGGTCTCCAAAATCTCGGTAGCGGGTTGCTGCTCCTCATAGGAGGGAGCGGGACGGTGGATGGGCCAACGCTCCGCACCCTGCACCGGGGGCTTGTTGTCAATGGGCTCACCCAGCAGGTTAAACACCCGGCCCAGGCACTCCTCGCCCACGGGCACGGAGATGGGAGCGCCGGTATCGGTGGCCTCGGTGCCCCGTTGCAGACCGTCGGTGGAGGACATGGCAACACAGCGAACCACGTTGTCGCCGATGTGCTGGGCAACCTCGGCGACAATGGTTTTGTCGCCGTTGGGAATCTCGATGGCGTTGAGCAGGCTGGGAAGCTGGTCATCGCCGAAACGGATGTCAAGAACAGGACCCATGACCTGGATGACTGTTCCTTTGTTTTTGACCATTGGGGTTTCAACTCCTTTTGTTGAGGTAAGGCTTAAGAGCCTGCGACGATTTCCGTGATCTCCTGGGTAATGGCGGCCTGACGTGCCCGGTTGAATTTCAGGCTCAGGTCGCCGATCATGTCGTCGGCGTTTTGGGTCGCGGAGTCCATGGCAGCACGGCGGGCGGCCTGCTCGGAGGCTCGACTCTCACACAGCGCGCCGTAGATCACGCCGCCCAGATACTCGGGGATGATGGCGGCAAAGACCTCCTCGCTGTCGCCCTCGTACAGGGTGTCGCCCCGGTTGACACCGGGGTTGGGCTCGGGCTTTTCCAGAGGCAGCAGCTGCCGGGTGACGGGGTTCTGAGAGAGGACGGAGACAAAATCGGTGTAGGCAACGTGGATTTCGTCAAAATCCCCCTTCAGGAACGCGCCGCAGAGCTGCTTGGAGATGGAGAAGCAGTCGCCGATGGTGACATCTGCCGCTTCCGCGTAGGTTTCCGTCAGAATGGGGACACGCTTAGTCTTGAAATAGTCCACCGTCTTCTTGCCGATGGGCAGAACCACAGCGTCCTTACCGTCGATCTCGGACAGAACCAGCTTAAGAATGTTGCTGTTGTAGCCGCCTGCCAGACCGCGGTCGCCGGCAATGACGATATACATCCGCTTTTTCACGGGACGTTCCTTCAGATAGGGAGAGGAAAAGTCCCGGTTGGACGCCGCAATATCTGCAATGGTGGAGTAGAGAATTTCAAAATAAGGACGGGAGGAAAGCACCTGGGACTGCGCCCGGCGGAGCTTGGAGGCAGCGACCATTTCCATGGCCTTGGTGATCTGCCTGGTGGACTCCATGCTTCGGATGCGGTTTTTGATTTCCTTGGTGGAAACGCCAGCCATGGCTTATCCCTCCTTATGCCTGGAATTCGGCCACCAGCTCTTCCAGGGCGGCTTTCAGACCGTTCTCGGTCTCGGTTTCCAGTTTGCCGGTGGTGCGGATGGTCTCCAGAACATCGGCATGGTGGTTATCCATGTGCGCTTCCAGACGCTTCTCAAATTCGGGCACCTTGTCCACAGGAATGTCGTTCAGATACCCGTGGGTGACGGCGTAAATGATGCACACCTGCTGGGCAACCTCCTTGGGAGAGCCGTTCTTCTGCTTCAGCACCGCCACAATTCGCTCACCCAGAGCCAGACGGGACTTGGTGTCCGCGTCCAGGTCGGAGCCGAACTGGGCGAAGCTCTGCAGCTCCCGATACTGGGAGTACAGCAGCTTGAGGCTGCCTGCCACCTTCTTCATGGCCTTGATCTGGGCATCGCCGCCCACACGGGAGACGGAAATACCGGGGTTCACGGCGGGCATGATGCCGGAGTTGAACAGCTCGGTTTCCAGGAAGATCTGACCATCGGTGATGGAGATGACGTTGGTGGGAATGTAGGCGGACACGTCGCCTGCCTGGGTCTCGATGATGGGCAGAGCGGTAAGGCTGCCGCCGCCCAGCTCCGGGGACAGCTGCGCTGCCCGCTCCAGCAGACGGGAGTGGAGGTAGAACACATCGCCGGGGTAAGCCTCCCGTCCGGGGGGACGCCGAATCAGCAGAGAAATGGCACGGTAGGCCACTGCGTGCTTACTCAGGTCGTCGTAAATCACCAGCACGTCCTTGCCCTGGTACATGAAGTATTCACCCATGGAGCAGCCGGCGTAGGGAGCGATATACTGCATGGGCGCCAGTTCGGAGGCGGTGGCGGAGACCACAATGGTGTAGTCCATAGCGCCGCCGGCGGTGAGGCTGTCCACCACCTGGGCCACGGTGGAACGCTTCTGACCAATGGCGACGTAGATGCAGATGCAGTTCTTGCCCTTCTGGTTCAGTATGGTGTCGGTGGCGATGGTGGTTTTGCCGGTCTGGCGGTCGCCGATAATCAGTTCCCGCTGGCCCCGGCCAATGGGAATCATGGAGTCGATGGCCTTGATGCCGGTCTGCAGGGGGCGGGAGACGTGCTGCCGCTCAATGATGCCGGGGGCGGGCATTTCAATGGCCCGGTAGGCATCGGCTTCGATGGCACCCTTGCCGTCGATGGGCGCGCCCAGGGCGTTGACCACACGACCGATGAGCTTCTCGCCCACGGGGACGGACACGACCTTGCCGGTGCGTTTAACGGTGTCGCCTTCCTTGATGCCCTGGTCGGAGCCCAGAATGACGATGGACACGGTGTCCTCTTCCAGGTTCTGAGCCATGCCATAGGAGCCGTCGGGGAATTCCACCAGCTCGCCTGCCATGCACTTTTCCAGGCCGGAGGCTTTGGCGATGCCGTCGCCTACCAGAATGACGACGCCGGTTTCGCTGACCTCCATTTTGTTTTCGTAGTTCTTGATTTGACTGCGAATGATTTTCGTAATTTCTTCGGGTTTGAGTTCCATACAGTCCCTGCTTTCTCGTCAGAGTACGGTTTTGTTCAGCAAATCCCGGACGGCGTCCAAACGGTGGGACACAGTGTCGTCCAGGCGCTGACCGTCATAGTCCAGGCGGACACCGCCCAAGACTGCGGGATCAATGCGGTTATGCAGTGCGATGGTTTTCCCAGTGATCCGGCTGAGCTTTCCAGTGAGCTTGTCCGTCTGCTCCGGGCTTAAAGCAACGGCGGTTACGGCAGTCACCTTGAGAATGCCGTTGTCCTCATTGTACAGGTCGGCATAAGCGTCGCAGCAGTGGGAAAAATGGCGGATGTAGCCCTTTTCCGTCAGAATCTTCAGAAAGTTCAGCACATAGGGGTGCACCGAGCCGCGGAAGCTGGTATCCAGAATCTGGCAGCGTTCCGCCTTGGGAAGATTGGGGCTGGCAAGCAGGCGGACAAAGTCCGGCTCCTCGCCGAAGCTCTTCTGAAGAACAGCCAGCTGCTCTCCGATTTCCTTGGAGAGGCCTTCGTCCTTCGCAAGCTGGTACAGGGATTGACCGTAGACGCTACCAACCTCTGTCATTTCTGATCACCCAATTCTTCGATGAAACGGTCGATCATGCCACTTTGATCGTCGGTGCTCAGCTCCCGCTCCACAACCTTTCCGGCGATGGCCATAGCCAGGTCGGAGATTTCATTTTTGGCGTCGTTGATGGCCTTTTTCTTTTCCAGAGCGATGTCAGCGGAGGCCTTGCTCTTGAGCTGGGCGGCCTGCTGCTGCGCCTGGGAAATGATCTCCTCACCCCGCTGAGAAGCGGTTTTCTGAGCGGAAAGGATCAAATCATCGGCTTTCGCCTTGGCCTGACGCATATTTTCCTCGTAGGTCTGCTTGATGGCTGCGGCCTCGGACTTGGCGGCTTCCGCGTCGGCGATCTGCTTGTCGGCGGCTTCCCGACGTTTGTCCAGAACGGCCTTGATTTTATCCAGGAAGAAGATCTTGACGATAAGCAGCTGGATAAACAGGTTGCAAATCTGTGCAATCAGGGTTACGGGATTTACCGTCACTAACGACTGGTAAAGGGTATCCATTGCGTTGCCTCCTTCCGGCGTAAGTTATTGGAATCGGATTGCTTGCCGGAATCAGGACAGGTGGTTCATGAACATACCGGGAGCGACGAAGATCAGCAGCAGACCGGTGACGAAGCCATAGATACCGGTGGTCTCGGACAGAGCGATACCCAGAATCATGGAGCTGGTCACGTCACCCTTGCACTCAGGGTTCCGACCGATGACCTCGCAGGCGCGGGCGGCGCAGTTACCTTCGCCGATACCAGGGCCGATACCGGCAATCAGAGCAAGACCGGCGCCGATGGCGCAACCTGCCAGAGCAATGCCTTTAGCCAAAATTTCCATAAATAGTTCCTCCTATATTTGATAACGAGTTTATTCAAATGGCTGTTTCAGGGTTATTCCCCCGCAGCCTGTTTGATGAAGAGGGTGGTCAGGGTGCAGAAGATGAAAGCCTGGATGCAGCCGCTGAACCAGTCGAAGTACAGGCTGGGAATGGCGGGGATGCCAATGGTCAGCCAGGGGTAGTTCACACCCAGACAGGTGAGAATGGCAAGTACGCCGAGAACCGTCACGATTATGCCGGGGATCATCAGCTTCTTTTTCTTCTTCGCAATGCCCATGATCATGGGAATCAACCCCACGGCTGTCACTACCAGCGCCACATACAGGCTCGAGCCCAGCAGATGGAACAGGGCGTTGTTGGCAGCCACCAGAGCGGCGTAAATCAGGGTGCTGATGACGGTGCCGGAGAGAATGTTGCCGAAATGACGGCAGGCCATGGAGATGGGAGTGAACAGCTCGCTCATGACGTTGATGGGGGCGAGCAGGAAGATGGGATCCAGGAAGCTCTTCAGATAGCCCCCGATGCCGGAAGCCTTGATCTTATGGTAGGTAATCAGGACGAACACCACCAGCGCCCAGGCAAGCTCCGTCATGAGGTCGGCGGTGGGGCTCCAGATGCCTACGAGACTGATCAGGTTGGAAACGATGCTGGTGATGAAGATGGCACCCACCAGCGGGATGTAGCGGTCAAACTTCGGACCCATATTACCCCGGACGAAGTTCACCAGAGCGGTGTAGATCGTCTCGGCCACGGCCTGCTTCCGGGAGATGCCCGTGACCTTCAGCCCGGAGCCCAGCCAGATCAGCAGGGCGGAGACGACGATCAGGATCAGCCAGCTTACCACCAGGGTCTGGGTGATCTGCACAGTACCGAAGATGGGAACGTTTTCAAATGTGGCGATGATTCGCGCGCCATTGATTTCAACTTCCATATGCTCACCTCATAACGTTGGATGGATACGATACTTCACACTTCAAAGGGGCCGGGATGGTCATCTTCCTCATCCTGCTCCGTAGCCTTCGCTTCCGGTTGGGCTGGAGGGGCTTTTCCGTCGTCGGAGACCAGCTTGCCCCGGATCTGCAGGAAAAGAATCACCACGTTGGGGAAGAGGATGGGCGCCGCGCCGGCCACAAAATGAACCTGGGGAATCAGAAACGCCGCCACAACCCACACAGCCTGGACGATCAGGCGGAGATTGTAGCTCAACTGAAACTTCTGCTTCATTTTCTTCTTGCTTTCGATTTCCACGGCGTCCTGCACCGTCAGGCACAGAATTGTGAAATTCGCAATCGCCACCAGAGAGCCGCAGGCCGCGCCCAGCAGAATGCGAGGGAGGGAAAAGGTTCCAATGCCGAATTCGCTCAGCAGGAACAGTGCCGCCACCATAATGCCGTCGCAGACCAGAGTGCCCAGGGCGATGCGGGAGATTTCTTTTTTGGATGCTGCTTGTAATTTCATAACCGGAATTCCTCTTACTTGTGGTCGTTAAAGGCAGCGGGAGGCGGGGTATGGTCGCCGGCTTCCTCCGCCGCTTTGCGCAGGGACTTGAGACAGGAGCGGGTGGTGCTGACGGAGGTCAGAACCCCTACGATGCCCAGCACGACCACGATCCAGATGCCAAGATCAAATTTATTTTGCAGCCAAACCGCCAGAATCAAAAAGAAAACCGTGGGAAACAGAATGGAAAACCCAAACTGTATCACCCACATGAGCAAATTCAGCAGTTTCATAACGCCTCCGAAGGGAAATTCTGGCAAACCCTGCCTCAGGATTTCGTCTTATTATACCCCATTTCCCACGGAGATTCAAGGCTTATTTGTGAACAAAGCAGCAAAAGTTTGTCTGCCGGGAGAAAAACGACAAATGGGGAGGAAAGCCTGCAAAAAGGTCTTTTCATTTTGACGGAAATATAGTAAAATGTGTTTACTGGGTAGTCTGTCACCGAACTTCCCCGCCGTTCATAGAATAGCCGGAGGTGGTTTTGGTGGCGGGTTATATTGTGATGGGAACGCTGGCGGCCTTTGGACTGGTAAGCGCGCTGTGGGCGCTGTATGGGCTGCTGCTCCCCCCTGGCCGGGACGGCGTGCTCTATGCTCCGGCGAAGCCCGGCGCGGCGGAGCAATCCTTTGCCCGGCGGTATCTCTGGCTGCGGGGGCTGGGACTGCTGCGGTGCAGTCTTATCATGGTGGATTTGGGACTGAGCGGTCCGGAACGGGACTGGCTGACAGACCGGGGAATTACAATCTGCAGCCCGTCGGAGCTGTCCGACCGGCTGAAAACAGGAGCGGAAACAAATTGACGGAAGATCTGGAAATTCTCCAGGGCGCCATCAGCGCCGTGGTATATCAGAATTATGAAAACGGCTACGCTGTGCTCCGCCTGAATACGGGCGGCGGGCAGACGGTCACGGTGGTGGGCACCATCCCGCTGCCCGCCGTGGGAGAGCGGCTGATGGTGACGGGGAAGTGGAGTACCCACTCCAGCTACGGACGGCAGTTCGAGGCGGAGTTCCTGGAACGGCTGATGCCCCAGACCAGTGTGGAAATCCTGAATTATCTCTCCAGCCGGGTGGTCAAGGGCATCGGCCCCAAGACGGCGGCACGGATCGTGGAGCGCTTCGGCGAGGAAACCCTGCTGATCATGGAACGGGAGCCGGAGCGGCTCAGCGAGGTTTCCGGTATTTCCCGGGAAAAGGCCAGAGCCATCGGCGAGGAATTCCGCCAGCAGGTGGGACTGCGGCAGCTGATGGAGTTTTTTGCCCTGCACCATCTGCCGGCGGAGCTGGCAGTGCGCACCTACAAGCTCTACGGCGACAGCACCGTGGAGCTATTGTACGACGACCCCTACTTACTCATGGACGAAGGGCTGGACGCCCCCTTTGGGGCGGTGGATCGCTTCGCCATCGAGCTGGGGGTAGCCGGGGACGACCCCAGGCGGGTGGAGGCCGGTATCCTGTTTGAACTGAACTATAACCTCACGGCGGGGCACAGCTTCCTGCCGGAGGACAAGCTGACGGCGGCGACCGGGCAGCTGTTGTCCGTGGAGACGGAGGCGGTGACCCAGGGAATCTCCCGACTGCTGGAGGCTGATCGGCTGGTGCGCGGTAAACTGGCGGGCATTACCGTTGACTACCTGCCCCGCCTTTACGAGGCGGAAACCAACTGTGCCCGGCGGCTGCTGGAATTCGCCCAGAGCCGCTTCCCGGAGCCGAAGGGCCTGGAAGCAATGATCCGCCGGACGGCGGAGGAAAGCGGCATCCGGTACTCACAGGAGCAGACCAACGCCATCCGGGAAGCCGCGACCACCGGCCTGCTGCTGATCACCGGCGGCCCGGGCACCGGCAAGACCACCATATTAAAGGGTATTTTGTCTCTGCTGGGGCAGATGCAGCTGGCCTGCCTGCTGGCGGCTCCCACCGGTCGAGCCGCTAAGCGGCTGACGGAGGTGACGGGGGCGGAGGCCTCCACCATCCACCGCCTGCTGGAAGCTGCCATCGACCCCAGCACCGGAAATATGTGTTTTGTCCGGGACGAGGACAACCCCCTCAAGTGTGACGCGGTGATCGTGGACGAGATGTCCATGGTGGACGTGGAGCTGCTGCACCATTTGCTGAAGGCGATTCCCAGAGGTAAACGGCTGATTCTGGTGGGCGACCCCGACCAGCTGCCCCCTGTGGGGCCGGGATTTCCTTTCAGCGATATGCTCCGCAGCGAAAAGCTGCCCACGGTGCGCCTGACGGAGATTTTCCGCCAGGCCCAGCAGAGCCTGATCGTCATGAACGCCCACCGGGTCAACCGGGGGGAAATGCCGGAGCTGAAAAATGTGAAAAGTGACTTCTTCTTCATGCGCCGCCAAAGCGAGGAGACCGTCGCCTCCCTGATCCGGGATCTGTGCACCACCCGTCTGCCCAAGAACATGGGCATCCCCCCGGAGCAGATCCAGGTGCTCTCTCCCACCCGCAAAGGGGGCGTGGGCACCGCGGCCCTGAACAAAATGCTGCAAGCCGCGCTGAATCCCCCCGCCGAGGGCAAGAAGGAACGGGTCTTCGGGGACATCGTTTTCCGAGAGGGCGACCGGGTGATGCAGATTCGCAACAACTATGACATTCTGTGGAAAAAGACCGACGGCAGCGCCGTGGGCGCGGGGGTTTTCAACGGGGACGTGGGCACCGTCACCGCCATCGACCCCGGCGCGGAGACCATGACGGTGCGCTTTGATGACCGGGTAGCGGACTACGACTTCACCCAGCTGAACGAGCTGGAACCGGCCTATGCCATGACCGTCCACAAAAGCCAGGGCAGCGAATACCGGGCGGTGATCCTGACCGCCTGGAACGGTTCACCGTACCTGCTCAGCCGCAGCATCCTGTACACCGCCATCACCCGGGCCCGGGAGCTACTGATTATCGTGGGACGGGAGGAGACGGTGGCGGCGATGGTGGAAAACGCTCGGAAAAATCGGCGCTACACCGGCCTCAAGCTCCGGCTTCAGGGGAAAACCGAATGAAACTGTATTACTGGCTGATGGGGGTGCTGTTTCCGCCCAAATGTGTTCTCTGCGGGAAAATCCTGGGAAAGGACGAGCTGGATCTGTGCCGGGAGTGTCGGGAAACGGCTCCCGTGTATCCTTTTGGAAAAAGAAAGGGTCAATTTCTTGACAGTTTCGCCGCGGTCTGGTACTATGAAGGGAACGTAAGAAGCAGTCTGCTCCGGTTTAAGTTCCGGGGTGCCCGGCACTATGCCGCCGCCTACGGACGGCTGCTTGCCATGAAGCTGCAGTCGGGATACCCGGAGGGGTTCGACGTGCTCACCTGGGTGCCTGTCAGCCGCCGACGGAAGCTCCGCCGGGGTTACGACCAGGTGGCGCTGCTGGCAAAGGCCGTTGGGCGGGAGCTGGGGATGACCCCGGTTCCGCTGCTTCGGAAAGTTCGTCACAACCGACCCCAGTCCCGTATTCGGGATGCCGCGGAGCGCCGGGCAAACGTGCTGGGCGTTTACCGTGTCCGCGACGGCGCGGAGATTGCCGGAAAGCGGATTCTGCTGCTGGATGACATCCTGACCACGGGAGCCACGGCGGGGGAAGCCGCCCGGACGCTGAAAACCGCCGGGGCGGGAGAAGTACATTGCGCTGCCATTGCTGCGGCAGGAAAGGATTAAAGGCTATGTTTCTGTTTTCCAACGACCTGGGCGTTGACCTGGGCACATCCAATGTTTTGATTTACGCCGACGGCAAGGGTCTGGTGGTTCGGGAACCGTCCGTGGTTGCCATGGACAAGAATACCGGCAAGATCCTCCAGGTGGGCGCTGCCGCCCGGAATATGCTGGGTCGTACCCCCGGCAACGTGGTGGCGATGCACCCTCTGAAGGACGGCATCGTCTCCGACCATGAAATGACGGTTCGGATGCTCCAGGAGATGTTCAAAACCGCCACCAAAGCCTCCATTTTCACCCCGAAACCCCGTGTGGTCATCTCCGTTCCCTCCGGCGTGTCCGAGGTGGAGGAGCGCAGCGTCATTAACGCCGCCATCGAAGCCGGCGCCCGAAGAGTGTTCCTCATCGAGGAGCCTTTGGCGGCGGGACTGGGCGCGGGACTGGATATTCGCGGCCCAAGCGGGCACCTGGTGGTGGACATCGGCGGCGGCACCACGGACATCGCGGTGCTGAGCATGAACGGCGTGGCGGTGTCCTCCTCCCTGAAGGTGGCGGGCAACTATTTTGACGAAATGATCGCCCGGTACGTCCGTCGTCAGCACGGCGTGGTCATTGGTCAGGTCACAGCCGAGAATGTGAAAATTCAGATCGGACAGGTCTATCCCCGGGACGAGGAGCGCAGCATGAACGTCAAGGGTCGGGATTTCAAGACCGGTATGCCCAAGGTGGTCACGCTGACCTCCACGGAAATCTTTGAGGTGCTCCGCCGCCCCGCCCGGATGATTACCGACGAGGTGCTGGCGGTGCTGGAGCAGACCAGCCCTGAGCTGGTGTCCGACATCTCGGAAAACGGCATCACTCTCACCGGCGGGTGCAGCCAGATCTGGGGTATGGATCTGCTGTTGGCGGAGCGAACCGGCATTGGCTGCGTCCTGGCGGACGACCCTGACGCCTGCACAGCCTACGGCGCGGGCAAGAGCCTGGCCTGGATCAACCATATGCAGGAAGGCCCCATCAACATCGCAAGAAAACGGGCGATGCGGGGATAATACAGCAGCCCCGGAGTGAAAGCTCCGGGGCTTTTGCAACACAATCGCAGGAACAGGAGGAACACCATGAACTACTGCCATTACGCCTCTGCCCTGGGACAGCTTTTGCTGACAGAGGAGGGAGGCTTTCTCGTCGGGCTGCGGATGGAGGGAGCGGTTCCGGAAAACGCCTGTAGAAGGGAGACCCCGGTGCTGGTTCAGACGGAAAACTGGCTGGAACGCTACTTTCGCGGGGAGAATCCTCCGATGAATCTCCCGCTGGCACCGGAGGGGACGGCCTTTCAGCGACGGGTTTGGGACAGCCTGCTGACCATTCCCTACGGCACGACCCGCACCTACGGCGAGATTGCCAAGCTGCTTGGCACGGGAAAGATGTCCGCCCAAGCTGTGGGCGGGGCGGTGGGGCGTAACCCCATCGGCATTGTCATCCCCTGCCACCGGGTCGTGGGCGTTGGCGGCAGGCTCACCGGCTACGCCTGGGGTCTTGACCGGAAGGCGTGGCTTCTGCGCCACGAGCAGCAACAGGTGGGCGGGACTGCGTGTCCGCCATACATGGGCGGATGTTTTTGACAGAAAATCACTTTTTTCGCTTCCAGAGGTTGACAACCGGGTCATTCCCAAGTATACTATCCATTATGCAATAAAACCCAAGGGCATAATTGGAGGAAATCACAAGATGGTTATCAAATGGGATGTTACCATTCCCAAGCTCTCCGGGGATACTCCCCGCCGGGCGTATCTCTATCTGCCGGAGTCCTACGAGGAAGACCCCGACCGTCGTTACCCCGTCATGTATATGTTTGACGGGCATAACGTGTTCTTCGACGAGGACGCCACCTTCGGCAAGTCCTGGGGCATGAACGACTACATGGAAAGAAGCGGCAAGCAGCTGATCATTGTGGGCGTGGAGTGCAACCATGAGGGCAACCGCCGGCTGGTGGAGTATTCTCCCGTGACCTATGAAAACTCCGAGCACGGCAAGATCAAGGGCAAGGGCAGCGTCCTGATGAACTGGATGGTGAACGAACTGAAGCCCTATATTGACGCGACCTACCGTACCCTGCCCGACCGGAGGAACACCATCATCGCAGGCTCTTCCATGGGCGGCCTAATGGCTCTGTATGGCGTGACGGCCTATAACCACGTTTTCCAGCGGGGTGCCTGCCTGTCTCCCAGCCTGTGGGTCGCCCCCGGGAAGGTGCTGGAAATGGTTGCCCGGGCCCATATCCGCCGGGACACGATGATTTACATGGACTACGGCGAACTGGAAATGTTCAACCACGCGGCAACCCAGGAGTCTATGATCTCCACGGCGCATTTGCTGCTGACGAAACGGGTGAATCTGGCCTTCCGTATCGTCCCCGGCGGCAACCACTCGGAGGCCAGCTGGGAAAAGCAGATCCCCATTTTCATGGAGTGCCTGGGACTATAAAGAGATAAGGAGAGAAGGAAATGGAAATTCGGTACGAAAAGCGGTGGAGCGGCTGTCTGAACCGGGACATGGAGTTCAAAATCTACGGCAGTTGCGGCAAGCCGGTAATGTTCATTCCCTGCCAGGCGGGGCGATTCTGGGATTTTGAATCCTTCAAAATGATCGACTACTGGGCACCCTGGATTGAATCCGGCAAGTGCATGGTGTTCTCCATCGACACCATCGACAACGAGGCCTGGGCGGCTATCGGCGCGGACAACCGCTGGCGCATTGAGAACCATGAAAAGTGGTATCACTACGTGGTGGACGAGCTGGTGCCCTACATTAAGCATATTGCCGGCCTCGCCAACGGTTACGACCAGGGCATTCTGACCTTCGGCGCGTCCATGGGCGCCATGCACGCCGCCAACCTGTACTACCGCCGTCCAGACCTGTTCGACAGCTGCTTCGCTATCTCCGGCCTGTACGACAACAAGGAGTTCTTCGGAGATTACTGCGACGATCTGGTATACAACAACTGCCCCTGCCTGTATTTGCAGAATATGCCCGACGACCACTACTATAAGGGTATGTATAACAGTCAGAAGAGCCTGATTGTCTGCGGGCAGGGCGCGTGGGAGGAGCCGCTGCTGGAATCCACTCGCTGGCTGGACACGGTGTGCTGCCAGAAGGGGATTCACACCCGGTTTGAATACTGGGGCAAGGATGTCAATCACGACTGGCCCTGGTGGTATAAGATGGTGGAGACCTACCTGCCCTGGTTTCTTGGGTGAGATAGAAGATACAAGATAGAAGATACTGAGATATTGGATCAGTGTGAATCAGATTGGCTTATCTTAATGTGCATATCGGCTTAACTCAGCAAACCGGCAAGTTGCAGTTTATCTGGCACCCGTTTCGTAGGGCTTATGTCATGACCCCGCCGACGACGTTGGATTCTACGCAATGTAAATTTGGGTGAATACCGGCAATTCCGGAGAAATCCGG
>JAQXPK010000017.1 GCA_029100605.1 Bacillota bacterium | reverse complement strand
CTTGACGGCTGCGGGCTTCTTGTGTTATCCTGTTCATGAGAAGTCTCCTTTTGCGGTTTGGTGGTTTGTGGTGAATTCACTATACCACATCGAGGATGACTTCTCATCTTTTTTTGGTTCACATCATTTTAGCACATACACCCGGTCATACCGCCGCCGGCAGCGGCATAGGGTATGGCGAGACAAGGAGGGATGACGATGGCGGAAGAGCATTTGCCCCACAAGCTCTGCCTGAACGAGCGTCGGCAGCTGACCATGACCGGTGTGACGGAGGTGGTCAGCTTTGACGATACGGCGGTGGTGCTCCAGACCTCTCTGGGGACGCTGATCGTCCAGGGGACGGAGCTGCAGCTGAAAACCCTGTCATTGGAGGGCGGGCAGGTGGAGGTGGACGGCAGCGTGTCCACGCTGGCCTATGAGGAGCCGCGGCAGGCATCGGGCTGGAAGCGCCGCCTGTTCGGATGACCGCCCCGGGGGTGTCCGCCCACCGGCTGGTGTGCAGCCTCCTTCTGGGGGCGGCGCTGGGGGTGTACTATGAATTTCTGCGCCCCCTGCGCCCCCGGCATACCCTGGCGGCGGACGGGCTGTTCCTGCTGGGAAGCGCCTGGGCGTGGCTGGTGCTGAGCTTCCGGGTCTGCGGGGGCGATCTGCGGCTGGGGTACACGGCAGGGCTGGCGGCGGGAGCGGCGGCGTGGGAATGGGCATTCGGCGCGGGTCTGCGGCCGATTTTTACCGGATTCTGGAAAATTCTCCGGGCCGTTTGGGAGGCCGTTTTCTTCCCGGCAAAAAAATTTTTGGAATTTTTGAAAAAATCATTTGCATCTGCGAAAAAATGGGTTACAATAAAGTGGAATATCCGTCGGGAGAAGCGGCGGCAAAGGGGAGGTGTGCCCGATGGAGCACAAAAGAAAGGTGATTTTCCGCTCGAAATCCATCGCGCTGAAGATCATGGTGATGGTGCTTATCGTATTCTCTATGTCGGCGCTGATGGCTCTGAGATGGGTACACAACGGCATTCAGGAGCAGGTAGCCGACCTGCGGGGCGAGGCTGCCGCCCTGGAGCAGAGCAACAGCGGCCTGGAAGAGAAAATCGGCGAGCTGGGCAGCGTCAAAAGCGTGGAGGACATTGCCCGCAGCGAGCTGAATCTGGTGAATCCCAACACCATCGTCATTGACGTTGGGCCTTAGTCACTTCGGCAAGTTTTTGCCTTGAAAATTTTATGGAGGAATCACAGCACACTATGGAGTTAACCGTTGGAGCCATTCTAGAGGGAAAAGTCAAATCCATCACCAACTTCGGAGCGTTCATCTCCCTGCCGGAGGGAAAGACCGGCATGGTACATATTTCCGAGGTTGCCAACGCCTACGTCAGCGACATCCGGCAGTACCTGACCGAGGGGCAGGACGTAAAAGTGATGGTCATCGGCCTGGAAAACGGCAAGATTAACCTGTCCATCAAGCGCCTGGAGCCGAAGCCCCAGCGGGAGAACATCGGAAACCGGGGCGGCAATTCCCGGGGCTCGTCCCGCCAGGAGGGCGGCAGTTCCCGAGGCTCTTCCCAGGGATCCGGCCGCGCCCAGCGCGCCCCCGTTCAGCCCGCCGCGCCCAAGACGGCGGATCAGCTGTTCGAGGAAAAGCTGAAGGCGTTCATGTCGGAGTCCGATTCCAAGCTCTCCTCCATGCGGGCGGATCACCGCACCAAAAGCAGAAGAAGATAATACGTGCGTCATTGCGAGCCGGGCAAAACCGGTTCGCAATGACCTGTTTTTGTGTGGGACAGGCAGTCGAAAGGCGGCGGATTTATGAGCCATGTTGTCATTACCGGCGGCTCCCGGGGGATCGGCGCGGCGGCAGTGGCGCTGTTCGCCGCCCGGGGCGACCGGGTGTATTTCCTGTACGAAAAGAATCACGCCGCCGCCAGGGCGGTGGCGGAAAAAACCGGAGCCACGCCCATCTGCTGCGACGTGGCGGACGGTGCGGCCGTCTCGCGGGCGTTTGATCGCATTCCCGACGTGGATGTTCTGGTCTGCAACGCGGGAATCATGTACTTTGGCCTCTTGCAGCAGATGCCGGAGGCGGACTGGAACCGGCTGTTCGCGGTGAACGTAGGGGGCATCTACCACTGCGTCAACGCCGCCATGCCCGCGTTTCTCCAAAAGCACCGTGGCAGCGTGGTCACCGTGTCCAGTATGTGGGGACAGGTGGGCGCTTCCTGTGAGGCGGCCTACTCCGCCACCAAGGGGGCGGTGATTGCCCTGACGAAAGCGCTGGCAAAGGAGCTCGGCCCCAGCGGTGTCCGGGTCAACTGTGTTGCCCCGGGGGTGATCCTCACCGATATGTGCGCGAATGTGGCCCCGGAGGTTTTGGCGGAGATGGCGGAGGACGCCCCCGCCGGACGCAACGGAACCCCGATGGACGTGGCAAAAGCCATTGTGAATCTCGCGGATGCGGAATTCGTCACCGGTCAGGTGCTGGGCGTCAACGGCGGATTCGTCGTTTGAAAAAGCCTTTCCCGTCACGAAATAACAAGTATAAAGGAGCCATTTATCATGAAAATTGCCATTGGCTGTGACCATGGCGCGTTTGCGCTGAAGACCAAGGTGATGGAGCATCTGCGGCAGCAGGGGCACGAGGTGGTCGACTTCGGCACCGACTCCACCGCCAGCTGTGACTACCCCGATTTTGCCGCCGCTGCCGCAAAGGCTGTGGCAGGCGGCGAGTGCCAGCGGGGCATCGTGCTGTGCACCACCGGCATCGGCGTATCCATCACCGCCAATAAGGTGCGGGGCATTCGCTGTGCGCTGCTGTCCGACCCCTGGTCGGCGAAAATGACCCGTCTGCACAACGACACCAACATGATGGCTCTGGGTGCGGGAGTCGTGGGAGAAAATCTGGCGCTGGACATCGTGGACACCTGGCTGGGCACGGAATTCTCCGGCGAAGCCCGGCACCAGCGGCGGATCGACAAGGTCATGGCGCTGGAAAAACCGTGAAAAATAAAAGATAACGTGCTTATCAGGTGGCCTGTCGTCATTCTGCCATAGGGTACCGCTCGGTTAGTTACAGGGCGGAAAATTTCAATTTAGCAGACAAAAGCCTTCCCCTTGAGTGGAAGGTGGCTCGCCGCCAGGCGAGACGGATGAGGTGTCGCCGCGGCAGCGGCATTGCCCTGTCCCAATTCGCCGAAACGTTTCCTTTTGATACACGGGTACTGCACACCTCATCAGTCAAAAATCAAAGATTTTTGCCAGCTTCTCCTCAAGGAGAAGCCTTTGGTATCCCGTAACGAACCGAGCGGTACCCAATGGCGTTACGATAAAAGAACACCCGGGCACGCATTGCCCGCGGGGGCATCCCCGCAAATTCCAATTTATCGCTTTTCTGCGTTATCCCGATAAAGCGCAAAAGGTAAAAAGAGGAAGCACCGAGACCGTGCTTCCTCTTTCTGTTTGCTTCCAATTACCCGAAGTACCCCGCCTCCAGCAGGCGGGTGAGGGCTTCGTTGGCCTCCTCGTCGGGGAACAAGGACGTAAAGCGCTTGTCCACAGCCAGAGCCTCCAACGTCAGCTCCAGATGCCCCGCCGCCTTCAGCGCGTTGAAGCCGTCGCTGAGGCGGCTACCGGAAAGCGCACGGTGGGCGGACTTCATGGCATCCTCAGGGGCGACGGGGCGCAGCTTCACCCCCAGCGCCTCCGCTTTTCGCCGGTTTTCCGCCCAGGCGGCGATAAATTTCTCTTCCATTGCGGATTTCTCCCTTCAAATAACAGCATAGAGATACCGGTAAATCAACCGGCGATACCAGGGGGCGGATTGCAGCTGCGCCCGGGCGCCGGTCAGGTACGTCCGGAACCGGCTCAGCTCCTCCGCCGTCAGGGTGTGCTGGCTGAATTTCGCCTTCTGGGCCAACGCCTCCAATTCTTCCGGGGGCGGCTGTTTCAGCAGCCGGGACACCAGCTCCGCCTCCTGCCACAGCGCCAACGCCCGGGCGTTGGCGGACGGGGCTTGCTGCCGCCGCCGGCGCAGATGAACGCGCGCAGGCCGCTGTAAAAGGATCAGAAGAACAGCCAGGACGGCAATCGGCACGGCGGCGGGAAGTCCCCGCCTTTCCGGGGAGGCCGATTCTGTGGGCAGGGGCTCTGCCGGAGCTTCCGGTTCGGAGGCGGAGACGGTGGGGGCGGCGGTGGATTCCGCCGGCGCGTCGGCGGCGGTTTCAGCGGAGGTCTGGGTGGCCTCCGGCTGGGTGGGCGCGGCGGCTTCCGGCAGGGTCTGGGGCTCCCGAGCCGCATTGGTGTCTGACGGGGTGGCCTCCAGAATGAGCCAGACGCCCAGGGTCGGCTCGTAGTATTCCGCCCAGGCGTGGGCGTTTTTCCCGGTGACGGCGGCGGTCTGCCCGGCACGGGTCTTCACCAGATAGCCGCTGACGTAGCGAGCCTGGATCCCCGCCGCCCGGAGCAGCACCGTCGCCGCAGTGGCGAAGTGGACGCAGTAGCCCCTTTCGGCGCTTTCCAGAAACCACAGAGCGAAATCTGTCTCCCCATCGTCCATCCGGTCGGGGTTCAGATCATACCGGGCGGCGTTCTTCACAAACTGCCCGATGGCCTCTGCCTGTTCCACCACGGAGTCCGCGTCTCCCAGAACGCCCTCCAGCAGCGCCTGGGCACGGCTGAAGGTGGTCTCCGGCAGTTCCAGATAGGCATCCTTCGGGTGGGAATCGACCGGCCCCGCCGCGATGGCTCGGGCGCGCCAGTCGTCCGGCAGACCCGCACGGGGAATGACATATTCCGTGTGCTGCCAGGTATTTTCCATTTTTCCGCCGGTGAGGTTCATGCTCCGGGCGGGGTAGTAGGGCAGATACAGCGTCTGGGAAGGCTTTGCGGTGCGGATGGTCACGTCGCCGTAATCCTCCCCCTCCAGAGAAAAGTCCTCCGTCCGGCCTTGGGAGCTGACCCAGCCGGTTCCGTCGTAGCCGTCATAATCCTGCCCCCGGAGGTAGAGGGTGCCGCTGATTTCCGGCGTGACCTCCATCACCACCACGGGGGACTCGATCCGCCGCCCCAGCCGGGCCAGATCCACGTTTTCCGGCTCGCCGGAGACGGAAATCGGATTTCGCGCCGTGGTTTCCGCCTGGGTTTGGACGTCCCGAAGCCGGGATAAGATAGCCTCCCGGGTCGCCTCCGCTCGGTTTACATAACCTTCCTTCGGCACCAGGAGAAACAGGGTCAGCAGCGCCAGAAACGCGGGCGGGAGCGCCATGGCGGTCAGGCGGTTGCCCTGAGCCGGGTTGCGGGCGCGCACCCGGGCGGTGAGCAACACAAGCACAAGTCCCAGCAGCAGCGTGAAGAGATACCCCGCCTCCGGTACGGTATCCGTCACCACCAGGCAGGGGGTGAGCGCCAGCAGCGCCGCCGCCACGGGAAGCACCGCGCTCTTCCGCCGGCAAACCGACCAGGAGACGGCAAGGCTGATAAGCCCGCCGAGAACCGCCATGGGAATATCGGCGATTCCGGCGTCCCAAGGCCTGTCCACCAGCTGCAATGCGCCCCAGCCGTAGGCATTGTCATACACATGGGAGATCCGCTGCACCAGCTGGCACAGCTGCTCCGCGGCCTCGTCCTGCCGCCAGAGATAGCCGCCGGACAGCGCCAGAGCCGCCAGCACCGCCCAGCCGCCCCGCGGGAACCGGAAGGCCGCGGCGCAGAACACCGCGCTCAGGCCGCAGATCAGCAGCACTCCCGGATAATCCGCAATGGTCAGGCCGAAGCCGCTGATGACGCTGCCCACCGCGCCGAAGGAGATCAGAAACCCCAGAGCGGCGGCAATTCCGGCGGTACGCCAGGACTCACGCTTCATCCGGCTCACCTCCAATGTGACAGCGCCAGGAGGCGGCGTAGGGGTAGTCCCGGATGGAGCCGCCCTTCGCCGCTTCCGTGCACAGCAGGGTGTCGATGGCTTTGTTCAGCGCCCGTTCACTGTCCACGGGCAGGGATTGAACCCCCGCTCCCGTGAGAACCCGCAGCGCAAAGGATACGTTTCTCTGAACCAGATACCGACCCAGCCAGAGCAGACGACCAAATTTCCGATCCAGCTCCTCCGGCGTGCCCCGCAGGGTCATGGTCACCAGCACCAGCCCCCGCTGAGGCTCCATGGGCTGACGGATCATCAGCTTTCCCGTCTTGGCGCTGAGCTTCCAGTGCACCTGATTGAGGCTGTCCCCCGGCTGGTAAAGCCGCAGCTCATGGTTCTCCGCGAAGCCGCCGCCGAATTTGGGCTTCCAGCTTCCCGCCAGAAACCGCTCCAGATCCGGGATGTCCCGCACCGGAAGGGGCTTGGGACGGACGAGGACGGCAGCTTTGCCCACATAGGGAACAGGCAGGGCGAACAGCCCCAGATAGTCGCATACCCGCGCCCGGGCAATGGTGACGGCGATGCCGCCGCAGTGGGACGTGGGCAGTCCCTCCCCCGGGCGGTAGCGCCGGGTCTGCCCGGTGATGCAGCTGCGCAGGCAGAGCTTTCCCTTGAAGGGCGGCATGGGCAGGCCGCAGCTGCCCACCAGCCACGTCTCCGCCTCGGTGCCCATGGTCACAGCTCCCGCCCCGCCGGGCTCCAGCCGGAAGCGGAGCATGGCGGGCAGGCTCAGCAGCAGCGACAGCCAGGGCAGTCCCGACACAGCCAGCAGCGCGATATAGGAGAACCACTCCCCATAGGCGATGTAAAACGCCCAGCAGCCCAGCAGAGCCGCCAGATATACGATCCGACGCCCCCGCATATCAGCGCAGCCGGGGAGCGGGGGTGGCGGCGAGAATCTCCTGGAGCACAGTCTGGGGCGGCTTACCCTGCGCCTCGGCCTTGGGGGACAGGATCAGCCGGTGGGCGACGGTGTGGATAAAGACCTCCTTCACGTCCGCCGGGGTCACATAGTCCCGGCCCCGGAGCCGTGCCACGGCCTTTGCCATGGCGGTGACAGCCAGGGTCGCCCGGGGACTGGCTCCTCGGAGCAGATCGCCGTGGTTTCGGGTGGCGCCGATCAGGGCGACGATGTAGGATACCACGCTGTCGCTGAGATAGGTCGCGTCCACCGCGTCCTGCATGGCAATCAGCGTCTCCCGGGTCATCAGGGGCGACAGCCCGCCCAGAGGATTTCCGCCCTGACGGTTCAAAACCATGGCGGCCTCGTCCTTGGCGCTGGGATAGCCCATGGACAGGCGGATCATGAACCGATCCATCTGGCTGTCGGGCAGCAGCTGGGTGCCCGCCGCGCCGGTGGGGTTCTGGGTGGCGATGACGGTAAAGGGCTTGGGCAGGGGATGGCTCACGCCGTCCACGGTAACCTGCCCCTCCTCCATGGCCTCCAGCAGAGCGGACTGGGTACGGGAGGTGGCGCGGTTCAGCTCGTCCGCCAGAAAGAGGTTGCACAGCACCGCCCCGGGCTGGTAGCGCATCCCGCCCGCCGGGTCGGGAACGGAGTAGCCCGTCACGTCGGAGGGCAGCACGTCCGGGGTGAACTGGACGCGGCTGCAGCGCAGATCCAGCACCCGGGAAAAGGCCAGCGCCATCGTGGTCTTGCCCACGCCGGGGATGTCCTCCAGCAGGATATGCCCCCGGGCGAGAATCGCCGCCAGCACCCACAGCAGCACCGGATCCTTGCCCACCACCACTTTTTTCACCTGGGTGAGCACCTGCTGGGCATAACCGGCAACGGCAGTATCTTTGGTTTGCATAAAACCACCCCCTGGTTGGTTATAAATGCGGAATGCGGTCTTTCCTTCGGAAATGATCTCAAATTCAGTCCGCAAAGCGGACGCCTCCATTTTGCATTTTACGCATATCGGCTTTACGCAGCTGTTAGGAAAATTGGAATTTGGCGGGGATGCCCCCGCGGGCAATGCGTGCCCAGGTGACCTTTAATCGTCACGCCATTGGGTGGACATTAAGGTATGATTGCCCCCGGCAATCATGATGATTTTGATTCGCTGCGCGGAGCACCACGCTCGGTTCGTTACGGGGTAAAAATAGCAGTTTGACGCGCAGCGCCCAAGGCTTCCCCTCCGGGGAAGCTGGCAAAAATCTTTGATTTTTGACTGATGAGGGGCGGTACTTCACTCCGGGAATCGATACGCTGCGGCGAATTTGTATCGGGCACCCCTCATCCGTCTCGCCTGACGGCGAGCCACCTTCCCCGAAGGGGAAGGCTTTGGCACGCCAAATTGCAATTTATCCCTTTGCTGCGTTATCCCGATAAGCACATTGTATTTTATGCATATCGGCTTAACTCAGCAAACCAGAAAATTGGAATTTAGCGGCCTCGCCGAATTGAAAATTGACAATTGACAGTTGGCAATGATTGTGTCCCTACGGGACGATTTTTGTAATAATAGCGGGTAATCTCATCAAAA
>JAQXPK010000016.1 GCA_029100605.1 Bacillota bacterium | reverse complement strand
CTAATTCTTGATTAAAAGATTTAATCAGCAGCGCAGGGATATTTGTGCAAGACAAGGCAGAGGAACGCCGCCATACTGTATGTATGGCAAGTGACGATAACGCAGTATTGCGCAAACAGACCAAGCTGATATGAAAGATTTTAATCGAGAATTAGTATAAAGCCCCTATGAAAGCACAGCTTTCATAGGGGCATTTTCGTACATACAGCAATCGGTTACAGATTGCTCTTGATGGTGGAAATCAGAATGTCCCCCGCCACTACCCGATCCTCGGCGGCAAAGCCCTGGGCAAAGTTGTCGGAGTACAGCACCTGGGCGTTGGGGGGAAACTCGTCGTCTCCCTCCCAGACGAGGATCTGCATCCGGTAATCCCCGATGAGGGTAAAGGCGTAGCCCGCGTCCCCATGGGAAACCGCTTGCGCGCCCATTTTCTCACAGGCAGTCTTGAACGCCGCCACCCGGGTTCCGAAGGTAAAGGCCGCCCGGGTCAGCACCCGTCCGGTATAGGGCTTGATATACATCTCCCCCCAGGGCATTTCCCGGAAGGTTTTCCACTGGCCCTGCCAGGAAACCGCCTTGCTTTCCAGCAGATAGCGGAGCAAAAAGGTCTGGGTGGCAAGAACCGGCAAACTGCCCCCGTCCAGCGCGCGGATGGTATAGTCCGGATGGGCAATGGCAAACTCCCTGCCCAGCAGTTTCACGGTAAATTCCTTCCCGTCCCAGCGAACCTCCGGCAGCCGCGCCCCAACGTCGTCGGGTGTCAGGCTTCGGAACAGCTCCGCGTAGTGGGCGAAGGGAACTTCTTCCTTGTGATTTTCAACTTCCATGGCGGCTCCTCTTATTCATGTAATTCCAGGGGCAGGCCGTCCGGATCCTGGAAGAAGGTCATCCGCCCGCCGTTGATGGGGTCATCCCGGATCGGTTCCGTCTCCACGCCCCGCTCCCGCAGCCAGGCCGCCGCCTTCTCCACATCCTCCACCCGGAAAGCCAGATGCCGCAGTCCCAGCGCCTCCGGCTGAGTGGGTCTTGCTGGGGCGTTTGGCTTGGTGAACAGTTCCAGAACCACCTCGCCGTTTTGGAGCATGGTAAGGTAATCCTGCCGCTCCTCCCGCCAGACCTCCCGGACGATGGAGAACCCCAGTTTGTCCACGTAAAACGTCTTCGACTGGGCGTAATCTGAGCAGATAATCGCAACATGATGGGTTTTTGTCAGCATCTTACATCTCCTGAATGGAATGAGGGAACAGCCCTCTGTCCGTATGGGGCAGGAAGCAGGCCGCCACAAAGGAATCCATGTAACCGGGGTAGGTGGACAGCTCCAGATAGGTCATGTTGGAGGCCACCTCCGCCGTCTTGGCGGAAGCCTCGTCGCTCATGACCATGGCGTAAGCCCCCGCCAGGGAGGAGTTGCCGATGTAGTGGAACTTGGACAGCTCCACGTCCGGGAACATACCGATATTTACCGCGTTTTTCATATTGATGCCGGAGCCGATACCTCCGGCGACGTAGACGTTTTCAATGGCGTCCACGGTCATATCCACACTCTGCAAAAGCGTGGATATGGCGGAGAAGATCGCGCCCTTGGCACGGATGAAGTTGTCGATGTCCACCTCGTTGATGGAGACCTCCCGCCCGGTCTCGCTCTCATTTTCAAAGGCCAGCACGTAGCGACCCATGCCGTGGTGATCCCGACGCACCCGGTCGCCCTCCCGGACAAAGAGGCCCTTGGCGTTGATAATGCCGCAGCGGTACAGCTCGGAGATAATGTCAATGATTCCGCTGCCGCAGATGCCCACAGCCTTCTGACCCTCCTCGCCCACGATGGAAACGGTGGGTTCCATGGTCAGCTTGTCAATGGTGCAGGCTTCCACCGCGCCGTCGGTCGCCCGCATACCGCAGGAAATATCGCCGCCTTCAAAGGCGGGGCCGGCGGAGCAGGCGCAGCTCATGAGAAAATCCCGATTGCCAAAGACGATTTCGCCGTTGGTGCCCAGGTCGATGAACAGGCTCAGCTCGTCCTTGTCCCAGATGCCGGAGGCCAGGGTGCCGGCGGTGATGTCGCCGCCCACATAAGACCCGATGTTGGGCGCGATCAGCACCGGTGCCAGGGGGCTGGCAGGGAGGCTTAAATCCTGCGCCAGCAGCCCGTCCCAGCGGAAGAAGCTGGGAATATACGGCTCCATCCGCACGGACTGGGCGTCCACGCCCACGAACAGATGGTTCATGGTGGTGTTCGCGCCTACGCTCAGCCGCAGAATCGACCGGCAGGAGATGCCCGCGCTTTTGCACAGATTGGCAATAATGGGATTGAGGGTTTCCTTCAAAATGGCGTCCTGGAGCTTTTTCTTGCCTCCGGGCTTGCCCTGCTCGATGATCCGGTTGATGACATCCGCGCCGTAGCGAATCTGTCCGTTGCCGGAGGAACCCTTGGCGAGAATTTGACCGCTCGCCAGATCGGTGAGCACCATGGTCACCGTAGTGGTGCCAATATCGATGGCGCAGCCGACGATGGCTGTGTCCTCCGGGGCGCAGATCTCCATGCACCGGAAGGTGCTGCCCCGCAGCTCGCCCTTGACGCAGACGTGGAAATGGTGCTCCCGCAGAACGTGAGCCAGCCGAACCATGACGCAGAAGGGAATCTCCACGGCTTCCACCCCCAGCGCGTCCTCCAGCGCCCAGGTCAGGCGCTCGTTGTCAGGCATGGTGTCGTTCAGGGTCGGCTCCGCCATGGTCAAAACCACGGCGCGGAACTGATTTTCAAAGCGAATGCCGCTTCCCTTCAGCTGGCTCTGGCAGGCGTCAAAAATGGCGACCTCCTGGGGGCTGCTCAGATCGGCGGTCTTCATCCGGGACTGGTAGGCGCTGGCAATGTCCGGCACAAAAATGGTGCAGTCGCCCATCACCTTGGAGCTGCAGCTGAGGCGCCAGCCCTCGGCGTATTCCTCGTCGGAGATGTGGCGGGTCTGGGGGGATTCCAGGTCTCCATCCACCAGCTTCACGCGGCATTTGCCGCAGGAGCCGTTGCCGGAGCAGGGGGCGTCAATGGCAATATTGCCCCGCCGCGCCAGTTCCAGCAGGTTGTCCCCGGCGTTGCATTCCATCGTTACAGGGGTCGCCCCCTCAATTTGGAAGGTTACTTTCATAGTGGGAAGTTCCTTTCACAATAGGTCAAAAGGTGTCTTTCTTCGCGCATTTGCAAGTCGGTGCGGCGGTTGCCCGCCGCACCGGATTTCGATTGATTGAATACGGTGTACCGAACCGAGCAGCGCCCAATGGCATGGCGGCGATGAATTACGCAGCGCACGGATTGGCAGGCCGCCCTGCGGCCTTACATCAGGGGATCCATGCCCAGAACGGGGTGTCCCTTCTCGGTCAGCCAGTTCAGCAGCTCCTCGCAGTCGGTGGTGACGGTCTCGTCGGCGACCATGTCGGAGAAGTTGTCAATGCCGTACAGCTCCTTGGCTGTGGCGTTCAGGCGCTCGGCAACGTCGTCCTTCAGTTCCTTGGGCATCCAGACAATGCGCTCGATGCCGCCCTCGGCGGCGATGAACTTCTTGGAGGAGATGAAGTGACGGCCGTGTCCCATGTAGCCGGGGGTCTGGACGCCGCCGCCGGTGCAGGAGGCCAGCTCGCCGAAGGTCATACCGGCAGGGGTCATGCCCTTGTATTCCCGGTTCACCACGATGAAGCCGTTGGACATAGGCTCAATGCCGCAGATGCACTCGAAGCAGCCGCAGGAGGTCATAGGATCCTCCAGGATGGAGTACAGAGTCACGTTCTCCACAGCGCCGTGGGTGGCGTCGGACACCGCCTTGTTGACGGTCTCGTAACGACCGGTGCGCTCGTCCAGGCAGCCTTCCTTGAAGATGGGCTGGCAGGGGCCGTTGGGGTTCAGCTCGTAGGTTGCCTTGGCATCCAGCCAGGACACAGCGCCGCACAGGCCCAGACGCTCGGGGGTAACCACGCAGCAGTGGGCAGGGGCGAAGGACTGGCACATGATGCAGGTGAAGTAGCGGTCAACCGCCTCGTCGGTCATGGAAGCCAGACGGTCGTCACGCTGATTGTACCGGGGCATTGCCACCTCGTCACGGAACTTGGCGGCCTTCTCGGCGTCGGTGATCAGGGTGATCTGGCACTTGTCCACAACGGCGTCGAATTCGTCCATGATCATGACATACAGCACTTCCGCGAAGTCCTTCAGCCGCAGGCCGGCCTCGTAGGCAGCGTTGCTGATGCGGATACGCACCTGGTTACGCTGACCGGTGTGCATAACGCCTTCCATGTAGTTGAACCAGGCGTGGAACTTCCGCTCGATAACGGACTCGAAGTCCACCTGCATCTTCTTGCCCGCAACCTCTACATAGGTCGCCAGAGCCAGATCCTTGGCCTGGTCAAAGTCGGGGCCAAGGAGGGTAATCTTGTGATCCTCCACCTCGCTCAAGTCCCGCATCACCACCAGCTCGGCAGTGGGGTTCTTGGCAGACCAGATTTCGTTGTGCATATCGGACTTGCGGATGATCTCGCCCTCGAAAGCGGCGGCGAAGGCCACGGGGATGGGCAGCTCCTTGACCTTGATCTTGATGTTCCGCAGCTCCAGAGACTTCTTCACGGTCTCGCTGTGATCGCAGACGGATTCCAGGGCGCCGGGCACCTGGTTCTCCCCCAGGTCGATGTCCACCACCACGGGGAAGCCCAGGGCAATGGCGCCGGCGCCGGCGGAGACCACCACGGCGTCGATGGCGCCGAAGGTGTTGACGAAGGCGGGCACACGATTCTTGGTGTACTCCAGCAAGCCAGCCAGATTGCCGGGCTGAACGTTGCCGAAAATCAAAGCGGCACGGATGGCCACGGTGACAACGTGAATCACGGAGGTCACGTCATGGCCTAGAGGAATGACACGCAGCTCCAGGCCCATCTTCACGCCGCCCTCGGCGCACTGCTCGATGACATCACCCACCATAAAGGTCATGATGCCCTTGGACTGGTAGTCCTTGACCACCTTCACCACATCGGCAGGATTCTCGGCCTTGCCCAGCACCACGGCAACGCCGGGGATGTCGCCGGTAACCAGGGGCACGCCCAGAGACCGGATGATGGGATCGGGCACGAAGCCGATGCCGGACTCGTTTTCATAGGGGTTCGCGCCATCGATATACTTCAGGCCTTCCAGAATTTCCGCGCCCACGGCGGTGGCAAGGCCGGCGTTCAGCGCCTGACCCAGATCCTCCTGACCCGTGATCAGGCTCTTGAGCACGCCCACACAGGCAGGCAGGTCGCCCAGGGTCTTGACCTTCACGCCGGTGGCGGCATAAATGGTGGGGAAGAAATAGGCAGTGTCGGGGAAGGCAATTTCCTTGTCGGCACCGTACTTGGCGATGGCGTCGTTGACAGCGCCTTCGGTCAGGCCCGCAACGGCGTTGGAGCCGCCGTAAATGAGATCGGTTAATACGCTCATGTAAACTCCTCCAAATTCTTTCAAAATGGATTTATATAGAGCCGGTTAAGGCTGAATATACGGTTTGATCGGCGCAAAGAGCCAAAAGGGCTTCGTACAGCTCTTCGCCGCCTCTGTAATATCGGTAGTGTTCAACATCCATATCCGCCGCCACCGCCAGTTCTCCCCGGGAATTGACGTAGAGAATGGTTGCGCTGCCCCCTGCCTGGTAAAGATTCATTTGGAAATACCCGCCACTCAGGCTGGGCTTTCCGCCGCCCCGGGTCACCTTGGCGGCAGAGATTGCTCCGAGAACCCCGTCTGCCTTGGACGGCACTTCCCATTCCCGCTCCGGATCGTCCGGGTCGCCCTGAAGGAGATGGGCACCTGTCCACTGCCCATCCGGGAGCACGTCCGTCAGGGGTATTCCCCACCTGCGGTATCCGATCAGGCCGGTGACCAGCAGCGCCAAAGCCGCGAGCAGGATGGCTACTTTTTTCCCTTTTGACATTTAGCCGCTCCTTTCGCTGCCTTCGTCGGTTTCTTTACCTTCGATTTCAGCAATCTCGCAAATTCCGGGAACTCGGCACAGGTGTTTTGCAGGGTATACGCCCCGTTGACGGTGAGGCTTGCCATTTTGGCGGGGGCCACGGTGGTCTTTCCGGCGGCGTCCTTTCCCTCCAGGCGTTTGAGTTTGGCAAAGGGAATGGCAAAGAATCCATCCCCGTCCTCCAGAAGCAACCGCCGGGAGGTCAGCACCCAGCGTCCATCCTTGCCGGGGCAGATGCACTTCACCGTTTCCCGGGGAAGAAGCACCGTCTCCACCCGGAAAGCAAAGGCCTGCTCCTTCCGCCTGCGGATTTTCACCCGGTGGAAGTGGATGCTCAGCGCCAGGATCAGCACCCCGGGGGCGCACAGCAGGAGATACTGCCAGGATTGCATCGTGGGATTCCTTTCGGTGGGGAATGCAAACTGGCTGGGAGGGAGTCTCCCTCCCAGCCGGTCACGCTAGGGATAAAACGCGGTTCGTCAGATCTCCAGGTAGGAGTCGGAGTACAGAACGTTGTTCTTGATGATGTCAGCCGTCTTGACGGTCTCCATCAGGCGCAGGTCGTTGGGGTTGACGATGGCGGAGGTCAGACCCTGCATCATAGCCATGGCGACCATGGTGGAGTCCATGATGGGACGGATGGCCTTGGGCGCGCCGTTGGAGTTGTTGGACAGGCCGCCGGTGGTCTTCAGACCCTCGTCGGAGATCATCTTGATGGCCTCCAGCACCTGCATCTGCTTGTCCTGCATACCCTTGACAACCAGGAACAGGGGATCGAACCACAGATCGTCGGAGCTCATGCCCAGGCTCAGGCCGCGCTCCAGCATGGTGTGGCAGTGGCGCATACGCTCTTCGTTGTCCTTTGCGATGCCGTCGGCGGAGCACAGGGCAAAGCAGATGGCGTCGTTGGCGGCAGCCAGGTCAATGTTGGAGATACGGGAACCGGCATCGGCGGAGTTGACGATGGGCTTGCCGTTGGTGCGGTTGTAGACCTTGATACCGGCTTCGATGGCCTTCTTGTTGGCGGTGTCCAGCGCCAGAGGCACATTGTCGAAGTTCTCCTGCAGCAGCTTGACCGCCCACATCATACGCTCGGGGCCGTCCTTCTCGGCAGGGCCGATGTTCACGTCCAGGTAGGTAGCGCCGGCGGCAATCTGCTCGGCGGCACGCTTCAGGATGGGCTCGGGGTCACGCTCGTCCATAGCCTTGCGGATGGAGGGCGCGATGCAGTGGATGCGCTCGCCGATGGTGACGAAGGTCTTGCTGTCGGGGTTGTAGCCCTTGTACTTGACGCCCATGTCCACGACCTTGATCTCGGGAACCTTGGTAGCCAGCAGCTCCTCGAAGGACAGCTCCTTGACCTCCTCCTTGGGAGCGGCAGCAGCCTTGGCGGCGTTCTCGGCGGCGGCAGCCTTGGCAGCGCCCTCGTATTCCTTATCCTTCATGTACTTGGGCAGCTGAACGGCTTCCACGGGGCCGACGACCACGTTCCAGCCGGGCAGCTTCTCCTGGATCTCGCCCTTCATGACGGCGACCTTGCCGGGGATAATCAGGGTACGGTTCTTGATCTTGCCCTCAATGCCCAGCTCGTCGAAGGTCTTCTTGACGGTGGTAGCGGAGAACTTGCCGGCAGCCCAGGCAGTCAGAACGGACATACCGGAGGCGTCGGTGATAATCAGGTTCACGGGCTGGTTGCTCCGCTCCAGCTCGCCGGAGACCAGGAAGTAGGTCAGAGCGAAGTCCACGGTCAGGGCGCAGGGGCTGTTCTCGTCGGCGCCGTTCAGCGGATAGATCTTGCTCTCCACCTTCATGGGCTTCTGGGGATCGGTGAAGATGTTCTGACGCAGGCCGTACAGAGGCAGCGCCTGGGCGTAGGTCATATGCTCCATGACCACGATGGAAGCGTACTTCTCGGTGAACATGGAGGCGTAAGCGGTCTGCAGACGGTCATCGCCCTTGGCGATCCGGGCTACGTTGACAATGGAGGGATAGCCGAAGCTGCGGTCGCCGTCCTTAATGGCGGTGCGGCGCACCAGAACGGCGTTGGCCAGGGTCTCCTTGGCGGTCTTACCGGTGACATCCACAACCAGGTTCTTGTTGCCGGCGGCTTCCAGCTTCTTCACGGTGTCGTACAGATCGGACAGGCTCCCGGCGGAAACGCCCAGAACCACGCCCGCTTCCTTGGCAACGGCGTTCATGGCCTCCCAGTTGTCGGGGGTAGCGCCGTCCAGGATCACGTTCTTGCCGGCAACCGCCAGAGCAGCCTTGGCGCACTCCACGTCCCAGCACTCCAGAATCAGGTCACGACCAGTGGCGGCGGCCTTCTTCACCAGCTCGGCGTAGACGGCGGGATCGGACTGAGTGTTGGCGACGAACACGAACTCCACATACATCCGCTCACCGATACGCTCGTAATCCACCTTCTGCAGGTCAGCCAGCTTCTTGTCGGCCTCCTCGGCGGACAGGCTGGTGCCCACGGCTACGGCGTACAGGTTCTTGTTGACCAGGGTCTTCTCGTGACGGTACAGGACAGTCTCGCCGCCCAGCTTGTGAGAGCCGACGGTGATGGTCTTCATGGGAGGCGCGGTCTGCTCGTTGAGCATCGCCTTCGCGTCGTCAGAGAAATAGGGGCACTTGTCGATGGACACAGCGCCCTGCGCCACCTTCATGCAGAATGCCATGCAGGTGGGGCTGCCGCACTCCTTGCAGTTCTTTTTCGGAGACAGCTTAAAAATGTCAAGACCTTTCAAAGCCATTGTATGTATCCTCCTTCCGATTAGACGAGTTCATCGATGAACTTCTTGATGGTGGCAACGGCTGCGGGGTGACGCATGATGACAGCATCTGCGCCGCCGGTCAGGTTGGCAGCGGCGGTGGAGACTTCCATCTCGATGGCGCGCTCTTCCCGGCTGCCCCATTCGGGCTCATCTTCCTCGGAAGCGGTGGATTCCTTCACAGTCCAGGTGTCGGGAGACACAGGGGACATGATGGGCATCTGCAGATCGGCGTCGGACTGCGCCAGAGCAGCCAGGCGGACGCGATCCAGGGTGGAGGCCACGTACTCAAAGCCGTAGCCCACGGCGGCGGTGCCCACGTTCATGACGATGTTGGTAGGCGCGATGGACAGACCCTTGAGCATGATGTTCAGCTGCTTGGCAAGGTTGATGTCGTCAGCGGTCTCGGCGCCGACCTTCTGACCATAAGCCAGCGCGACGGAGGCGCCCACGGTCTTGTAGTCCTCGGAGCGGGCGGACAGAACCAGAATGTTCTTGCCCTGCAGAGCCTCGGCGATCTTGCTGAACAGCTCGCCGTCCTTCTCGATGTTCTTGCAGCCCATAACGACGATGGGCATGGAGACGGCGTCGGCAACGGCCTTGGCATCGGCGACGCACTCGGCAACGGTGCGGTTAGCACCGTTGGGGTCAGCGGATTCAAAGTGCAGGCACAGGAAATCCGCGCCGGGCATGGTCTCCGCCTTCTTGGCGAAGTCGACCATGCTCTTGCAGCCGGCGTAGAATTCCTTCAGTGCAGGCGCGTCCCACTCGCCCGCCAGGTCGGAAATTTCGATACCGATCTTGGGCTTGTTTTCGATGGGTGCATCGAAGGTGTAAAACGGCATCACGTTCTGACCGCCGATGACGATTGCCTTGTCACCGGTGCCCAGCGTCACGGCATTGATCTTGCCGCTGAAGGGAGCCGTCTTGGGAGTGAAAGCCATAGTTAATAATCCCCCTTGTTTTAAGTTGAAAGTTGATAATGGAAAGTGGAAAACCGAAAGCCGCGCAGACCGGAAGGTTCCGGCCGTCCGTTTTCGGTTTCGACAGATTCTACAGACCGATGGACTGCATAATTCCCCGCAGGGCGGCCTTCATAGGGTCGCTCTCGGGCAGCTTGGCGGACGGGCTTCCGTCGCAGTCGCAGCGATACACCGCCTCGTCGTGAGGCAGCACGCCGAAGAGCTTCAGGCCGTGCTTTTCAATCTCGGCTTTGATGCCGTCGTCCAGTTTGCCTTCCGGCGCGCGGTTAATGATCAGACCCATCTGACCGGGATTCAAGTTCATTTCGCCGATCATTTCGGCGATGCGCGCCACCGCCTGAACGCCTCTGCGGGAGCAGTCGGAAATCAGGAGCATGGTGTCCACATGGGGAAGCGTTCCCCGGGCAATGTGCTCCAGTCCCGCCTCATTGTCCATGACAACGTAGGAATAATTGGGCAGATATTTCGCCACCTGAGCCTGGAGGACGCCGTTGACATAGCAGTAGCAGCCCTTGCCCTGGGTGCGGCCCATGACCAGCATGTCGAAGTCATCGTCCTCGATGAGAGCGGTGCTGAACTTCATTTCCGCATAGTCCGCCTTGGTCATCCCCTTGGGAATGGTTCCCTTCAGCTCCGCCTGAGCCATTTCCTCCCGGATCTGCCCCAGGGTGGTCTCCGCCTCCACGCCCAGCACCTCGTTGAGGTTGCTGTTGGCATCGGCGTCCACCACCAGCACAGGGCCGTTTTTCTTGGCGCACAGGTAGTCGATGATCATGCCGCAGGTGGTGGTTTTTCCCACGCCGCCCTTGCCGGCTACGGCGATGGTATGAGGTGCCATAGTTTGGTTCTCCTTTGGGATAATTTGCTTTGCCGGGGGCGGGGTCAGGCGGCCCCGCCCGGAAGAAACGAAATTACAGGCAGTCCACCAGGCCGGCTTCCTTGGCGATGTAGGCCACATCGTCGTACTTGTTCAGCGCGTACAGATGGATGCCGTTGATGCCGCAGGCGCGGTACTCGTCGATCTGCTTGATGGTGTACTCGATGCCGGCAGCCTTGAAGGAGGCCTTCTTGCCCTCCACGTCCGCGTCGAAGGGATCCTTGACGAAGGGGTTGGGGAAGATCCAGTTCTTGGAGATGATCTCGCACAGCTCACGAGGCATCACGCAGCCGTTGCGGGACAGAGCCATGTTGATGGTGGCAGCCTGATCCAGGATGGGCATGATACCCACGTCCACGGGCAGCCAAATGCCGGCGGCGCGGATGGCGTCCAGCCAGTACCGGAACTGATCCATATCCCAGCACAGCTGGGTCATGATGTAGTCGGCGCCGTTGTCCTGCTTCTGCTTCAGGAAGGCGATGTCCGCATCCAGGGAGCGGCAGGCGATGTGACCCTCGGGAGAGCCGGCCACGGCGATGGTGAACTTGTCGCCGAACTCCTGACGGACGAACTTCACCAGCTCGGTGGCGTAGTGCAGGTCTCCGCCGGTGCCGGTCCAGCCGAAGGGCAGGTCGCCACGCAGCGCCAGCATATGGTTGATGCCGTGATCCAGATAATTCTGCAGCTGCTCCTTGATGCCTTCCTTGGTGTTGCCGATGCAGGTGAAGTGGGTGACGGGGATGCACTTGCCGTCCTTCTGGATCTTCTCCAGAACCTCCAGGTTCTTGCCCACGTTGGTGCCGCCTGCGCCGTAGGTGCAGGAGATGTAGTCGGGCTTCAGAGTGTACAGCTGCTCGAGGACGCCGCCCTCACCGCAGAGCTTCTCCATGCCCACGTCCGTCTTGGGAGGGAAAACCTCGAAAGAGAACGCAGAGCGCTTGTCCAGGATATCCTTAACAGACATACTTTTTACCTCCTAATATAAATTCCGTTTTCAGGGAAATTCCGCGACCGAGTGGGCGTATTGCGCCCATATCGATACGAGGTTATCGTATCACATTCCATGCCCGAATTCAACCCATAATTTGCGAATTTTTACAGAAAAGCGGCGAGTTGCCCCGGCGCTGCGCGCCAAACAGCTATCCGTGGGATGCGCCCAGCCCTTTTTGTCAAATTGGGGTAAAGACAAACTTTTCGATGAGGCCGTCCACGGTAGCGTGGATGGTTACGGTGCCGTCGGCGCTCCGTTCCGCGGACAGCTCCAGCTGTTTGCCCTTCAGGCGCTGACGAAGGTAGGCTTCCGGGTCGTCGCATTCCACCTCCTCAAAATAGATGTCCCGCATTTGATTGTTGCGGCACAGGTTCTTGATTTCATGTACCAGTTCGTATTCCGCCATAGTAGATTCTCCTTCCGTTTGTTCTGTGGGTATCATACCAGAAAGCCCGCCCCAATGCAATCCCGCCGTTACGCGAAAAAGCCTCCCCCGGCGGCAGCCGGGAGAGGCTTGGATGCTCAGTTGGTTTCGGCGGTGGGAAGATCCGTATCGCCCTCCCGCAGCTTCCAGCCCACGCTGTTGGGGATGGTCGCGTCGTCATAGCGGAAGACCTTGCGGAGCATGGCGTAGTAGGGCAGATAATCCTCCCCGTCCTCGGTGTAACGCCAGCCGGGGCCATAGGGCTGCTCGCCGGTGTACATCGTCCAGCAGTCTGGGTGGAGCTCGGCGAATTTCGCCTGATCCTCCTCGGAAACCCGGTATTGAGAGTAATTCTTGGCGCACAGGTTGGTGATGGGCAGATCGTACAGCGGGGAAATATCCTTGACCTTGGTAAAGCTGATATTCACCATCTCCAGCTTCTCGCACTGAGCCAGGGGCGAAATATCCTCGATCAGGCCGCAGAAGGCGGCTTCAAAGAACTTCAGGTTTTTGCAGCTGGCAAAGGGGGTCAAGTCCTTGACATAGGCACTGGAAATAATGATGGCTTCCAGGTTGGGCATTCCCGTCACAAAGGAGAAGTCCGACAGGAAGGTCACGTCGTTATGACCCACGTCCATAAATCGCACGTCCTCACAATAGATCAGGTTTTTGCTGTTGCTGTCCGTCAGCTCATAGGTGCAGCGGATGACCTCCGAATCGGTCAGGCAGCTGCCGCCGCCGTATTCCACCCGCCAGACCACCTTGGTCTTGTCCCGGTACTCATCCCGCAGCTCAGCCAGCTTGGAATAGGTGATCCGGCAGTTTTCCAGCACAAAGCGCTTGCAGTTTTCCATCAAATCCAGGGTCAGGCGAACCTCGTCCAGACCCTCGTCGCCGATCTTCTTGTTCTTGATGTTCACCTCTTCATCGGTGGTGGAGATTGTCTCGCCGTAGAAGTCGAAGGTGTAGTGGAAGGAGGCCTGCGGTGCCGTTTCCTTCAGGGTCTTGACATCCTGCTTGGTCAGGCTGGACGTGCCGTCGGCCTTCATCAGCTCCACGGTTTTCAGCTCCGGCAGCATTGCCAGCTTCTCACCCACCTGCGCCACGTCGGCGGAGGTCAGGCCGGACAGATCCAGCTCGGTTGTGTACGTTTCGTACTCCTTACCGCCGATCTCCACGGTGAAGCGGAACGCAATCTCCGCAAAGGCCGCCTTCAGCTCGTCGATCTGCTCCAGCGACAGCTGGGGCATCTTCAGCTCCACCGTCTGCACCGCGGGCAGGTGGGGAAGATTCTCCATCAGGGTGTCATAGTCGTAGTCGCCGTTTTCCAGAACCAGCTCGGTCACATCCGGTGCGAAGGATTTACCCCCCAGGCTGACCTCGTAAATGACTTCGCAGTCCGGCTTCTGCCGCTGAAATTCCTCCAGCATGGCGTAGTTGCCACAGTCGCTGGCATCCAGGGTTTTCAGCTTGGGAAAGTAGTTCAGAATGATCTGAATGTCCTTTTCCGACAGATCGGACACTGTCAGAACCTGGGTGTCGTTGGAATACTTGCCGCCCTGGAAGGGCACGTCCCAGTAGATCACGCAGTTGGGCAGCTGGGAATGGACGGCGTCGTAGTGCTCAAAGGAAATATCCTGCCCCCGCAGATCCAGCTCCTGGGCATCGATGGGGTAGACCGCGTCCTCAACAAAAATGTGGTTATTCTGATACCAGGCAAACCCCAGCCCGGCTGCCACCGCCAGAGCCATAACCAATACGATGACCAGCAGAATCCACAGTACCTTCTTCGCCAAAACACTTACCTCCTGTTGGATACAAACTGTGATTGATAATACCATATTCCGTCTGAAAATGCAACACTTCCTGGGGGGTTGTTCCCCTATTTTTCGACCCCCCGGCTTGCAATTTCCTCCCCATGGTGGTATACTATTGTCACTTTTTGCGGAGGGAACACTATGAAAACAAAAACCTACCGGATTTTGACGGTGGTTCTGATTTTCCAGCTGCTTGTCTTTTCGAGCTGCGTCGCCTGGCTGCTCTACGATACCCATGTAGACCGCAGCGGCTGGGTGGAAAAGGACGGGGTGCGCTGTTACCGGGATTTTCACGCCAGACCGGTCACGGGCTGGCAGACCGTGGAGGGAAAGCGGTATTTCTTTCTGGAGGGCGGCGTCCCCGCCACAGGCTGGCTGGAGCAGGGAGACGGCGTCCGGTATCTGTCGGGCAGCGGCGGAATGCTCACCGGCTGGCAGGCCGTGGAGGGCAGTACATACTATTTTGATTCCGACGGCGTCATGCAGACCGGCTGGCTGGAAATGGGCGGACAGCGGTATTATCTGCCCGGCGGCATCCTTGCCACCGGCTGGCAGGAGGTAGACGGTCAGCGCTGTTATTTTGCCCCGGACGGTGCCCTGCAGACCGGCTTTGTCAACGTGGACGGCGACATTTATTGTCTGGATGAAAACGGTCATCCCTTCACGGGAGAGACCGTCCTTGGAGACAGCCGGTATCTCTTCTCCGACAGCGGGGTCATGTACACCGGGTGGCTGACCCGGGAGGACGGCAGCCGCTGTTACTACAACGCCGCCGGTGCCATGGCGACCCAGTGGGAGGAAATCGACGGCAAGCGGTATTATTTTGGCTCCGACGGCACGGCTCAAACCGGCTGGTATGAGGACGGCGAATATCGCTACTACTTTCTGGAGGACGGCTCCGCCGCCGTGGGTCCCACGGAAATCGACGGTCAGACCCACTATTTTACCCCCAAGGGCATCGAGGTTGTGCTGGTCAACGCCACCCATCCGGTGCCGGACTACTACCAGCGGAATCTGGTCACGGTGGTGGACTGGACGCAGGTGGATGCGCGGTGCTATGAGCCGCTGATGCGGATGCTGTCCGACTGCGAGGCCGCCGGAAACACATACATTTTCAACTCCGGCTATCGCAGCATTGACGCCCAGAAGGAGATTCTGGAAAAGCGAACCCAGGAGCACATGGCGAACTTTGACCTGGACTACGACGCGGCCCGGGCAAAGGCTCTGGAAACAGTGGCTCTCCCCGGCGCCAGCGAACACCACCTGGGGCTGGCAGTGGACATTCTGGGGGACGACGCCATTGCCTGGCTTCAGGAGCACTGCTGGGAATACGGCTTCATCCTGCGCTACACGGCGGACAAGCAGGCCATCACCGGCATCGTTGACGAGCCGTGGCACTTCCGTTATGTGGGCACGGAGGTATCCCTGGACATAAAAGGCTCCGGCCTGTGTCTGGAAGAATACCTGGGCGCAGGCGGGGATGCCCCCGCGGGCAATGCGTGACGAACCTGGTGTATAATCGTTACGCCATTGGGTAAGGCTCGGTTCGTAACAGCGTGAAAAAATGACCTTGTGCGAAGCGCCTTGGCTTCCCCTCTGGGGTGGTGCTCCGCGCAGCGAATCAGAAATATTATGATTGCCGGGGGCAATCATACCATAATGTCCGCTGGCAAAAATCCTTGATTTTTGACTGAAGAGGGGCGGTACTGCCCAAAAAGTTCCGGGCA